>CAIXHF010000178.1 GCA_903919185.1 uncultured Opitutia bacterium | reverse complement strand
GGCGGCCTCAGCGATAGGGCTTTGTTCGAACTTCGGCGCGGCCCAGCCGAGGGCCTTCTTGGCGACCCAGCCGATGACGAATGCCAAGGCGATGTAGCCCAGGTTGTGGAGGATGAGGTCCGTCCAGCTCGGGGGGATGTCCGGCTTTACGGCGTCGAGGTCACCGATGATGTAGAACTTATTGGCCGAGTTGACGGCGGTCGGAGCGATCGCGGGGGCGACTTGAGCGAGGAACATGGGGAAGGAGGGGAGGAGCGTTGTTTTATCTAGGCGGAAGAATCCGCCATTTCAAGCGTCAGTGACATCCCTATCCGCTTGATGCCCAGCCTGTGCCTTGCCACGCTGGCGACCAGAGGAATGAGCGAAATAGCCGAAAAAAAGCCCGCCAAGCCGGTGGTCCTGACCTGCGCCCAGCCGACGGGACGCCTCCATTTGGGGAATTACCTCGGAGCCGTCCTGAATTGGGGTCGGATGCAGGACGACTATGAGTGCTATTTCGGGATCGTTGACCAGCACGCCATCACGGTCGCCCACGTCCCGGCCCAACTCCGGGATAATACCTACTCCTGCCTAGCCCAATATGTGGCCTGTGGCCTCGACCCCGCCCGGAGCCATCTCTTTGCCCAGTCCCATGTCATTGGTCATACGGAACTAGCCTGGATTTTAGGCTGCCTGTGCCCTTTGGGCCAGTTGGAGCGCATGACCCAGTTCAAAGATAAGGCCAAGAAGCAGCAGTCGATCGATGCGGGCCTCCTCTTCTATCCCGTGCTGATGGCGGCGGATATCCTCCTTTATAATGCGGATCTAGTGCCGGTGGGCGACGACCAGAAGCAGCACCTTGAGCTGGCCCGCGACTTGGCGGAGAAGTTCAACCACCGCTATTCGGAGACCTTTAAGGTCCCGTCCCCGTTCATCTCTAAGGTGGGTTCGCGCATCATGTCGCTGCAGGACCCGACGGCGAAGATGTCGAAGTCCGACCTCAATCAGTCCTCCACGGTCTACGTCACGGACCGGCCCGAAGAGATCCGCAAAAAGTTTATGTCCGCGGTGACCGACTCGGGTTCCGAGGTGCGCCCGGGCGAAGATAAGCCCGGCGTTACAAACCTCCTTACCATCCTCTCGGCCTGCACGGGTCGCGATGTCCCGACCCTCACCGCCGAGTTCGCGGGCAAGGGCTATGGAGATTTTAAGAAGGCCGTCGCCGATGCGGTCGTCGCGACCCTCGACCCAGTTCGCTTACGCTACGACGAACTCATTAAAGACCGCGAAGCGCTGAACGTGATTTTCAAGTCTGGCGCTGAAAAGGCCCAAGCCACGGCCTACCGGACGATGTCTAAGGTCAACCGCAAGGTCGGCTTCGTCGAGCGCCCGCGTTGAGTTTCCCTTTACCCCAACCCCACCCCATGAACCGCGACCTCGAAAAAATCCTCAAAGAAAAATGGTACTTAGTGGCGGCCGACTTCATCGCCGTCATCGCCATCCTGTGCCTCGACCTGAATCCCCGGGACGGGCTGCAGGCCTTCCTGGCCGTACTCGGCATCTTGGGTGCTTCGCTCATCGTCGTCGTCCCGGTGTTGATGGATGGCGGGGACAAGCGGGAGCGTCTCGCCGAGCAGGCACGTTTACGGACGGCGTTGGCCGCCGAGATTGATGGTCTGCGCGACGATTTCCGTGCGGGCACCGAAGCGGTTTCTCGTCGCGTCGGCGAAATTGAAGTCACTGCCCGTCAGGCTGGTGAAGCCGCCGCTGCGGCTGTCGCCCAACGGGCCTCCGCTGAACTCAACGCACTCAAGTCCGCTATCACTGCCTTAGAAGCTAAGGCAAAAGTCTTGGAGGCCGCGGTGGCCGCTAGCGGCAGTTCCGTAAAGCCGGAAGCCGTCGAAGAATTGACTACGCAGGTCGAAGCCTTGGCCGTATCCGTCCGCGCTTCCGTGGCGGACGTGGACGAGGCCGCCGAGGCGATAAAGGCCCTGCGCACCGACGTCGGGGCGCAGCAGGCCGCCGTGGCCGACGACCTCAAGAAACTCCGCGAAGATTTTAAGAAGTCCGGCCAGAAGGCGGCCGCCGCCACCGACAAGCTGAGCGAAGCGCTCGAGTCCGTTCAGGCCGAAGTAAAGTCTTTGCAGGCAAACCCGCCCGCCGCCTCCGCTCCTAGCCCGTCGTCGCTTTCCGACGAAGAGCCGGAGGCCGTGAAAGCACCGGGCGCGACTCCGGTTGAAGTAGCCACTGACGAGGAGGAAGAAGAAGCGATTGAAGACGAAGAAGAGACCTCGGACGACGAAGTTGCGGTCGAGTCCACCTCGCCTGCTTCCGCTTCGGCCGCTGCCGGCACGGCAGTGACGATCAACTTGATGATTGGTATCGGCAACAAGCCGTATGTCCGTGGCACGGGCCCAGGCCTCAGCCAAGACAAAGGCCAGCTCATGACCTTCCTCGGTATCGGTCGCTGGCAGTGGATCTCGCCGGAGCCCGATGCGCCCGCGACGGTGGAAATTTGGAAGAACGACCAGACGCCTTTAGGCGAACCGCTGCACCTTTCTGGCGGCGAGCCGGTCGAGGTCGATGAAAGCCACTTCACGGGCCCGTGATACGATGCTGAGCCTTTTGGCGACGTGGGTTTTCCTGGCGGCGGGCGAGCCCGTCGCGGCGCCTGTGCCGGAGGCTCCACGTATTTTTGCCAATGAGGGCGGCCTAGCCGTCGTCCTCGGCCATGAACTGGCCGAAGTCAGTTTTGTCGCGGTGCATTGCTCCGCCCTCGAACGTTACACGCAGCAAGTGTTGGCCATCCCGGCTATCCCTGGAGTCGTTAATGGCGTACCCCAAGCGAAAGGCCGTTTGGAAATCGTCGACCTGCCTGGGCAGCCAGATGTCAGTGTGCGGACTCAGGCCGGCCAAGTCATTGTCTCGCTCCGGCTCGCCAACCCTGAGGCCGCGGCCGAGCGGGCCTCGGAAGCCGCGGCCCGCACTTGGGTGGGCCGGGTAGCTTTTGCGGCTGGGCAGCCCTTGACGGCCAGCGAGCCATGGGTGGCCCAGGCTTTGGCGAGCGAGACCCGCGCACTGTTGCGTCCGGCCATGGTCGATTTCTGGTATCGTGAAGGCCGCTCGGCCGCCCCCGCGCGCCTAGCGGATATCCTCCAAGGCAAGGCAGCGGAGCGGGAAGCTTTCCTTTTTTGGCGAGCACTCCGCCATGATGTCGGCGTCTCCGCTGAGCAGACGCGTGTGCTCATCGCGGCGGCGCAGGGGCGCGACACGCGGAAAATTTTAGCGACGTTGGCGAAGTCCGAGGAGGAATGGTGGCTGGCCGCCCGCGCTAACCTGCTCCTGTCGCGTAGTCCCGTGAGCCTAGGGATGCGTGAGTCCGCGGAAGCCTTGGATGATGCCGCTCGGTTTGTCTTCGACCTCGGCGCGGGCGATATCGTCCTGACTGGCCCGCAGGTTGTGCGGCAGCGCGAGGCCGTGGGCGTGCGGCAGGGCATGGAGGCGCGACTCTTGGTGCTTCGCCGGGAGATCCTCCGGCAGAACCCAGTCTACCATAATGCTTGGCGTACTTTGGGGGCGTGGCTGGAGCGGTTTCCAAAGTCTTCGCCCGAAGAGCTCGATGCCATCTGGGCCGATTTTCAGAAAGAGGTCCGCGAGGCTGAGGTAATGCGGAAGGAAATCCAAGGCGTCTTGATTGAGCCGAACTTAAAATAAAAAAGGCCAGCGTGTGGCTGGCCTTTGCAGGGAAGCGGGTGACGCTTAGCGACCCTGCTTATCCGAGATATCCTTAGGCAGCATCTGGTCCGCTAAGGTGACGCGGAAAAGGCTGAGGGCCATCCAGAGTACGCCCGAGAGGCAGGCCGAGGCGAGCAGGGCACCCGCCCAGACGGTGGTTTCGCCAGCTTCGACCCAAGGCACGTGCTTCTTTAGTATCGTGGCCATCCAAAAGTAGAAAGTAACGGTCAGGGTGAGGTCGATGATGACCCCCCATTTGGTGACTAACTTGGGCTTCATGTTGTTGTCCATGGGAACTCATTGGTGCCTTTCTCGCCTCGCCTGTCAATCTCGCCCCGCCCACCCCGGTTTTTTAGCGTTTTTGGGGCGGATATCTCCGCCCTTGCCACGCCCGTCAGGCCGTTCACCCTGCCCGCCCCGGCAGGGTATTGCCTAACCGGGTCAACCTACCACATTTCACCGTCAATATGGCCGAAGAGCTCAAGGATACCCTTAACCTGCCCGCGACCGATTTCCCCATGCGGGCCGGTCTGGCCGAACGCGAGCCGCTGCGCATCGCCCACTGGGAGAAGAATGGTCTCTACGCTGCCATCCAGCAGCGTGCCGCCGCCCAGCCCGCCTTCGTGCTCCACGATGGCCCGCCTTTCACCAACGGTGACGTCCACATCGGCACCGCGTTAAATAAACTGCTCAAGGATGCGATCCTGCGCTTCAAGTCCATGCGCGGGTTCCGGACGCCGTACGTCCCTGGTTGGGACTGCCACGGTTTACCGATTGAGCATAAGGTGATGAAGGAACTGCAGGCGAAGCAGCAGTCGCTCGATGCCCTCGGCGTGCGCAAGGCCTGCGCCGAATTCTCCGCCGCTTATATCGAGAAGCAGCGCGGGCAGTTTCGCCGGCTCGGTATCCTGGCCGATTGGAAGTCTGAATACCGCACCATGGACCCCGCTTACGAGGCCGAGATCCTCAAGGGCTTCAGCAGTTTCGTTGAACAAGGCCTCGTCTACCGCTCCAAGAAGCCGGTGTATTGGTCCATCCCCTGCCAGACGGCTTTGGCGGAGGCCGAGATCGAATACCTGACCAAGCGTTCGCACTCCATCTGGGTCGCCTTCTCCGTCGCCGATCCGGCGGCGAAGGGCCTCGCCCCGGCGCACCCGCTCGCCGTCGTCATCTGGACGACCACCCCGTGGACGTTGCCCGCCAACCTCGCCATCGCCGTGCATCCGGAACTTGAATACGTGGAGGTCCGCCACGGCGACCGCTCGTTCCTCGTGGCCGCCGCCCGCCGCGATGCCTTTGTCACCGAGTGTGGCCTCGAAGGGGCGACCGATGGTTTCCGCGTGAAGGGCCGCGCCCTCGAAGGCCTGCAGTCGCAGCACCCCTTCATCGCGCGCCCCGCGCCGGTCGTGCTTGCCGACTACGTCACCACGGACGCTGGTTCGGGTTGCGTCCACACCGCCCCGGGCCACGGCCTCGAAGACTTCCAGACCGGCAATAAATACGGCCTCGAGCCCTATTGCCCGGTTCGCGATGATGGTACCTACGCCGACGACGGCCAAGTGCCGGCCTCCTTGGTGGGCGTGACCGTGCTTGAGACGGACGGTAAGAACCCGGCCAACATCGCCGTCCTGGGCTTGCTCAAGGAAAAGGGGGCGCTCTTGAAGTCGCAGAGCTTCGAACACCAATACCCGCACTGCTGGCGCTCCAAGTCACCGGTCGTCTTCCGGGCCCTCGACCAATGGTTCGTCGGCCTCGATCGCGGTGGCCTGCGGGCTAAGGCCCTCGCTGCCGTCGGCCAGGTGAAATGGATTCCCGCTAGCGGCGAGAATCGCATCCGCGCCGCCCTCGAAGGCCGTCCCGATTGGTGCATCTCGCGCCAGCGCGCTTGGGGCGTGCCGATTCCTTCGTTCTACTCGCCATCGACCGGCGAGTCCTTCCTCGATGCCGGCATCGTCCGGTATGTCGCCGCGCAGGTCGCCACCCACGGCGGCGATTGGTGGTGGGCCTCCTCCGTCGCGGAAGTCCTCGCCGGCGCTCCCGTGCCGGCCGCTTGGCCGAAAGATCTCCGCAAGGGTACCGACACGCTCGACGTGTGGATTGATTCGGGCTCCAGCCACTTGGCCGTTTGCGCCCTCCATCCGGACCTCCATTGGCCCGCAGACCTTTACCTCGAAGGCTCCGACCAGCATCGCGGTTGGTTCCAGTCCTCCCTCTGGACCGCCATCGCCGTCAAGGGCACGGCGCCTTATCGTGCCGTCCTCACGCACGGTTTCGTCGTCAACGAGAAGCGCCAGAAGATTTCGAAGTCTGACAACCCCAGTGGTAAGCCGCAGACCGCCGATGACTACGTCAAAAAATACGGCGCCGATATCGTGCGCCTCTGGGTCGCCTCGGAAAATTACCAGAGCGATATCCCGATTTCTGACGCTATCTTCGAGACCATTTCGAACCAGTATCGCGGGATGCGCAATTCGCTGCGTTACCAACTCGGCAATCTCTTCGACTTCGATGCCGCCAAGGATGCGCTCCCGGTCGTGCAGTTGACGCCGATCGACCGCTGGGTCCTCGTCGAGACCGCCCAGCTCATCCGCGAAGTCACCGACGCCTGCGAGCGCAACGAGTTTCACCGCGCCGCCGCCGCCTTGGCTGGTTTCACGACGGGCACGCTCTCGGCGACCTACCATAACGTCGTCAAGGACCGCCTCTACACGACCGCGCCGAACGACCCCTTGCGCCGTTCGACGCAGACCGCGCTTGACCTCGTGTTGCGCGCCTACCTGAAACTCATCGCGCCCTTTGTGCCGTTCACGGCGGATGAAGCGTGGTCGCACTTGCACGCGCGCACCGAGTATATCGACGCCACGTGTATCCACCTGCAAGACTGGCCCGTCGTCGACGCGGCTTGGGAAGACGCCTCTGGTTTAGCCGCCCATACCGCTGTCGCCGCCATCCAAGCCTTGGCCGCCCAGGTCAACGTCCCCATGGAGCGCCTCCGGCAGGAGAAGAAAATCGGCCAGTCGTTGGAAGCCGCCGTCACCGTTACGGGTGACCCGGCCGACCCTGATTTCGCCATCCTTTCCCAGCATGCGGGCCTTTTAACCGAGCTTTGGATCGTCTCGGCCGTCACGCTGCAGCCCCAACCGCAGGCCCCGCTGGCATTTGCCGTCGACCATGCTTCTGGGGTAAAGTGCCCGAGGTCATGGCGCTGGGTGCCTACGCTTGTGGACGCCGGGAAATACGGTATGGTATCCCCACGGTGCCGCGCCGCCCTCGCCGCCAAGTACCCGCAATCCTAACCACCACTCTTCATGTCCAAGAAACCCGCCCCCAAGAAACCCGCCGCCAAGGCTGTCTCCAAGTCTGCCGCGAAGCCTGTCGCCAAGTCCGCCGCCAAGGCCAAGACTCCCCTTAAGCCGGTCCAGAAGCCCGCGGCCAAGGTAACTCCACCTGCTTCCAAGAAGACGTCCGTGCCGACCAAGCCTGCGACCAAGGTGAC
This sequence comes from uncultured Opitutia bacterium, assembly GCA_903919185.1. Taxonomy (GTDB): domain Bacteria; phylum Verrucomicrobiota; class Verrucomicrobiia; order Opitutales; family UBA953; genus UBA953. The sequence continues at coordinate 43,546 of CAIXHF010000178.1, read as the reverse complement.
GCCTCCCATCAAGACCCCACCGGTGAAGGCTGGTAAGCCCGCGGGTAAGCCTGCGCCCGTCGCTGTCCCGGCCAAGGGTGCGAAGGGTCCCGTCGTCGCACCCAAGGCCGTCAAGCCCGGTAAGGGCGCGAAGAATCAGGTTAAGACCAAGGCGGAGCACGAGAAGCAGAAGCAGCTCCTGGATAAGCATCGCGGTATGCATGACCAGGTGGGTACGCCCGATGCTCCGGTACGCCCCAAGCTGCAATTCTTTACCTTTGCTGATGTCCTCGAGCATATGAAGGGCCGTAAACGCGAAGGTTCCAAGTTGAACCTCTGGGTGCCCGAAGAAGAGCGCAAGGCGCGCGAAAAAGCCGCCACTGCGGCCCGGGATAAGGGTCACAAGTCGCATAACATCGCGGCCGCTTCGATTGCTGACCTGCTCGGCGGGGTCAACCCGTTCCGCAAGGGCGGCGGGATGGTTGATGAGTCCAAGCAGATCCCCGAAAAACTTCGCCGCTATTACCACCTGCTAACCGCCATGCGTGAAGTCATCCAGAAGGGTTTGGCCTTCCACTCCGAAGAGGCTCTCAAGAAGAACGGTAAAGATGACGCCGGCGACCTCTCGGGCTACTCCCAGCACTTGGCCGACGCCGGCACGGACACGGCGGACCGCGACTTTGCGCTCTCCCTCATTTCCAACGAACAGGAAGCGCTGAAGGAAATCGCGGACGCCATCGAGCGCCTTAAGTCGGGTAAGTACGGCATCTGCGAAATCACTAATAAGGTCATTCCACACGCGCGTCTGATGGCGGTGCCGTTCACCCGCTACTCGCTGGAAGGCCAGAAGGAGCTTGAACGTAACCGCCGGGCACATCGTCGGCGGGGCGGTAGTCCGCTCGGCGAAATCGGCGATGAAGTCGGCTTCGGTACCGGTGGTGGCGGCGGTGAAGACGATCAGCCCGAGACTTGAGCACCGGATTCTTCAGTCCCTCGCGTCTGCGAGCGTACGGCACCTTTTGGGCGGTGGCGGTCGTGGCTTTTGTGACCGACGTCCTGACGAAGCTGTACATCGAGCGGCTCTTTCCGCTCCGGTTCGAAAACGACTGGGTCTATTACTTCTCTGAAAGTCCCGAGCGCTCCCCCATCGCAATCTTCCCTTGGCTTTGGATCGTCCATGTCGGGAACAAAGGGGCGGCTTGGGGCTTGGGGGCTCAGTATGACGTCCGTCCGTTCCTCGTCTTCTTGGCGGTGGCGGTCTTGGCCTTGGTTTGGCGTTGGCGCCACCCGCTGATGCGCGAGCTGGCCGGCGGCCAGTTGGCCTTCGGCCTCTTCGTCGGGGGTACGCTGGGCAACGTGCACGACCGTCTCTTCGGGGACCACGTGATTGACTTCATCGACGTCCATTTGCCGGGCTATCGTTTCCCTGCGTTCAACATCGCCGACTCCTGCATCTGCGTGGGCGTCGTCATCTACCTCTTCATGTCCTACCGGCAGGATTACCTCCGGCGGGAGGCCATCACCTCGCACGCCGGCGAGGACCCGCCGCGGGTCTAGGATGGACGCCGTGCGCTTCGATGTGGCGGCGCACCCGGGCGCCCTAGCCTACAAGCTACTGGCGGGCCTGGTGGTTCCGCGGCCCATTGCGCTGGTCACGACGATCGACGCCCAAGGCGTCGTCAACGCAGCGCCGTTCTCATTCTTTAACGTCATGGGCACAGAGCCCCCGCTGGCTGTATTGGCGCCAGGCGACCGCGCTGACGGCACGCCGAAGGATACCGCGGCCAACCTACTAGCAAATGGCGAGTGTGTGATTCATCTCTGTGATGAGCCGATGGCTGACCGGATGGTGGCGTGTGCGCGATCGTTGCCGCCTGGGGAGAGTGAAGTCGACCGCGAGCGTCTGGCGACGCGTCCCGCGGAGCGGGTCCGTCCACCTATCTTAGTCGATTGCCCCGTCGCTTTGGAGTGCCGCGTGCTTGATATCAGGAAGTATGGCGAGAACCGCGTCGTCGTCGTGGAAATTCTTTTGGCGCATGTGCGGGCGGGCATCGCCGATCCAGTGACCTGGCGGGTAGACTATGCGCAGTATGCGCCGGTCGGGCGCATGAATAGCCCCGACGGCTACGTGCGCACGCGGGATATCTTTCGTAAGGATTTCCCCCGCAGTTAACCGGCTTTGCCGAGGCGCTTCACCACTGTTGCGAAGTCGTCGGGGAGCGGGGCGGTCAAGTCAATCGGGACGCCGGCCACGAGGCCTTGAATCCGGCCGAGATGGAGGAGCAGGCAGCGATGCAAGGGCTTATCTTCGCCCTTGTTGAGTCGGCCCCGGCGGGTCGTATCGGTGAGCGTCACGCGGCCGGAGCGGGCGTATTCGAGTTCGCCGGCGATACGCAGTCCGCATTCATTGGCGTGGGCGCGAACCTGGTCGCGGCGCGGGAAGCGCGTGGTCGCAGTCCAGCGACGCCAACGATTGAAAAGCTCGCCCCCGTGAAAGGTCGTCTCGGCTTGTTTGCCGAGGCGATGCGAGACGAAAGCGCGCCCGCGCGTGTCGTCCATGCCCAGCGGCAGGTCGCAGAGCCCGCCTTCGGCGGGGGCCTCTTCGGTCCGGGCGATGAACTCGTAGGTAAAGTTAAGTTGAAACGACCCGATGGCCTCGCGCCACGCGGCGAGCGTACTGGCCCGATCTGCGAGGATGAGCAACCCGGAGACTTGCGGCTCCGGACCGAAGGCCACGGCGGGCTCTTTCAGCCCGAGCTTAACGATCTCGGGTTTCTCTAGTTCAAGTTGGACGCGGAGTTCGCCGACTAAGTGGGCGGCGTTTTCCTGCCAGGGATGGTCGTCGCTGGGCAAATTGACTGGCTTGTTGAGGGCGACCCAGCCTGGCCCGTGCGTGAGAACGTCGAGCCGCAAGGGCGCCACGCCGAAGACTCCCGACGGGAAGCCGATGGAGGAAGGGAGCTGGCTCATCCTAAAACAAAAAACCCCGGCGTCTCAGACGGCGGGGTTGTGGAGAGGCCCGTAAGGCATCTCTTACTTCTTGGCGGCAGCCAGCTTCTTCGCGAGGCGAGCCTTGATGCGGTTCGCTTTGTTGCGATGGATGACGCCCGTCTTAGCGGCCTTGTCGGCGGCGGAAGCCACGGCGGCAGGGCTGGCGGAAGCCGCGCCAGCGACGAAGCCCTTGACGAGGCCCTTGAGGCGGGTGCGGACGATTTTATTGCGGGCGGCGCGAGCAGCGGTCTGACGGATGCTCTTCTGGTTAGCTTTGATGTTGGCCATGTGTGTCAGTAGGGAAGCCGTGGGCGGCCCTCGGAGTCAACGCGGATTTAACGATTTCGCCCCCGGAGTCGGGGGCGTCGTCAAACTTGTCCTGCTGGTGGAAGGGGTGGGATTCGAACCCACGAACAGCGAAGCTGAACGGATTTACAGTCCGCGACCTTTAGCCACTTGGATACCCTTCCGGCCAGTAGGAAGGGTTTATTTGGCAGTCCGAGGCTCCCGTGACAAGCGCTTTCCCTCGCTTTTAGTGGTTCGGGCCTGGAAACGCCGAAAGGCCTTCACTCCCCGTCAATTTTGGCTCATTCAGGGAGCATGGAGGCTCTCCCTATCATCGTCTTGGTTGATGGAGACTGTGCTTTGTGCAATCGGGCGGCTCAATGGTTCTCGGCCCGCGATACCTGTGGGGCCATGGTTTTCGCTACGAACACCGGGGAGACTGCCCGCATCCTCGGCGAGGCCCCCGGGGGTGATCAGGGGACGGTCGTGGCTTGGGTCGGCTCGCAGCGGCTGGTTCGGTCGACCGCCGCTTTATACATGCTGCGGTGCTTGGGGGGCGGTTGGGGACTCTTGGCCTGGTCGCTCGCCTGGGCGCCCACATTTTTGGCGGACGCACTTTATGATTTCGTCGCCCATCGCCGATATTGGTTTGGCCGGCCCCCGGCTTGCACACTCTTGAGCCCCACTCACCTCGCTGATTAATCTGCGCGGATGAAGACCCTACTCACCTTCGCCGGGGCACTGATGCTTGCGGGCTGTGGGACCTTTAAGTCCCACGTGCAGAATGATGCCCAAGCGCAGATGGAGCGTGATAGCGCCGAGCGTCAGGCCCGCCTGAAGGCGGAGGGCAAGCTAAACGCCAAGGAGCTGGAAGCCTTGTCCGCCCGCATGGGTTGGGTGCGGGCGGAGGCGAATGGCCTCCCGGCTGCTCTATCCATTGAGGAAATGGAGCGCCGTGCCCAGGCGGCCAAAGATAAGCAGCCTTAGTCCCGCAGGCTTGCAACCCACCTCGTCCGTCCCACGCTGGCCTCGCCCCGATGTTTCTCTACGTCCTCAAGCGGCTGGCTGAAATGATCCCTGTCCTCTTGGTCGTGGTCGTCACCACCTTTTTTTTAGCACATGCGGTGCCCGGGGGTCCGTTCGATAAGGAACGCCCGATGCCAGCGGAAGTAAAGAAGCAGGTCGAGGCCTACTACGGACTCGACCAGCCGCTCCCCGTGCAACTCGGTAACTATATCGGCAACCTCGCCCAAGGCTCGCTGGGCCCTTCGATGAAGTACCCTGGCTGGACGGTGAACCAGATCATCGGCGAGCGCATTCCGGTCTCCGTGATCCTCGGGTCGCTTTCCTTGCTCATCGCGATCCTCGTGGGCATCCCTATCGGGGTGATCGCGGCGTCCCGTCCGAATACCTGGATGGACCGCGTGCCCATGGGGTTTGCTTTGATTGGTATCTGTGTGCCGTCCTTTGTTTTCGGACCTTTACTCGCATTGGTCTTCTCGCTCCAGCTCGGTTGGTTCCCGCCGTGCGGTTGGGGTTCGGTGACCCACCTCGTGCTGCCTTCGCTGGCTTTGGGCCTGATCACCGCTGCGCCCTTGGCGCGCTTGACGCGCGGTGAACTCATGGAAGTCTATACCTTGGATTATGTGCGCACCGCGCGCGCTAAGGGCGTGTCGCCGATGCGAGTGCGTTTCGTGCATGCGCTGCGGAACGGCATTTTGCCCGTCGTCACTTACCTCGGGCCCGCCGCCGCCGCCTTGGTTTCTGGCTCCTTTGTCGTTGAATCTCTCTTCGACGTCCCCGGCGTCGGCCGTCTCTTTGTTACCGCTATCATCAACCGCGACGTCCCCGTCATCCTCGGGACGACGTTGCTCTACGCGGTCGCCTTACTCTGCCTTAACCTGGTGGCCGACCTCGCGAAGGCCGCCCTCGACCCGCGCACCGCGCGCGACCGCCGATGAGTTCCACTGTGACCAACGCCTCCGCTCCGACCGAAACCGGCTGGCAACGCTTCCAGCGCGATCGCACCCCGGTGGTCGCCCTGTGGTTCTTGGTCGGCATCGCCGCCCTCTGCTTTAGTTCGCCACTCTTGACGGCCCTGCACCAGCTACCCGACTACAAGGCGCAAGACCTCGCGCTCGGCCCGGTGGCCCCGTGTGCGTCGCATTGGTTGGGGACGGACCTCTTGGGGCGCGACCTACTCGCCCGCCTGCTGCAAGGCGGGATGATTTCCATCTCCGTCGGCTTGATTGCCACGACCGTCGCGCTGTTCGTCGGGGTAATCTACGGTGTCGTCGCCGCGGAAATCGGTGGTCGGTTCGAGGACCTCGCCATGCGGGTGGTCGATATCGTGAGCACGCTCCCGCTGACGCTCATCGTCATCCTCTGCACCGTGATCTTTGGGCAGAATATCTGGATGATCTTCTTGGCGGTGGGTGGCGTGTCTTGGCTGACGATGGCCCGCATCGTTTGCACCAAGACGCGTTCGCTGAAGAACCGCCAATTCGTTGAGGCGGCCGTTTCCCTCGGGCAATCGCGCTGGGGTATTATTCGGCGCCATTACCTCCCGAACCTCTCCGGAACCATCGCGGTCTATGCGACCCTCACCGTCCCGGGTGTGATGTTGCTCGAGGCCTTTGTCAGCTTCCTGGGCCTCGGCGTGAAGTCGCCCATGACCTCCTGGGGGATGCTGATTAAAGAAGGTTCCGACGTTATGGAGCAGTGCCCTTGGCTGCTGTTCATCCCTTCGGTCGTCTTTGCGGGAACCTTACTCTCGCTCAGTTACCTCGGGGATGGTTTGCGCGATGCTTTTGACCCGCGTACCGCCAAGAAATAACATGCCGTTGCGACGTTACATCGTGCTCAAGGCCGACGGCACCGAGGGTGACGAATTTGAGGTCGATCTGCCGACGGAAGCGCCGGATTTCACTCAGCACCCGGTCACCAAGGAGGCCTGCCGCCGCCTCCTCGCTTCGCCGAGCTTGACGATTCGTTATGGTGAAGGAGCCATGAAGCAGGCCGTTTCCGATAAGCGCTTGGCGCAGGCGGGCTTTCAGAAGCTGGAGAAGAACGGCGAAGGCGGTTGGACGAAGGTCAACTGAGCTGGCTCGCTGACCCCGCCAAACGAAACACCCTGCTGGTGGGCAGGGTGTGACGTCGTCAGGGTGGGCGTTTCCGCCGTGTAGAGGGGATTTAGGCCTTCGGAGCAGCGGCAGCGGCACCACGGGCACGCTTCACGAGCGATTTCGCGGTATCGGATGGCTGGGCGCCGAGCTTGACCCAATGGTCGACGCGTTCGACGTTGATGACGAGAGGGATGGCCTTACCGCGGGCGCCAGGGTTATAGTGGCCGAGGACTTCGACGAAGCGACCGTCACGGCGGACGCTCTGTTCGGCAACGACGAGGCGATAGGTCGGCTCGTTTTTGGTACCGAAGCGTTGGAGGCGGATGCGAAGCATTGTAGTTAGGAAGAGGGAGGGGGTTGCCGGACGCTTGGGCTAGCCAAACGAGGGATGTGGAAAGACGCAGGCGGGAAGGGGGGAGTCAAGCCTGCAGGCGGCGTTTTCAGAAAAAACTTAAAGCCCACCCTGTGGGAACCTGAAACGACTCTATGCAGGGTAAGTAACTTATTAACAGCAGGTTGATTTGCCTGATTACAGTCGTTTAAGATACTAGGCCTTTATCTTCAGGTATAAAAAAGCCCCGGAAGCGGGGCTTTTGGTCGGCACGGGGAGCGCTTACTTGACCTCGGCCGCAGCCGACGGGTCGTAGCGCTTTTCCTTAACCTTGGTAGCGGACTTACCGTGGCGGTCGCGGAGGTAGAAGAGGCGGGCCTTCATGACCTGGGACACGCGCTCGACTTCGATCTTCTCGATGTTCGGGGAGTGGACCGGGAAGGTGCGCTCAACGCCTTCGCCAAAGGAGATACGGCGGACGGTGAAGGTTTCTTGGACGCTTCCACCCTTGCGGGAGATCACGATGCCGGAGAACAGCTGGGTGCGCTCTTTGTCGCCTTCGCGGACCTTGGTGGAGACGCGGACGCCATCACCGACCTTGAAAGTGTCGTGACCGCGGCCGGGCTTCAGCTGCGATTGGGTGGCGTATTGGAGGAGGGGATGGTTGCTCATGGCTGGTGTTCTTGGTCTTCCAGTAGGTCGGGCCTGCGTTGCTTTGTCTTCTCGATTTGCTTTGCCCGGCGCCACTTTTCGATTTCGGCGTGGTGTCCTCCTAGGAGGACCGGGGGCACCTCGAGACCATCATAAACAGCGGGTCTGGTGTACTGCGGAAAGGCGAGCAACTTGCCGTTGTAGCTATCCCCAGTCAAGGAGTTTTCCTCGCCGAGGACCCCAGGGATTTGCCGGCCGATGCAATCCACTAGGACGCAGGCCGGGAGGGTTCCGTTAGTCAAAACGTAGTCACCAATCGAGATTTCGCGGGTAACCTTACGCTCCCGGAAGCGCTGGTCGATGCCTTCATAATGTCCAGAAACGAGGATTAAATGGCTTTTTTGCGCTAATTCTCGGGCTAAGGGGTTGGTCAGTTGCTCCCCGTCGGGGCAAAGGTAGATGACCTCGCAATCGGGGGTGGCTAAGGCGTCCACGGCATCAAAAAGGGGCTGGCAGGTCATCAGCATGCCCGGACCACCCCCATACGGGATGTCGTCGACCTTCCGGTGCTTGTCCTTCGAGTACTGACGCAGGTCGTGGGCCTTGAACCCGAGGGTACCCTTTTCAATGGCACGGCCGATGACGGACTCCCGGAGGAAGCCGTCGGCCATGGCCGGGAAGAGGGTAAGTAGGTCGATGCGGATGGCCACGGCGATATCAGACCATCCAACAGGAGAAAGCCGTCCGAGGGCAAGCCTCGGTAAGGGGGCTCACTTCTGCTTGCGCAGATTCATGCGGGTCTCGGTCTCAGCCGGGACCGGCTTACCGACTTCATCGACCGAGGAAGTGAAGAGGTAGCGCCAGACATCTTCCTGCAGCGGCCCGCCCTTGGCGTCCTTGGGCGGGTTCTTGCCGACTTGGACGAAGCCGTGGGCTTTGTTGGCGTCGCCTTTGACATCATACTTCGTGATTAGGCGGCGCGAGTTGCCGTAAGGGGCCTTCGCGTCGTCGGTATTTACGATGGGTCCGAACTTGTTCAGGCCCATGAGCAACCAGGAGCGCGGGTAATGGTCGCCGCTCCAGCCGCTGTCGAGCACGTGGCTGTAACCGAAGAAACGGTTAGAGGGAGTCGCCGAAGGCAGTGCTTGCCAATCGTCGAGCTGGTCGCGCGGGCCGCAGAACATCACAATGCGCGCACACTTCTGCGCGATGCCGAAACGGGCCGAAGAGGTCGCGCCGTGCGAGGCGCCCGAGACAATCACTTTTTCCCAATCGAGGGCTTTGCCATCTTTCGTCAGGAAGAATTCCCAATGCCCCTGTGGGTTGGACTTCGCCAACGCCTTCACGAGTTGGTAGGCGCGTTCCTTCATGCTGTCGGGCGTAGGGATGTCGATCGACTTGGAGGCATCGCTGCCGGTGAGGGCTTCGAGGCGGATGTTGCCGAGGTGTTGAGAGTCGTCGAGCGGCTCAGTGTTGAGCTTGCCGAACCACTCGCGCGCATACGCGACTTGGATGTAGTGCAGGCCGTAGCTATTGACCTTTTCGGCGAGTGGCTGGCTGTGGCCCATGAGCCAAATCACGAGCTGGCCCCGCGGTGCGACCCGCGTGTCGACGTTTGCATGTTCGGTGTCGGCGGGCTTGCCTGCGGTCTCGAGGACAAAACCGACTTCCGGATGCGACTTGCAGCGCGGGTCAATCTCGCTCGCCCGCAGGGTCAGGCTGTAGGCTTGCGGCTTAGGGTCAGCGAATTTTAGCGCAGACTCGGTCGAGGCGGCGAAGCCCGTGAGGGCCAGCAGGAGGGGCAGCAGGGACTTCATGGGGGTAAGACACCCAAGCCCCCTCCCGCGTTCCCTGCAAACCTTCTCCTTGGGCTACTTGGGCAGTTTGCCGTCCACTGCATTCAAGGCCAGCTCGATGACTTCCTTAGGGGCCCACTGGTGCCCGCCTTCGAACTCGAAGATCTCGATGCGCGCACCGAAGGAATTCTTCAGGCGGGCGGCCTCCTTGTAGTTCATGTCTTTCTTTCCAAACGTTCCGGCCACGGTCTTACACTTGATGTCTTTGATGATGTACGTGCCGTCGGGGTTTACGTCACTGCAGCCGGCACCCTGAAAGATGAGGCCACCGAAGCCGGGGGCGAGTGTCACGAAGAGCGAACTGGCACGAGCCCCGCCCGAAAAGCCGGTGGCGACTTTCTGGCCTTCGGCCACCCGCAGCCGTTTCACGACGTCGTCGTGTGCCGCAAGGAAGTTGCCGATGGTCGGCTCCCACGGACCATTCTTGGATTCCTCGAGCATCACGGCGATGTAGCCATGCGCCTTGATCCAGTCGCCCATCGCGCCGAGCTTCGCCTTCCCGCTAGGGTCGGCGATGAAGATTGTTTTCCAGGCTATCTTGGGATCGGCAGAATAGCCTGCGGGGACCCAGAGCTTATAGTGATAGGTGCCGGACATCGCCGCGAGTGTGCCGGCGCCCTTGTAGACGCAGGTGATGCGCGTTTCAGTGCCGTCCTTTAAAGCCTCGGTGAGGGGCGTGGGCGTCTCGTCCGCGCCTTTAGGGTCCCCTTTGCCTGGGGAGACTTTGGCACCCGTGGTGGCGGTGCTGGCCGTGCCACCACCTGCGGCTACAGCCGTTGCGGTGGCTTTGGCCTTTTCGGCGTTCGTGGCGCCGCTCGCGGCCAGCGGGGCACAGGTTAAGGCGACGAAGGCGAGGAGGGTGGCTTGGAGCTTCATGGAGTCACGAAGGCCTAGCGACGGCGGGACTTCTGGCCTTTCAGTGCAGTGATCTTGGCTTTGACCTTGAGGGCAACGATGGCGAGCGAGATGGCGGCGAAGCCCGCGAAAAGGATGTTGCTGAGTTGGAAGCCACTGAAGCCTTCGTCGGCTTCACCATCGGTCGCGCCCAAGACGGGGTGGGGGGCCGGGTCCGCCTTGGGGGCTTCCTTGGGCGTTAGGACGTTTACCACGGGCTCACTGGTCTTGAGTAAGGAGTAGTAGGCACCTTCGAACTTCGCCGCGCCGCTGAACGTGCCGGTGACGCTGAACTTTTGGCCTAAGGTGTGGCCACGGCCCTGAATGACGACCGGCGCGGGGACCGGTGCGTCGAGCACCATCACCAGCTCCAAGCCGTCGAGTTCCGCGTGAATGAGTTGCACCACGATGGGCCGTCCGACAGTAGTCTCCGTTTGGCGGGCCTTGATTTGCGAGCGCAAGGCGTCGAACTCAGCTTGGTCCTCCCGACTCATGGAGCCATTCGCAGGCGCTGGTAGCGGCACGGCGGCGGGCGGCACCTTGTCCTCCCGTGACTCCTGTCGGAGTTGTTCGAGCTCAGCCAAGTCAGCTGGCGAAATCGGCGCCGGCGTCGGTTTCTCCGCCGCCCCCAAGGCGAGGCACAGGCCAAGGAGGAGTGGGGTTGCCCAGCGCATCCTTGGATGATAAACAGACCTCGGGGCGGAGGGCAAGGATGGGCGTGTGCGCTTTGCGACTTGGAAGTCGGACCGAGCCCTCCCTAATAAGGTGAGCTCATGAAGCCGCCGCCCCCACCTGTCCTCGAGGTTGCCCGCCTGCGCATCGCCCGCGAAGGTAAGGTCATCCTTAAAGGTATCGATTGGACCGTGCGCGCGGGCGAGCACTGGGTGCTCCTCGGCCCAAATGGCTCGGGAAAATCTTCTTTGCTGGCGGCATTGACGGGCTATTTCGCGCCGACCTCCGGACGGGTCACCGTCCTCGGGGAAACGTTCGGTCGCAGCGACTGGCGCGAACTGCGCCGGCGCATCGGCTTGGCGGGCCCGTCAATCGCCGCGCTCGTGCAGCCGGCCGAACCAGCCCTGCACGTCGTCGCTGGGGGTGTCGATGGGGTCATCAACCTTTGGCGTCGCCCGCCCGCGGAAATCTTGGCGCGCGCCCGCACGATGCTGCGGCGGCTGAAGGTCGGTGCGCTGGCTTCCCGTCCCTACGGGCATCTCTCCCAAGGCGAGCGTCAGCGTGTACTCATTGCGCGGGCGTTGATCGGTCAGCCAGCCTTACTCATTTTAGACGAGCCTTGTGCGGGCCTCGACCCCGCGGCGCGGGCGGATTTTCTAGCGTTGCTGCAGCGGCTGCCGACGGTGGCCAAGCGTACTTCCATCGTGCTCGTGACGCACCATGTCGAGGAAATCGTCCCGGTCTTTACACACACGCTGCTCTTGCGGAACGGGGCCAAGCTGGCCGCCGGGCCCGTCGCCGAAGTCCTCCGTCGTCCGCAGTTGGCCGAGTTGTTCGGGCGGCCGGTGGTGCTGTCCAAGACGCGGGCCGGCTGGAGCCTCCGGACGCCTTAAAGGCCGCCTGCAAACGGGTTTCGGCTTTGCCTTTCGCCCGTTTCCTTCTTCCAGTCCCTTTCCGATGCCTTCGCCTTTCGAAAACCTGCTCCCTCGCTACGACGCCGTCGTCATCGGCGCCGGTCTGGGCGGGATGACGGCGGCGAACAACCTCGCGAAGTTCGGCCGCAAGGTCCTCCTACTGGAGCACCACTACCAGCTCGGCGGGTTAGCGACTTTCTTTAAGCGCGCCGGCGGCCATGTGTTCGATATTTCCCTGCACGGCTTCCCGCACGGGATGATCAAGTCGACCCGGCGCTACTGGACTAAGGAGATCTCGGACCGGATTCATCAGCTCAGCGACGTCCGTTTCATCAACCCGGATTTCGACGTCCGGACGACGTTTGACCGCGCGGACTTCACGCGGATTATGATCGAGCAGTTCCGCATCCCGGCCGAGACCGTGGAGGCGTTCTTCGCCCACCTTCGGGAGATGAACTACTACGACAATGACCCGCGCACGACGCGCGAGCTCTTTGAACAGTTCTTTCCCGGTCGCCCCGATATCCAGCGGCTGCTGCTCGAGCCGATTGCCTACGCCAACGGCTCGACCCTCGACGACCCAGCCATCACGTTTGGCATCGTCTTCTCGAACTTCATGTCGAAGGGGGTATTCATCTTCCAAGGTGGCACGGATACGATGATCAACCTGATGACGATGGAGATGAAGGCCAATGGGGTCGACATCCGTCGCAACGTGCTCGTCGAGAAGGTGCTCGTCGAGAAGGACGCCGCGGGCCGCCGCCGGGTGGTTGGCGTCAAGCTCCGCGGGACTCGCCTCGGCGAAGAAGCTGAAGTGGCGTGTGCGACGGTCGTCTCCAATGCGAATATTAAGGACACCGTTCTGAAGCTGACGGACGCCACGGCTTTCGATGACTCCTTCCTGGAGCAGGCCCGCCAGGTCCGCGTCAACACGTCCTCCTGCCAAGTCTATATGGGGGTGCGTTCGGGGGAGAGCATCCCGCACATCGGCGACCTCGTCTTCACCTCCGAGGCGAAGCCGTTCTCCAGTCGCGAACTCATCGACTTCCATACGACCTCGCGGACCTATTCGGTCTACTATCCGGATACCCGTCCCCACACTAAGATCCCCCGTTACGCGATCGTCACTTCGGTCAACCAGCAGTACGAGGATTGGGCGAACCTCTCCGAAGCCGACTACCAGACGCACAAGGCGCGCGTCATCGAGGAATCCTTCCGGGGGTTGGAGAAGTTCATCCCTGACATTCGTTCCAAGGTCGACCACGCCGAGGCGGCCACACCGCGCACGGTCAACCGTTATGTCCGCCACGTGGGCGGCACTTCCTTTGGCACCAAGTTCGAAGGGCTCAAGATTTCGATGGGGCTACCCGAACAAGTGGGTGGGCTGTACCACGCCGGTAGCGTCGGCATCATCATGTCTGGTTGGTTAGGCACGATTAATTACGGTGTGATTGTTTCGGCCAAGGCCGATGCCTACCTGCGCGATCCCGAGGCCGGCCCGCTGGGCGAGGCCGCGGCGAGCGCGGGCATCTGACTTCGCCACGGCTTGACGAATGGATTAGAATACTAATTCTAACGCTATGTCTAAAGACACAAAGTCCGAAGGAATTGCCCAGAAACTGGAGCATGGGTTGGAGTACTTTATTTTCGCTAGCCGTTGGGTGCAGGCACCGATTTACGTCGCCCTCATTTTTGCCGCCATCGCCTATGCGTGGAAGAGCGTCCAGGAATTAATCCACCTGCTCGGTGGGTTCGCGACCGCCACGGAGAGCTCCATCATGTTGGGCATCCTTTCCTTGGTCGACATCTCCATGGTGGCCAACTTGGTGAACATGGTCGTCGTTGGCGGCTACGTGACGTTCGTCAGTCGCATCGACTTCGGCGACAACGGCGACCGCCCAGACTGGCTCGACCACATCAACGCGAACACGCTAAAGGTGAAACTCGCCGGTAGCCTGGCGAGCATCTCGGCCATCCATCTGCTGAAGAGCTTCATCGACATCACTTCGGCGGCTTCTGCCGACAAGCCAATGACGGCCAACCACGAGAAGGTCATTCTTTGGCAGGCCATTATCCATGGCGTATTCCTACTTTCCATGATCCTCTTCGCCTGGGGCGAGAAGATGCAGCGGCACCCCAGCGATCACTGAGCCTTCGGCGCGGCGGGACCACCTCGCCATCGCCGGCGCTCACGCTGCCGCCTTCCGTCCGCACCAGGTGCCTGAAGCCGTCGACGATCGCCTCCTTGTCCGGCGGCCGAAGTTTATCCAGCGGAACGCCGGCGGTTTTTAAAAATAAAATAACCCCTCGATTGACGGGTAAAAAGAAGGGCTCCCTGGTCGGGGAGCCCTCGGGGGCCGTCGGCCGGCTAGGTCAGCGGGCCTTGTCCGCCACCGGGATGCGCATACCGTAGAAGCTCCGGTAGACGAAGAAGAGGGCGACCAAGAAAATCGCGCTCCCGAGGAGTAGCTTGGGGCCGGCCGGCATCTTCACCGCGATCTCGACGGCGAGTAGGCCGAAGAGCGTCGTGAACTTGATGACCGGGTTGAGGGAGACCGAAGATGTGTCCTTGAATGGATCGCCGACCGTATCGCCGACGACCGTGGCGGCGTGGAGGGGGGTGCCCTTGGCCTTGAGGTCGACCTCGACAATCTTCTTGGCGTTGTCCCAGGCGCCACCGGCGTTGGCCATGAAGATGGCCTGGAAGAGGCCGAAGAAGGCCATGCCCACCAGGTAGCCGATGAAGAAGAACGGGTCGAAGAGCGCGAGGGACAGCGAGAAGCAGAAGATGACGATGAAGATGTTCTTCATGCCCATCTGCGCGTACTGCGTGCAGATGCGGACCACTTCCTTGGAGGACTCCGTCGTCGCTGTCGTCGCGTCGAGCTTCATGTTCTCCTTAATGTAGACCACCGCGCGGTAGGCGCCGGTGACGACGGCCTGCATGGAGGCGCCGGTGAACCAGTAAATCACCGCGCCGCCCATGAGGAGGCCCATCAGGGCCTCGGGGTGGACCAACGAGAGTTTCTCCAAGACGTTAAATTTCGCGTCAATCGCCCGGTAATGCTCCTGCAGCATCATGATGATGCCAAAAACCATCGTGGTCGCTCCGACGACGGCAGTGCCGATGAGCACGGGCTTGGCGGTCGCCTTGAAGGTGTTGCCGGCGCCGTCGCCCTTTTCGAGCTGGTGCTTGGCGCCTTCGAAGTCGGGGCGGAAGCCGAAGTCGCGTTCGAGCTCGGCGGCGATGCCGGGCTGCTTCTCGATCTGCGAGAGCTCGTAGACCGACTGCGCGTTGTCGGTGACCGGGCCGAACGAGTCGACCGCGATGGTCACCGGGCCCATGCCTAGGAAGCCGAAGGCGACGAGGCCAAAGGCGAAGATCGGGGCCGCGAAGGCGAATTGTGCCGGCATCAGCGCGGCGACAGCGGCATGCGTGGAGAGCAGATACGCCCCGAACATCAGGCCGAGGATGCAGAGGCCGGTCCAGAAGGCGGAGAAGTTACCCGCGACGAGGCCGGAGAGGATGTTGAGCGAAGCGCCTCCTTGGTTGGATGACGTCACGACTTCCTTTACGTGGCGGCTCTCGGTCGAGGTGAACACCTTGGTGAACTCGGGAATGAGCGCGCCGGCGAGCGTGCCGAGCGAGATGATCGTGGACAGCACCCACCAGAGGCCGCCGCCTTGGTCGCCGAGGAGGAAGTAGCTGGCGAGGTAGGTGATCGCGATCGAGACCAGAGAACTGATCCAGACGAGGTTCGTCAGCGGCTGCTCGAGGTTGAAGTCCTTAGCCTGACCCCAGACGGCCC
Source organism: uncultured Opitutia bacterium (assembly GCA_903919185.1). Lineage (GTDB taxonomy): Bacteria > Verrucomicrobiota > Verrucomicrobiia > Opitutales > UBA953 > UBA953. The sequence continues at coordinate 28,039 of CAIXHF010000178.1, read as the reverse complement.
GGCTCACGGCGTCGTTGATCCAGTAGCTAAGGAGCGAGGTGATGACCATGAGGATACGCATGGCGAAGAGCCAGATGATGAGGGTCGCACACAGCGCGGGATTGGCGGCCAGGGCCAGCGCGAGGAAAGCGATGAGGGCCACGCCAGTGACGCCGTAGGTCTCGAAACCATCCGCAGTGGGGCCAACGGAATCGCCGGCATTGTCGCCGGTGCAGTCGGCGATGACGCCAGGGTTACGGGGATCGTCCTCCGGTAGCTTGAATTCGATCTTCATGAGGTCGGCGCCGATATCCGCAATCTTGGTGAAAATGCCACCGCAGATACGGAGGGCGGAGGCGCCCAGGGATTCGCCGATGGCGAAGCCGATGAAGCAGGGCCCTGCGAGATCCTGGGGTAGGAACAGGAGGATCCCGATCATGAAGAAGAGCTCGATGGCGACGAGCAGCAGACCCACGCTCATGCCGGACTTGAGCGGGATGAGCAACGTGGCGAGCGGATTGCCGCGCAGGGCGGAGAAGGCGGCGCGCGAATTGGCGACGGTGTTGATGCGGATACCGAACCAAGCGACGCCGTAGCTGCCAAGGATACCGAGGACCGAGGCAGCGAGGATCACTGCGACCGAGGAGGCGTCCTTATGCTCGAGGCCCGCGAAGTAGTAGGTCATGCAACCGGCGATGAGCACCCAGAGGCCGGCGAGGAATTTGCCCTGTTGCCAGAGGTAGGTCTTACACGTCTCCCAAATGATATCGGAGACCGCCGACATAGAGCCGTGGACCGGGAGCGCACGCGTCTGCAGGTACTGCCACCAACCGTAGGCGGTCGCGAGGGCGCAGACGACCAGGCCGAGCCACAGGATTTGAGGGCCGCTAACCGTGCCGCCGAGGAACGATGTCTTCGCGAGGTCGGGGATTCGGATATCCGCTTCGCCGGCACGGGCGAGGGCGGGGAGGGACAGCAGTAGCGCCGCCGTGAGTTTCTTCACGCAGTTCATGGTAGGGGTAGGGGGATTGACCACGGGGTGTGGTCACGATATCTATTCTCGGCGCTTATCCCTCGGAGTGCGAGGGGAATCTCCCCCAAGACGCCGTCATTTATTGTCTAATAGACGCCGGTCAGTTCAGAAGGTTTTCCTTTAAGAAGAGGACCGTGGCTTGGAATTGGAAGTCGGCATTCGACTTCTTCGCGAAGCCATGGCCCTCGTCGTTGGCCATCACGAACCAGACCCGCCCGCCCTGAGCGCGGATCGCGTCCCGCATTCGCTCCGCCTCGGTGAAGGGGACGCGGGGGTCGTTACGGCCTTGGATGATGAGCAGTGGTGCGCGAATCTGGTCGGCGTGGTTCGCGGGCGAGATGCGCTCAAGGAAGGCGCGTACCTCGGGCTTGCGTTCATCCCCGTACTCCAGTCGACGGTTGGCGCGACGGTAATCCGACGTATCCCGCAGGAAGGTCACGAAGTTGGCGATGCCGACGTTGTCGATGCCGCAGCGAAAGCGCTCAGGGTAGTTCGTGAGGCAAGCTAGGCTCATGAAGCCGCCGTAACTTCCACCGTAGACCGCGACCCGAGACGAGTCGAGGCGGTCGGACTTCGCCACCCAGTCCAGGACCGTACCCACGTCTTTAACCGCATCCGCCCGTTTCACGGTGTCGTCTAGGCTTAAGTAGGTGCGGCCGTAGCCGGTCGAGCCACGGATATTCGGATAGACTAGGGCCACACCGAGTTCGTTGAGGTAATAGAGTGCCGAGCCGCGGTAGCCTGGGCGCGATTGGCCTTCGGGGCCGCCGTGGAAGAACATCAGCACGGGGCGCTTCCCCGGGAACTTCTTGGCGTCCGGGTAGTAGACCAAGGACGGGATGCTGAGGCCATCGAAGCTCGGCGTGCGCACGACTTCCGGTTGGGTCACGGGGATTTCCTTTTTGGGCTTCGTCGTCCGGTTCGTCCAGCGGGTGAGCGCACCCGCATCGAGATCCAGCGACCAAGCGTCGCTGGCGGAGTCTTCGCTATTCAGGGTGAAGCCGAGCTCATGGCTCCCTGCCCGCCAGGCGAGGTTGCTGAGGACGCCGGGCTTGAGGGTCGGCACAGGGATTTCCTTACCGGTCTCAAGGTTCCAGCAACGCAGTTGCGAGAAACCTTCCACGTTCACGGCGAAGGCTAGGCGCTTACCATTGGACGATACGGCGAGTTCTTCGGCGTCCCACTTGGGTTCTGGCACCAAGAGGGTAAGTTTCCCGGTCGCGACTTCCAGCCGCATGACGGAAAGGAAGTCGGACCCATGGTTGGTCAAAGCATAGATCGCCTGGTCGCCTTCGGCGAAGACGGCTTGCTGGTAAAGGCAGGTGACGCCTTTCGGACTGACTTGCGTGCGTTTACCCGTTGCCACTTCGACGCTCCACAGGCGCGACGCGGCGTTGCCTAGGCTTTGCCGGACCAGCACGGACTTGCCGTCCGCGGTCCAATCGACTGGTGCCCAGCCTCCGGCGTCGAGGCGGACGAGTTCGCGTGGCTCGCCGAGACTGCGGACATCAGCGATGAGGATGTCGCTGTCCTTGCCGTTGCGGCGGTTTGAGCTGTAAGCAATCAGCGTACCGTCCTTGGACCAGGTCGCGTCGGTGTTGCGTGATTTACCGTCCGTCAGGCGGCGCGGCGCCTGCTCGGGGTGGGCCGCGTCCGTCAGCCAAAGCTGGAAGTTTTCGTCGCCGCCTTTATCTACGGAATAGAGCAGGCGCGTGCCCTTGGGCTGGAACGTGCCGCTCCGCACCGTGTCGGGCCCGCGGGTGAGCGGAGTACGCTTCGCCATGGGCGCGGTCATCGTATGCAAGTGGGAAGCATCACCGATGCGGGTCGTCACTAAGATGGTGCGCTGAGTGGTCGCCCAGCCGCGGAAGCTGGCGCCACCGAGGTTGGCGTAAGGCTCGAGCTCGGCCTTCAGTTCTGGGGTGATGGCGGGCACGCCTTCGACGACGAGGTTCGCGGGGTGCTGCGGTGCGGTCTGGCAGGCGGACAGCAGGAGCAGCAGGCTGAGCAGGGCGGGGCGAACCATGATGTTGTCATATAAATGGTATGACATTGGGTTGGTCGATGCCGAAGATGGCTCGCCACGCTCGGGCTCGGCCGCCAACTTGGTGTCATGCATCGCCTGTTGCCCCACATGCTGCTTCTTTGCCTAGCTGGCTTGGCCTTGCCGGCCGCCGAAGGCCTGACCCGCAGTCAAGCGGAGGCTCTGGTGACCTCGCTTGCGGCCGAGCAGACGGTCACATTGAAGAAGGAGCGTGCCGCGGAGGTCGCGGGGAAGGAACTCAAGCTCGGCGATAAGTCTCTCCGCTGGTTGGAAAAGGAATTTAACCTCGCGCCGGAAGGTCAGCGTAGCCTGTGGATTTCGATGCACGGTGGCGGGGGTGCGCCGGCCGCGGTTAATGACCAACAGTGGAAAAATCAGATTCGGCTCTATGCCCCGGCGGAAGGCATCGTCGTGGCGCCGCGCGCTCCGACCAATACTTGGAACCTTTGGCATGAAGGCCACATCGACCCGATGCTCGCCCGCTTGATTGATGATTTCGTGGCCGTGCGCGGTGTGCATCCTGCCAAGGTTTATTTATTAGGTTATTCGGCTGGGGGTGATGGCGTCTGGCAATTAGCTCCACGGATGCCGGACCGTTTCGCCGCCGCCGCAATGATGGCAGGCCATACCAATGGCGTGAACACGCTCGGCGTGCGTAACCTGCCTTTTGCAATGTTCGTCGGGGGCGCAGACGCGGCCTACAATCGCAATAAAGTCGTCGCCGAGAAGATTGCCGAATTCGACCGTCTGCATCAGGAGGATTCCGAGGGCTATGAACATCTGGGCCGCGTCTACGAAGGCCTGCCGCACTGGATGAACCTCCAGGACGCGGAGGCTCTGCCGTGGATGGCCAAGTTTACGCGCCAAGCCTGGCCGAAAAGGATTGTCTGGGTGCAGACGGGCGTGACGCACCATCAATTCTACTGGCTCCAAGTGCCAGCGGCCGCCACAAAACCTGGCCAGAAGATGGTCGCCACCGTCAAGGGTCAGGCCGTCGGGCTCGCGGGTGATATCCCGAAGGGCACCGCCCTCCGCCTCAGCGATGCGCTACTCAATCTGGATGAGCCCGTGACCGTGACGGTGAATGGCGAGCAGGTGTTCCAAGGCAAGGTCCCGCGGACGGAAGCCGTCATTCGCACAGCGCTGACCGAGCGACTCGATCCCCAGATTTGCCCCACCGCTTTACTGACTCTCTGACATGAAAACCCTCCTCTATTTCTGCGGCCTCGCCGCTGTCCTCCGCGCCGCTCCGGCGAAGGATCCTTACCCGGTCTCCGTCCCGGCAATCGCGGTGGCGCATCCCGCGGCCGACGCGCCTGGCTTTTCCCCATTATTTAACGGCACAGACTTGGCGGGCTGGAAGACCAAGGGTAATTGGGTCTATGATACGGACGGGACGGTCACGTTAAAGCCGCGGGCCGGTGAGACTGGCTGGAAGCGTTTCGATGCATACATCTTCACTGAAAAGAAATACCGTGATTATGTCCTCGATCTGGAATTCAAGATCGAGCCCACTGGTAATTCGGGCGTCTTCTTCTGTGTCGCTGACCCGCTCAACCCGGTGGACAAGGGCATCGAGCTTCAAGTTCTCGACACCTATGGCTTGGCCACGCCCGGTAACCATGACTGCGGCGGGATTATCAAAGCGATGGCGCCGGCCAAGAATATGGTAAAGCCAGCCGGTGAGTGGAATCGCTACACGCTTACGCTAAAGGATCGGTTACTCCAGGTCGACTTTAACGGCCAGCGCATCATCGTGCTCAAGCTCGACGAATCACCGATGAAAGATCGCCCGGCTGACGGGCATATTGGTTTTCAGGACGAAGCCAAGCGCGTCTGGTATCGCGGCGTCCGTGTCCGCGAACTAAAGTAGTTCAGCGCTGACGGAGGCTCTTCCAGGGTTCCTGGTCGCTGACGTCGACCATGAAGGGGCCTTGGCTGTCGCCGGGCGAAAGGATGGCCAAAATCGTGGCGTCGGCTTGCGAGCTATTGAAGGTCGCATGGACGAGCCCCGCGGGGATGTGGGCGCTTTCACCCGCCTTGAGGATTCGGCATTCTTCTTCCACCCACTGCTCCACTTCTCCCTTGAGCACGTAGATCATCTCTTCGAGCTCAGGGTGGGTGTGGAAGTTGTGACCTTCCCCCGCCGGCAGCGTGGCTTCACAGACTTGCAGGGCCTTGGCTTCGGTCACGCCCGGTCGGCAGAGCCAGTAATTCGTCCGGCCTTTATATTCTTCCTTCAGGGCGTTGGCGGGGGTAACGAAGCGCAAGTTCGGGCTCATTTCCGCAACCTAGCGTCATTTTGGCCGGGGGAGCAAGAATGCACCTGCGGGTCACGGTTGACTCCGGTAGGTTGCCGTCCGAAATGAGGGGTCTACCCCAAACATCCCAATGAAATCTAAACTCTCCATTCTCATGGGCCTCTCCCTGCTGGCTCAAGTTTCTCTCTCTGGTGCCGACGAGGCGAAGAAGCCTGCTGCCGATGCGACCAAGGTCGCCGTCAAGGCCGCTGCCCCGAAGGCTCCGGGCCAACCAGCCGATATTGCCGCTCCGAAGGTCGGAGCCGATGGTAAAATCCAAGCTGGCTTCCAGAAGCAGCACGAGTCCTTCGTAGAAATTGCCAAGAAGGGTGAAGCCCAGGTTGTCTTCCTCGGTGACTCCATCACCGCCGGCTGGAACGGCCAGAAGGCCCTCTTTGAAAAGGAGTATGCCCAGTATAAGGCCGCTAACTTCGGCATCGGTGGCGACCGCACCCAGCATGTGCTTTGGCGCGTCGAGAACGGTGAATTCGAAGGCATCAAGCCGAAGGTCGTCGTCCTCATGATCGGTACCAATAACAGTGGCGTCGGTGAGAACTCAGTCGAGCAGATCGCCGCCGGCATCAAGAACACCATCGACGCCATCCATAAGCGGACGCCCGACACCAAGGTCCTCCTTCTCGCCATCTTCCCGCGCGGGGCTGGTGAAACCAACAACCCTGGTCGCACCAAGAACAAGGCCGTGAATGAACTCATCGCTAAGTTCCACGATGGTAAGAAGGTTCACTATTTCGACATTGGCGCCAAGTTCCTCGCTGCCGACGGCACGCTCTCCAAGGAAATCATGCCTGACCAGTTGCACCTTAACGCTAAGGGCTATCAGATTGAAGCGGATGCCATCCGCGAGAAGCTCGCCGAGCTCGCTAAGTAAGCCATCCGGTCCCGTTGGTCACGCAGGCCGACCCCGTGGGTCGGCCTTTTGCGTGCCTATTCGCCGGAGGTCAGGAAGCCGATCAGCTGACGGCGTGGGGCGAAGGCGAGAAAATGCCGGGAGAAGAATTCGGCCCCGAGGATGCCATCGAAGTCCACGGGCAGGATTTCCTTCCGGAGGCTCGCCGGTAACCGGCCAGTGTGGAGGTTGTCCGCCGCAAATTCCACGCCGAGCTTCATCGGGACGTGAAAGGAATCCGTCTGGAACCAGCCCCCGAGGAAATAGACGTGGAAGTCGCGGCCCTTGCCGGCCGAGGAAAAATTCTCAATCACCGGGTGCTCGAGAAAGGTCAGCTGAAAGCCGGTGTCTAGGCGTAGGCGATACTCGCGGTCGCGGATTATAACCCGGGTGCTGAGCTGCCCGTTCTCTGTCTTGAGTGGGAAGCTCCGGTCGCGGATCAGCGTGGTCTCCGTCGTGGCGGTGCAAGTACGCTTGGCGGCGTTAAGCGTCCAGTCGAACTCGCCGATGATGTCCATGCCCAAGAGGCCGGCGCAAGGGGTGCCCAGGAATTGGATAAGTTTCGGGACGCCGATGATGGGCTTGCCGGGCTTGCCGGTCATAATGGGCCTCAGCGCAAAGGTGCGCTCCGCGAGCGTCAGGCTCGGCGCCATGCCGTAACTGATGGCCGTGCCAGTATCGAACAGCCAGCGTTGGTTATTAATCTCGACGAACAAGTGTCCGCCTTGGAGATGGAGGGGGTAAGTAGCCATATCCGTATACGCATCTTGCCCACCGACCGAAGCCCCACAAGCGACATCTCGCCGGGGAATTGTAAAAGAAGTATTAAAAATTACTTCTGCCGCCAAGCGGGCGGGAGGTCGGGGAGGGTCGCCGTGAGGATTTCGGCGATGGCTTGGCGTTCCGCCGCCGGCAGGAAAGCGTAGTCCGCCGGGGGGCTTTCGGCCCGGAGGATGGTCCCCAAACGGGTGAGGACCAAGGTCCGCAGTTCCGGCGGGAAGCCGCGGAAGGATTCGCTGTAGATGAGGGGGCTGCACCGGTAACGGAAAAGCCGCGTCTTGAGGTCTAGGTCGCGGAGCGACCGGCCTTGGGGGTCGGGCCGCCGACCTTTCGCATAAGTTTTCTCGAAGTCGCCATCGCCGTGGAGGCCATCACTCGGTAACGCCGGTTCTTCCCGGCAGAGCAGCGCGGCCACCACCTTGTCGGCTTCGCTCGCCAGGGTGACGAGCGTCGAGCCGGCCAAAGGTGCGTCGGCTGGGAGCTGCAGAATTTCGCGGGTGGCTGGCCAGCGAGCCAAGGACAGCCGGGCCGTCTGGTTGGCAGCGGCGATGACGTTATGGACGTAGACTTGGTGATCGTGGACGCTGAGCGCGACGATGTCGCTCGTCGGCTTCGGGTAGCGCCCGATGTCGAAGTAGTCCTTGAGCGTCTGCAGGGTGATACCACCTTTGCCGGTCGCCGTAAGGAAGTCGGCCTCCGTTTTGCCTACGGTATTGCCCCGATGGCGAAAGGGACTGGGCGCCCCGGTGACGTACCAGCCGCCCCAGCGGTCCGCATACGGGGTGTCGGGTTCAATGTTGGAGATGTTGGATCCGCTCAAGGCTTCGCCTTCGGCGTCGGGCATGATGGACCGGGCCCGCAAGCTCGGCGTCCGTTCATAGCTCTTATGGCAGGAGAGGCATTGGTTGTCGCGCTGGAGCAGCGGCTTGGATTCGTCCTCTTGGGCGTCCAGGAGGTAGAAGGTCGCCCCGAGGACGGGGTCGAAGAGCGTGACTTCCATGGCGCCGCCGGGGACCCAGCCGATATAGGCTTCGTCCGAGAAGAAGAGCACGCGGGGATTCTTCGGGCCGATGAGCGCGCGTTGATGGCTAGTTTTGCTGAAGACGAGAATTTGCGAGTCGACGGGTACGTCGAGTTGTTCGAGCAGCCAGCGGAGCCGCCGGCGGGCGGGCCAGCCGCGGATTTCGTCAGCCTGCTTTTGGAAAGCTTCGTTGAGTTTAGTCGCCCGGTCGTTCGGCTTCGTCGCCGAATAGTTAATCGGCGGATCCTCAAACGGCTCGGCCTCTTGACTGCGAGCCGCGGCGGCGAGCAACAGCAGGCCGAGCCCCAAGAAGAGGTTCCGGCGCATGCGGGTGGGCGTCTTCATGCGGATAGCCTACCGCGTAGGGACGGGGAGGACAAGGTCAGCCTCCGCCCGCCAGACAGTGTGTTGGGTTATTAGCCGCACGCACCGGTGGCTTAAGCGGATGGCTTCAGCGCATTCGGCGGGAGTGAGAACTTAGTTGGCGTTCGCCGCCGCCGGCATCAGCAGCGCGCGCAGTTTACGGTAGGCCCGTTCCTCCAGCTGCCGCACCCGCTCGCGGCTGACGTTCAGGCGTCCGCCGACCTCATCGAGGGTCCATTCAGCGCCGTCGCTCAGTCCGGTGCGGAGCTCGATAATCAGTGCTTCGCGATCGTTCAGCGTCCGCAAGTGCGCGCGGATGAGTTCAGCGTCGAGTCGTAACGCTGCTTGGTCGGCCGTCCCCGGGGCCTCGTCGTCGCGGAGGGTTTCGCCTAGCGTCAGCTCGCCATCTTCGCCGATCGGGGCATCGAGCGAGACGTTGCTTTGCGAGAGTCGGCGCAAAGACGCTACTTTATGTTCGTCTTCCTGCATCGCCGCCGCGAGTTCGGCATCGGTCGCCTCGCGCCCCTCGCTCTGGAGGAGGGTCGCCGCCGCGCGGCGCAGGACTTTGAGGGCTTCGCGGATATTGCGCGGGAGATCGACTACGCGGCGGCGGCCAATCTCCGCCATGATGAGGCTATAGATGGCCCAGCTGGCATAGGTGTTGAAGCGCACCTGTTTCTCGGCGAGGAAGCGTTCCGCCGCGATGACGAGGCCGTGGTTGGCGGCGCTGGTCAGTTCCTCGCGCTCCTCCAGGGTGTGGGCATACTTGCCAGCACAGTAGACCGCGAACTTGAGGTTATGGCGAATGAGCTCGTCGCGAGCGTGGAGCGCGTCGGCCGTGAACTGGCCCTCCGCGAGGCGCCCGGCTTGGATGCGCACAGCGAGCTGGAGCTCTTCGGCGGCGGTCAGGATTTTATGCTGCCCGGCTTGCTGCAGGTAGGCTTGGTAGCCGGAGATTTCGATGGCTTCACCAGCTTCGAAGGCGTCCGACGTCTCCGCGGTGGCTTCGCCGGCGGGGCGGAGCAAGGCCTGCTCGGTGGGCAAGCGGTCAAGGGTGGTCGGGGTGACAGGCGTGGCGGTGGGGATGAGTGTGATCATAAAAAAAGTGATGGGCCTCTATATAAGGGGCTCCTAAATGGCCTTTTGGGGGATACCTTTTCCTAACCAACTGATAATCAGTGAAATAAAATCGTATTATATTTTTAGTACCCCCGGCGGTGGTCGGTCTGGGACGGACACCCCTGGCATGGTCTACGGCTAGACCGAGAGTATACGCGGGTTCCGTTTCCGCGCAAGGGGGGTGTCTGCGATTTCCTAAAAAAAGGGTTCCGCAGAGTCGGCGGGTGGATTGACTGTTCGGCATGCTGCGTACCCCCTGCTTGGCCCTGATGCTGGCCACCGCCTTGGCTCAGGCTGACCTCGTCGAGTCGAACCGCGATACGACGATTGCCCCCACCAAGGACTTTTGGCTCCACGCTAATGGTCGCTGGAATCAAGCGAACCCCATTCCGGCCGATCGGGCGGTCTATAATTCCTTCGCCTGGCAGGATGACCTTATCAAGAAGGACCTGCTCGCCATTAACGCTGACTTGTTAGTAAAGAAGGACGCCAACAGCGACCAGCGCCGCCTCGCCGATTTCTGGCGCTCCGCCCTTGGGTTTGAGCATGGCCCGACTGAACTGCCCGCGGGCTTACGCAGCGTCTTGGCTAAGCTCAACGAGGCGCAGACCCCGCAGGCGTTGCTGGACGCCTCGGCGGCTCTTTACGCCGAAGGCACTGGTTCCTTCCTAGGTGTCTTTGCCTCCCAAGATAAGAAGGACGAAACTAAAGTTGCCCTGCATCTCTGGCAGTCCGGCCTTTCTCTCCCAGAGCGCGCGTTTTATTTCAGCGACGAGCCCGCCACCAAGCGCGTGCGGGATGCTTTTCCGGCGCACGTTGCCAAAATGTTAGGCTTCCTTGGTTACGATGCGGCCCGGGCTCAGAAGGCTGGTGCGGCGGTCCTCGCTTTCGAGGTCAAGCTGGCCGAGGTCTCTTTGCCGATGGTGAAATTACGTAACCCCGACGCGCATTACCATCCGATGACCTGGGCGGAAATTGATGCCCTCACGCCCGGCCTGCGCTGGGAGGCCGCCACCCGCCGAGCGGGCGCCCCCGCGGTCACCCGCGTCATCGTCGGTCAACCTGATTTCCTCAAGGCACTCGCCCGCATCCTCGCCGAAACTCCCACCGAAGACATTCGCGACTACCTACGCTTTCAGGCAATCTCGGGCTATGCTTCCGTCCTAAATGCAACGACCGCCAGCGCCGCTTTTGAATTCGAAGGCGTCGTCCTGACGGGCGCCAAGCAGCAACGCGGCCTCGAGGAGCGTGCCCTCAAGATGCAGGATGGCGCCTTGGGCGACTTGATGGGCAAGGAATATGTGGCCCGGCGGTTCTCGCCGGCTCAGCGCGAGCGTTTCCGTCTGGTCTGCGAAAATGTCCGTACCGCCTTCGCCGCCCGTATTCGTAAACTGGAGTGGATGGACGCCGACACGCAGGCCTGGGCCTTGCGTAAACTCGCGGCGATTAAACTGCGCGTAGGCTACCCCGATAAATTCCGCGGCTACGAAGGCGTGGAGATCCGCGCCGAGGGCCTCGCCCAGAACTTGGTCAACGTCAGTAAGTGGTCGCGGGCGCGCACTTTCGCTCGCGTGGGTGGGTCGCCTGAGCGCGAGGAGTGGGGCATGCGCCCTTATACCGTGAACGCCTACTACAGTCCGCTGAATAACGAGATCGTCATGCCCGCCGCCATCCTCGCCGTCCCGACGTACGATGGCGAATTGCTCGACGACGCGGTCCTCTACGGTTTCATCGCCTGTACAATCGGCCACGAGCTCACGCACGGGTTCGACGACTCCGGCCGCCGCTACGGCCCAACGGGCCGCTTGGAGCAGGGCTGGTCGCCGCCGACGGAAAAGGGCTTTCGCGATCGCTGCGACCTGATCGTCGCCCAGTACGACAAGGAAGAACCTTTGCCGGGTATCCGCGTCAACGGCAAGCTCACCTTGGGCGAGAATATCGCCGACCTCGGCGGCGTCGAAATCGCCCTCGACGCTTTTCGCACGACCGAAGCCTACCGCTCGGGCCGTCTGATTGCCGGGCAGACGCCTCTCCAACGATTCTTCCTCGCCCACGCGTTCGCCTTCGCAGGCAACGTCCGGGCGGAGACGCTCCGTAATCGCCTACTGTCCGACACGCACTCGCCGATGCCCCAGCGTATCAATGTCGTCCTGCGTAACGTGGACACCTTCCATGCGGCCTTCGGCACCAAGCCTGGTGATGGCATGTGGCTCGACCCGAAAGAGCGCGTTAAAATTTGGTAACCATAAATATGCGTTCCTTCCTCTTTCTCTTTTGTGCGTTGACGCTGGGGGCCGCCGAGCCCGCGGCGCCGGCTAAGCGACCCAACATCCTCATGATCATCTCGGATGATCATGCTTGGTTTGATTATGGGTTCATGGGCTCGAAGGCGGTCAGCACGCCGAACTTAGATAAGTTGGCGTCCGAGTCGCGCGTCTTCCCGCGCGGCTACAACACTAATTCGCTGTGTGGTCCGAGCCTCGCCTCTATCTTAACCGGCCGGCACGTCCATCGGCATGGCATTACCGGCAATGATCCGCTCGTGCCCGCCTCCGTGAGCCCGGCGACTAGGCAGCCAAGCCCCGCGTTCCTTGAGGGCCGCGCCCAGATGATTAAGCTTTTCCAGCAGTCCCCGCATCTCCCGCGCTTATTGGCTGAGCAGGGGTACGTTAGTATGCAGACGGGCAAGTGGTGGATGGGGGACTTCACGACGGGCGGGTTCACCGAAGGCATGACCAAGGGTGGCCGGCATGGCGACGTTGGCCTCGACATCGGCCGCAAGACTTTGGCTCCGCTCACGGAGTTCATTACCCGTGCGAAAAAAGACGATAAGCCGTTTTTCGCTTGGTATGCGCCAATGATGCCGCATGACCCGCACAATCCTCCGGAAAGATTACTCGCCAAGTATCGTGACCGTTCGCCGACCCCGCAGGCCGCCCGCTACCACGCGATGGTCGAATGGTTTGACGAGACCATCGGGGAAGTGCGTGCACACCTCGAGAAGGAGGGGCTGACCCGGGATACAATCATCGTCTACATCTCGGACAACGGCTGGATTCCGCGCACGGATAAGCCCGTGGTGGACTTTGCGCGCTCGAAGCAGTCGCCCTTTGACGGCGGCGTCCGCAGTCCGATTCTCGTGAGCTGGCCTGGTCACATTAAGCCGCTCGTGGTCGACGCTTCCGCTAGCGCCGTCGACCTTATGCCGACCTTGCTCAAACTCGCCGGCGCCCGGGTGCCAACCGATGGCGACGGGCTCGACCTGTTAGACGATGCGGCTCTGCGGGCCCGCCCGTTTGTCGCGGGACAGAATTCGACTCATGATATCCGCGAGCTGGGCCGTCCTGCCGCCAGCCTGCGTTATCGCTGGCTCGTCGCCGGCGACCTCAAGCTCATCGTGTCGAGCGGCCTTAAGACCGGCGAGACGGCTAACGGCTCCACCGACGCCACCGAGCCACCGCGCCTCTTCGATCTTAAGGCGGATCCGTACGAACTCCGCGACCTCGCCGCGGAACGTCCCGCCGACGTGAAACGGCTCACCGCCCTCTTGGATGCCTGGTGGGATGGTCGCTGAGATTTTGTTTGGAACTATTACTCGCTCTCGACCTCATATCTTTATCCCCATGCGCCCGCTCCTCTCCCTCCTTGCTCTCATGTCTGCCCCCGCCTTCGCTGCTGATCTGACCTATTACATCGGTACCTCCGGCGCCGAATCCAAGGGCATCCTCCGCGGCACCATCGATGCCGAGACTGGCAAACTTTCCGCGCCCGTCGTCATTGCCGACGCGAAAGGGGCCTCCTACTTGGCGTTGAGCAACGACGGTAAGGTCTTGTACGCCACCGCCGAAGTCGCAGGCGGCGGCGTTGCCGCCTATCGCCTTTCGGCTGATGGTAAGGCCACCTTCCTCAATGGCCAAGACACGAAGGGCAAGGGTGCCACGCACGTCTCGGTCGACCAGACGGGCAAGTTCCTCTTTGCGGCCAACTATGGCTCGGGCTCGGTGGCTTGCTTGCCACTGCAGGCGGATGGTTCCATCGGACCTGCTAGCAGCTTCTTTCAGCATGAAGGGTCGGGTCCGAATAAGGGGCGCCAAGCGGGTCCGCATGCCCACGGCATTTATCCCGACGCCGCCAACCGCTTTGTTTATGTGCCCGACCTCGGCACGGATGACATCTTCATCTACCGCTTTGACGCGGCCAAGGGCACGTTGACTCCGAATGAGCCGAAGTCCGGTCGCGTGGCGCCTGGCGCGGGCCCGCGTCACCTCGTCTTCCATCCCAAGGGTGGTTTCGCCTATGTCTGTAACGAGATGCTGATGACGGTGAGCACGTTTGCCGTGGACGCGTCAACGGGCGCTTTGAAGGAGGTGCAGGTCCTGCCGACGTTGCCCGAGGGTGCTTCCGCGAAGGGCGCTTCTACGGCGGAGATCTTCTGCCTGCCTAACGCCAAGGCTCTCTATGTTTCCAACCGCGGACATAACTCGCTGGCCGTTTATGCCATCGACGCCGACGGTAAACTCTCACTGATTCAGCACGTCTTGGACGTCCCGGCGGTGCCCCGCGGCTTTGGCCTGAGCAATGATGGCCGCTGGCTCGTGTGCGCCGGCCAGAAGTCCGGCACGATTAACGCTTATCGCGTCGACCCTGCGACCGGTAAGCTGACGGACACCAAGCAGGCGGTGGTAGCTGGTTCTTCGTGCGCTATCCTCTTCGCTCGCTAAGCGATTACTGGACCAACGAAAAGGGCGCCCACTGGGCGCCCTTTTGCTTTACAAAGGAGGCGGAGTTCAGTCGCGCTTCCGCTTGTCGGTGGTCTTGCAAGCCTTGCAGATGAAAATCTTGAAAATGCCGCCACCCTCGTCGGGCAGCATTTCAAAACCTTCGAGTTCCATCTCTTTCTTGCACTTGGGACAGATGGGTATGGCGGGCGGAGCGACCTTCGGAGCGGAGGGCTTGATTTCCGGCTTGGTCTCGGGCTTAGTGTCCGCAGCTCCGGCCAAGGCGAAGAGGCTGCAAAGCAGGCAGACGAGCAGGGCGGGGTGGCGTTTCATGGCGACAGCCTGACGTTTCTTGAAAGAGACGGAAGGTAAAACCACTCGAAAATGCGCAACGGCTTGATATGCGGCGTTGACCCCCTAATTTGCCCAGATGCGGAGCCCCCTAGTCCCCTTACTTTTCCTCGCGGCCGTCCCGCTGGCTGCTTCGGTGGATTTTGACCACGAGATTGTGCCCTTGCTCCGCAAGCATTGCGGTGAGTGTCACACCGGCGATAAGCGCAAGGGCAGCTTCTCGATGAATACCCGCGCTACTTTATTGGAAGGCAGCGAGAACGGGGCGGTCGTGGTCCCGTCGGACGTCACCAAAAGCAAGTTGCTCGAACTTGTGGCGAGTGCTGACCTAGACGTGCGAATGCCGCCCAAGGGGCCAGGACTCAGCGCAGTAGACATTGCTAAGTTGAAGGCATGGATTGCCGAGGGCGCGGTGTGGACCGAGGGGTTCGCCTTTAAACAACCCGCCTACGAACCATTGCTCAAGCCGCGCACGCCAGTGTTACCGGCCGCCCAGGATGGCCGGGACCACCCGATTGACCGGGTCCTCGACGCGTGGGTGAAGGAAAAAAAACTCGTCCGCCCACCCGTCGCAGACGACGCCACTTTTTTGCGGCGCGTGCAACTCGACCTAGTCGGCGTCCTGCCCTCGGCGGCCGAGACCGCCGCATTCGTCGCGGACCGTGCGCCGGATAAGCGCGCGAAGCTGGTGAAGGCCTTGCTTTCCCGTGAGGTGGATTACGCCGACCATTGGATGGCCTTCTGGAATGACCTCCTGCGCAATGACTACGTCGGCACGGGGTATATCGACGGTGGCCGCAAGCAGATTACGGGTTGGTTGTATGCCGCGCTCCACGAGAACAAGCCTTACGATGTCTTCGTCCGTGAACTGATCGCGCCCACTCCCGCCAGCGAGGGTTTCGGGAAGGGGATTATCTGGCGCGGTAGCGTGAGCGCAGGCGCTCGCCCAGAGCTCCAGTTTGCCCAGAGCGTTTCGCAGACTTTCTTAGGAATTAATATGAAGTGTGCATCCTGCCACGATAGCTTCATTGACCGCTGGAAACTCCGCGACGCCTATGGTTTGGCCGCCATCACTTCCAATCAGCCGTTGGAGCTCGTCCGTTGCGACATTCCCACAGGCAAGCAGTCCGCCGCCGCTTGGCCCTTCCCGGAACTCGGCCAGATCGACCCGACTAAGCCCCGCGCCGAGCGCTTACAGCAATTGGCGGCTTTGATGACGCATCCGGACAACGGCCGCTTGCAGCGGACCATCGTCAACCGCCTCTGGCATCGCCTCATGGGGCGTGGCGTGGTCCACCCCGTCGATGCGATGCAGACCGCACCTTGGAATCAAGACCTCCTAGATATTCTCGCTAATCGCCTCGTTGAGTCGAAGTACGACCTGAAGGCCGTCTTGGAGTTCATCGCGACCTCGCAGGCCTACCAGTCGCAAGCCGAGACGCTGACCCGGACTGCGGACGATAAGGGCTACGTGTATCGCGGCCCGCGTGCCAAACGGCTGACCGCCGAACAGTTCGTCGATGCGCTCTGGCGACTGACTGGCACGGTGCCGGTGAAGGTGGACGCCGGTGTCGCGCGTGCAGCGGCGGGACAGTCCTCTTTGGCTTGGCAGGCACAACCACTCTGGTCGAACGATAAGGCCAAGGGCGAACTCCCCCCGGTGGGTGAGACCCGCGTCTTCCGCTTGCGCTTCCAGGTGCCTGAGTCCTTGGCCAAAGCGGGTTGTGTCGTGTCGTGTGATAATAGTTACGAACTATTCGTGAACGGAAAAACGGCCTCCAAGGGCGACGATTGGCAGACGCCGCAGGCCTTCGACCTGACCTCCTATCTCCACGCGGGCGAAAACGAATTCCTCCTGGTCGGGCGGAATGGGGGCAGTGCTCCGAACGCCGCCGCGGTCTGGTTACAGGCCTATCTCCGCGACGCCAAGGGCAAGGACACGACGCTCGCGACCAATCGGGCGTGGGAATGGACGGCCGCGTTGCCGAACGCCAAGGGCGTACTGCCAGCGAACGCCACTTGGCGACCCGTGGCGGTGCTGGCCCCGGCCGTCTGGTCTAAGGGCGAGCCGAAGATGGGCGAACTCCTTACACAGCTATCCGGCAAGGGTATCCCGCCCGCCCGTGCCTCCTTGGTTAAGTCCGACATGCTGCAACGCTCGCTGGGTCGACCTAATCGCGAACAGATTGTCTCCATGCGCCCCAATGAATTGAGCACCTTGGAGGCCATCGATCTCGCCAATGGCCAAGCCTTTACCGATTTGCTGAGCCGTGGTGCCACGAACCTGCTCCGCCGTTCTTGGAAATCCCCGGACGAGTTTACGCAGTGGCTCTATGTTTCCGCACTGTGCCGTCCGCCGTCCGCCGCGGAACTGAAGGTCGCGCAGGAAATCCTTGGCCCACGTCTCAATGAACAAGGCGTCTCCGACCTGCTTTGGGCCGTCTGCATGCTCCCCGAATTTCAGACTATCCGCTAAACGTCATGTCCCTCCCTCACGGTTTGCCCCTCGAACCCAACTTGCCTGAGCCTTTGGCCCGGCGTGAATTTCTCCGCCTCCTCGCCGGTGCGGGGTTAGCCACGTTATCGCTGGGGGCGCCGAAGCTCCTCGGTGCGGACGTGAAGGCCATCCTCCATCCGCCGGCCAAGGCCGACGCGTGTATCCTTATCTGGCTCGCGGGTGGCATGGCGGCGCCCGAGACCTTCGATCCGAAGCGCTACGCACCTTACGAGAAGGGCTTGGAATATAAGCGCGTACTCAGTACCTTCCCGGCTATTCCGACTTCGGTAGACGGCGTGCGCATTTGCCAGGGCCTCGAGTCCATCGCTCAGGTCATGGACCGGGCGACCCTCATTCGTTCCGCCGTGCAGCCCGACCTCGGCAGTATCCTGCACTCCCGTCACCAATTCCATTGGCATACGGGTTATGTCCCGCCGCAGACCGTGGCGGCGCCGCACATCGGTGCGTGGATGGCGCGCGTACTCGGTCCGCGCAATCCCGTGATGCCCGCCTTCATCAATATCGGCCAGCGCCTCGAGGGCGTGGGCGAAAGTGAAGAGCTCAAGGCGTTTACGACCGGCGGATTTTTTGGTAGCGAATACGGACCGATGAACCTGCCGTTTCCGGAGGACGCCGCCGCCGCGGTCCGTCCACCCAAGGGCATGGATGCCGGCCGCTTCGTCAACCGTGATAAAGAATTCCGGCGCTTGGTCGATGCGACTCCGCACCGCGATTTGCTCAGTGATTATCAACAGCAGTCGATGCTCCGCTCGATGGATAATGCCTATCGCCTCCTCAGTGCGAAGGAACGGGCGGCGTTTGACCTAACCTTGGAGCCCAAGGAGGTGCAGCAAGAATACGACACCTCCCGCTTTGGCCGGGGTTGCTTGCTCGCCCGACGCCTAGTGGAGAACGGCGCCCGCTTCGTCGAAGTGACGACGGAGTACGTGCCGTTCTTCCAGTGGGATACGCACGGTAAGGGCCACGACATGGTTTCGAAGATGCATAAGGAAATCGATCGACCGATTGCGCGCCTGATTCGTGACCTCGAGGCCCGCGGGCTCCTCGACCGCACCTTGGTCGTCATCGCTAGCGAGTTCAGCCGTGATGCGATGATTGAAGGCCGTCCGGGCTCCAAGGCCGGTGACCAATCCTTCCATAAGGGTTCCACTATTGAGAACCCCGACCACTACGGCCTGCACCGTCACTTCACTGGCGGCACCAGTGTCGTCATGTTCGGCGGCGGCGTCGGCAAGGGCAAGGTTTACGGGGCGACCGCGGATGAGCGACCGCTCGTTGCGATTAAAGACCCGGTCTCCGTCGAGGACATGCATGCGACGATTTTTACGGCGATGGGCATCAGTCCGAAAACGGCTTTCGACATCGAAGGCCGACCTTTCTACGCGACCATCGACGGCAAAGGGAAGCCCGCGAATATCTTCGGCTGATCAGCGGAGTGCGCGCAACGCTTCGGCGTGGGCGGCGAGTGCCATGCCGATGAGTTCGTCGGTACGGCGTATGGCTTCAGGGAGCGGCATGTCCGCTGGCTTGATGGCGATGAGTAGGTCGAAGTAGTCGCGGAGCCCAGGGGCGTCGGTCACGCTACCCGCTAGCCCCACGACCTTTTTACCTAGGCTTTTCGCCAGTTTGGCGACGCCAATCGGCCCTTTGCCTTGCAGGCTTTGGTCATCGAGTTTGCCTTCGCCGGTGAAGACGAGGTCGGCTTGGCGGATGCGTTCGGCGAGGCCGACTTGTACGGCGACGAGCTCGAAGCCGCTCGTCAGTTTGCCGTCGGCGAAGGCCATCAGCCCGAAGCCGAGGCCGCCGGCCGCACCGGCACCCGGTTGATGCTGGTGGTCGGCACCTGTGGCCGTCGCTGTCAACTGGGCAAGGTGTGCGAGCCGCTCCTCAAACCACGCCCAATCTTGTACGCCCTTTTGTGGTCCGTAGACGCGCGTGGCGCCACGCGGTCCGAGCAAGGGGTTATCAACGTCGCAAGCGACCAAGATTTCAGGCAGCGGGTGTGACGGGCGTTCAATCCGCACGGCGGCCAAGACCGTCTCGAGCGTGGGCTGAAAGGCCGAGCCATCGGCTCGGAAGAAGCGCCAGCCCAGTGCCACGGCTACGCCGAGGCCGCCATCGTTAGTGGCGCTGCCGCCGATACCGAGGATGACTTTACGCGCGCCACTTGCCATGGCCGCGAGTAGCATTTCGCCAGTGCCAAAGGTGGAGGCTAGCTTGGGCTGCAGAGGGAGGTCCTGCACCAAGGCCAGACCACTGGCAGCGCTCATCTCGAGGATGGCGACCTGGGTGGCGGGCACCCAGCCGTAGCGGGCGAGTCGCGGCCGGGCTTGGGCGTCGAGAACCGTCGTTTCCCGCCAGACCCCGCGGAGGGCCGCCACCATCGCCTCCGTGGTTCCTTCGCCGCCGTCGGCAATCGGACAGGTATCAAAAACCGCCCCCGGAAAGACGCCTTGGAGGGCCTTTTCGCAGCTCCGAGCAACTCCTTGCGCCGATAGGGCCCCCTTGAACTTATCGCTGGAAAGGAGGATCCGCATGGGCGGCTTCTTTTAGCATCGTTTACCCCAGTGGGGAAGGGCATTCCGCCTTTTTAGCAGCTCCTGCCCATCACTCTTGCATCCCTTCCCTGAGGGTTTTATCTTATTAAAGAGTTACCCTTAGTGGTCCACCTCGGAACCACCCCTCTTGGGTCGCTGTTTATTCCCTCATTCGATCTTCGTTGCCCATGAACGTTTCCCTCCCCCGCCTGCCTCTCCTCGCCGCCGCCTGCTTTGCTCGGCTCGCCGTCGCCGCCGAGACCGCCCCTGAGCCGACCAAGGCCGGCCTCGAGTTTTTCGAGAAGAACGTCCGTCCCATCTTGTCCGAGCATTGCTATAAATGCCACTCCATCGCCGAAAGTACGGCGAAGGGTGGGCTTATTTTGGATTCCCGGGACGGCATGTTGAAGGGTGGCGATGAAGGTCCGGCTGTAGTGCCTGGCAACCCCGCCAAATCGTTGTTGCTCCGCGCGATTACCTATACCGACAACGAGTTCCAGATGCCGCCTAAGAAGGCGGGGGGCAAGATACCCGACGCCAAGATCAAAGTGCTAGAGGAGTGGGTCAAGATGGGCGCCCCGGCTCCGGTCGGCGCCGGTAATAAGTTAACCGGCCTTTCGCAGAAAGCCCGTGAACACTGGGCCTATAAGCCTGTCGTGAAGCCCGCGGTTCCCGAAGTGAAAAACAAAGTCTGGGTGCACAACCCGATTGACTCCTTCGTACTCGCTAAGCTCGAGTCCGCTGGCCTGCAGCCTAATCCAGCCACGAACCCGGAGTCGCTCTTGCGCCGTATCCATTATGATTTGGTTGGTCTGCCGCCCGCGGCGGATCGGGTGCATACCTTCAGCACCCAGTATACCGCTGCCCTCACTGTCGATGCCGCCAGCGTGCAGCGCGGCCAGCCTGGCAAGGCCGTCGACGCCCTTATTGCCAAGGAAGTAGACGAACTGCTGGCCTCGCCACACTACGGCGAGCGTTGGGGCCGCCACTGGCTTGATACCGCTCGCTACTCTGATACGCGCGGCCTAGCCGTTAACCAAGGCAACACCCTCTTTGAGGATTATCGTTACGCCTATGCTTGGACTTATCGTAATTACGTCATCGACGCGCTGAACGCGGACAAGCCCTACGACCAGTTCATCGTCGAGCAGTTAGCGGCGGATCGTCTGCCCGACCTCAAGAAGGAAGACCCCCGCCTTGCGGCCCTAGGCTTTATCACCGTCGGCAAGCGCTTCGACAATAATGACGACACGATCGACGAACGCATCGACACCACGACGAAGGCCTTCCTGGGCCTGACGGTCGCCTGTGCCCGTTGCCATGACCATAAGTTCGATCCCATTCCATCGGCGGACTATTACTCGCTCCATGGCATCTTCGCCTCGACCATCGAGCCGTTGCAGCGGCCCATGATTTCTTCGCCCGATGCCGCCGTGCAACGGGCCGACTTCGAGAAGCGCCTCAAGGCACTCCAAGAGGAGAGTGCCGCCGGTTTCTACGAGTACATCCGCGAGATGCGCGCCCGTTACAATCGCGAGATGGCGGGCCGCCTCGTCGCGACGACCTTCCGCCGTGGCTCCGCGGAATGGGGCGATGTCAACGAGCGCTATAAGCTCGAGACTCCGTTGCCGGACTTCGAGCCCATGCGCGTCCAGATTGATTCGCCTATCACGGGTCCCTTCGCCCGTTGTGCCTCGATTCCTGTCGCCGAATTCGCCGAACGCGCCCCGGCAGTCCTCGCCGCTGCCCTGTCGGACAAGAAGCATCCGGTAAACCCGCTGATTTCGGCCGCGCTCCGCGACTTAAAGCCTAAGACGATCGATGACGTCGCCCTGGCCTACCAGAAGGTTTATAACGACGCCAAGGACTCGATCCTCGCTTACATTGCGCGCTGCGCTAAGCCTGGCCACAGCAGCAAGGATTCTTCGCCCGCCGTCGCCCAACTAGCCAACTACCCGTGGCCCGTGCCGGACGTAGAGAGTATCTTAGATAATGAGGAACTCATCGCGATGTTTAACTCCCGTAAGTTCTGTAATGACTGGCAGAATCGTCCGATTTACGGCGGTCAGGGTAACCGTGGCCCCGCCCGCCATTTCCGCTTTACCCAGGTCAATGAACTGCGCCTGACGCACCCGGGCGTACCTCGGGAGGCGATGGCCGTGGCCGACGCCTCCAATCCACGCGACAGCTATGTCTATCTGCGCGGCGATAAGAACAAGCGGGGCCCCGTCGCTCCCCGCCAGTTTTTGGACATTCTCACGACTAGTCCCCGTAAGCCTTACACTGAGGGCAGCGGTCGGTTGGAGTTGGCGAAGTCCATCGCGAGCAAGGATAACCCCCTGACCGCCCGCGTCGCGATGAACCGTGTTTGGCTCAAGCACTTCGGCGAGGGCTTTGTCTCCTCGCCGGATGACTTCGGCAACATGTCCGAGAAGCCCTCGCACCCCGAGTTGCTGGATTGGTTGGCGAGTGAGTTCACCGAGAATAATTGGTCCCT
The DNA here is from genome assembly GCA_903919185.1 of uncultured Opitutia bacterium. GTDB lineage: Bacteria > Verrucomicrobiota > Verrucomicrobiia > Opitutales > UBA953 > UBA953. Next base: position 5,872 of record CAIXHF010000178.1, on the reverse strand, counting down.
GAAGCAGATGCATCGGCTCATTATGACGAGCGCTACCTACCGCCTGGACTCCAATCCGAACGTCAACCCACTTGTTGCGAAGAAGGGCTCCGTTGATCCGTTGAAGCTCGACGCCGGCAACCGGCTCCTCTGGCGCGCCAACCTGCATCGCCTCGACTTCGAAGCCATCCGTGACTCGATGTTGAAACTCACCGGGAAGTTGAGCCCCGTCGTTGGCGGCCAGCCCGCCAACATCACGGACGAACCGTACTCCTACCGTCGCAGCATCTACGGCTACGTGGATCGCCTTCGCTTGAGCGACACGCTTTCGCAGTTCGACTACGCTGATCCGGACATGGCGAATTCCAAGCGTGGCTCGACCATCGTGCCGCAGCAGGCGTTGTTCTTTATGAACAATCCGCTCTCGGTCGAAGTGGCCCGCGCGGTGGCGGCTCGTCCCGAAGTCGCTAAGGCGATGTCCGAGGACTCCCGCATCAATGCGATGTTCCTCGCTCTCTTCCAGCGCCGCGCGACCTCCAATGAAATCCGCTGGGCCAGCGATTTCCTTTCGAAGCAGCGCACTTTGACGAATGAGGCGAAGCGTGCCGTGGCTTCCGGTAAGGCTGCGCCGACTCCACCTGGGGCGACTCCGGCCAAGGGAACCAAGGCCGTAGCCAAAGATGGTAAGGCCACGGAAGCCAAGGGGAAGACCACCCCCGCGGTCCCATCCAAGACGGGGCCGGCCATGAAGGATGGCGGGGATATGATGGAAGCCAAGACCGGCGGTGGCGCCGAGGGCGTGCTCCAGAACGTCGGCGAGATGGTTTCTCGCAACCCTTTGACTCCTATAGAGTTACTGGCTCATGCCTTGCTCCTTTCCAACGAGTTTGTTTACGTAAACTAAAGCCCAGTTCCTGGGTTTAGCCCTTGGCGGGTCGGAGTCCTGGTGCGGGCTCCGTCTCGCCATTTTCTTTCTAATATTAGTCTAAATCTACCGCTTGCACTCTCTGGGGGTAAATAGAGAATTATCTCCAGTAATCCCCTCTATCGAGCACCCCAAGCTTTGCCCTAAGCATGCGTGGCGTTGTTCGTTTCCACTCCCATCTCTCTACCCTATGCGTCGGCCCCTTCCTGATTTCCTGACGGCTTTGCTTGTCGGCGTCCTCCTGTCGCCCGTTGTCTTCGCACAAGAGATGCAGGAGATGGCGATGAAGGACGCTGCCGCGAAGGCCAGTGCCAGCGGCAAGGTTGAGGAGAAAATGGATCCGGCTGGATTAGACTTTTTCGAGAAGAACGTGCGCCCGATTTTGACGGAGCGTTGCTACAAGTGCCACTCCGCCGCCGAGAGCACCTCCAAGGGTGGCTTGCTGCTGGATTCACGCGTTGCGATGCTGGCTGGCGGCGACCAAGGACCCGCCGTCGTCCCGAATAACCTCAAGAAGTCTTTAATGATTCACTCGGTGCATCAGGACGACCCCGAGCTTTCGATGCCGCCCCGCAAGGCCGGTGCTAAACTGACCGACGAGCAAATCAAGACGTTGGAGAAGTGGGTGATGATGGGAGCCCCCGCTCCGGTGGGTTCGGGGGCCGTCAAGCTCACTGGCCTCTCGCAGAAGGCCCGTGACCACTGGGCGTTCAAGTCCGTGGTTTCGCCGGAACTTCCTTCAATCCGTAATCAAGCTTGGTGCCAGAACGAAATCGACGTCTTCGTGATGCAGAAGCTCGAGCAGAACGGCTTAAAGCCCAACCCAGCCACCGATGGCGACTCCTTGCTCCGTCGCCTGACCTATGACTTGCATGGTATGCCGCCGACTCCGGCTGAGTCTGAGGCCTTTGCTCGTGATTACGATGCGGCGGTCGGTCGCGATGTCTATGCGATGCGCAATGGCCAGCCCGCCCGGGCCGCCTCCCTGGTGGTCGAGCGCGCGGTCGACCGGCTATTGGCTTCGCCTCGCTACGGTGAGCGCTGGGCCCGCCACTGGCTCGACACCGCCCGATATTCGGACACGCGCGGCAACCGCCGCGACATCGAAGGGGAACGCTTCCCGAGCGCCTGGACCTACCGCGACTATGTCATTGAGGCCTTGAATACGGATAAGCCCTACGACCAGTTCATCATCGAACAGCTCGCGGCCGATCGCCTGCCTGACCTCTCCAAGGACGATCCCCGGCTCGCCGCCCTCGGCTTCATCACCGTTGGCAAGCGCTTCGATAATAACGACGACACCATCGACGAACGCATCGACACGACCTCAAAGGCTTTCTTGGGTCTGACGGTCTCGTGCGCCCGTTGCCATGACCACAAGTTCGACCCAATCCCGGCGGCCGATTACTATTCCATGCACGGCATCTTCGCTTCGACCATCGAGCCGATGCAGGAACCGATAATTCGTGGCACCCGTATTGGCAACGCCGCCGAGCGTGCCGACTACGACAAGAAGTTGCGCGAGCTGGTGGAGTCCAATACCCGCGGCTACTACCGTTACATTGCCGCCCAGTTGGGGATTATGCACAAAGATTTCGCGGGTCGTGCCTTATTCCAGATGGCTGGCCAGCGTTCGGAAAAGGGCTTCGATATCCAGAAGCAGTACAAGTTCGAGCCCGTGCGTGAGGTCGACGGCTCCATCAACATCGCCCCCAACTCCCCGATCACCGGCCCGTTGGCCCGCTTGCGTCGTCTGACCGATGCCGAGTTCGCCGCCCGTGCCCCGGAAGTTCTCGCCGCCGCCCTTACGGACAAGAAGTATCCGGTGAATCCCTTGGTCGTGGAGGCCTTGGCTAACCTCAAGCCGAAGACTCTCGATGACGTTGCCTTGGCCTACCAGGCCATGTTCCAGAAGCATCACTCCCGCATCGTCGCCCATATCGGCCTGCGTGGTAGCCCAGGTGGTGCCGGTGAGAGGGATGACAAGGCGCTCGCCCAGTTGGCCTCCTGGCCTTGGCCGCTGCCCAACTACGAGGAAGTCGCTTCGACGCCTCTCCTGACCGTGCTCATCTCGACGCGCAGCTTCTGCGAGTCGTGGCAGTCCGCGCCGAGTTTCCGTAACGGCAACATCCCCACCAAGTATTTCCGTTTCGACGACATCAATAAGCTCGAGCTGACCCACCCAGGTGGCCCCGGCACTGCGATGGTCGTCGCCGATAGCGAGCGCCCGAAGGACACCAACGTGTACATCCGTGGTGATCGCAATAAGAAGGGCCCTGTGGCGCCCCGCCAGTTCTTGGAAATCCTGGCCGGTCCTGACCGTCAGCCCTTCTTCGATGGTAGCGGCCGCCGCGAGCTCGCTGTGGCCATCGCCAGCCGCACTAATCCGCTGACCGCCCGCGTGCTCGTCAACCGCGTCTGGATGCACCACTTCGGCGCAGGGATTGTTTCTTCGCCCGATGACTTCGGCAATATGGCCGAGAAGCCCTCGCACCCCGAGCTCCTCGATTGGATGTCCGCCAATTTCGTCGACGCGGGTTGGTCGCTCAAGAAATTGCACCGCAAGATCCTCACGTCCCAAACCTACCGACAGTCGGCCAATCCGCTGCTTAACCCGCTGGTCACGCAGAAGGGCGAAATCGACCCGATGAAGGTCGATGCCGGCAATAAGTTCCTGTGGCGCTCCAACCTCCGTCGTCTCGACTTTGAGTGTATCCGCGACGCCATGATCATGCTCACCGGAAAGATGGATCTCTCCGTCGGTGGACGCCCCGTCAACATCACCGAAGAGCCGATCAGCTACCGCCGCAGCATCTACGGCTACATTGATCGTGACCGGCTTAGTGACCTGCAGTCGCAGTTCGACTTCGCCGACCCGACGATGGCTAATTCCAAGCGCAATACCACTATCGTACCCCAGCAGGCGCTGTTCTTCATGAACAACCCGCTCTCGGTCGAGGTAGCCCGGGCGGTCGCTGCCCGCCCAGAATTCCTGAGCGCCTCCAGCGATGAAGCGCGTGTTGCAGTCCTCTACCGCGTGATGTTCCAGCGCGTGCCCAAGCCGGAGGAAGTTCGTCTGGCAAAGGAATTCGTCAAGAAGGTCGCTGGCTACATTGATGAGCCGACCCCGACGGCCAAGTCCAAGACCCCGGTCGCCTCCACCAAGGTCACTAAGGAGCAGGCCAAGGAAATGATGAATAAGCCGCTTTTACCATCCGCCCCGGCCCCCGGCCAAGCCGCCACGAAGGGGGCCACCACCATTGCGGGGGGCGTCATCGTCAATCTGGGCGATAAAATCTCCCGCAAAACCCCGAGTTCCCCTTGGGAGATGTTGGCCCAGGCCATGATTTGCTCGAACGAATTCGTTTACCTCGACTAACCCCACCCACCTTTCATACTAAACATATAAATACCACCCCTATGGAAACCCAGAACTGCAGCAACAGCCTCCCGACGCCATCCTCCCGCCGCGACTTCCTTCGCCAGACCGGCATGAGCATGGGCACCATCGCCTTTGGCACCATGGTCGCCGATTACATGGTTAATCCCGCGCACGCCGAGATCAGCGCCACGCTTAAGCCTCGCCAGGCTCCGTTGCCGGCCAAGGCCAAGCACGTCATCCACATCTTCGCGGGCGGTGCGCCTTCGCACCTCGACACCTTCGACTATAAGCCGGGTATGAAGGCCTACGCTGAGAAGTCTCAGGGTGGCGGTGGCGGCGTCCTCTTCCCGACGCCTTTCGAGTTTAAGAAGTGCGGCAAGTCCGGCCTCGAGATCTCGGAAATTTTCCCGAAGCTCCAAGAGCAGGCGGACGAAATGTGCGTCATCCGTTCGATGCACTCCGACATCCCGGCCCACGGTCCAGCCGCCAAGCTGATGCACACCGGCTCGGCGATTCTCACTAAGCCTTGCTTGGGCTCTTGGGTCCTCTACGGCCTCGGTACCGAAAGTCAGGACCTTCCTGGCTTCGTCAGCCTCGGTGGCGGTGCCGATGGTCGTCAGTCGGCCTTCCTCCCCAGCATCTTCCAGGGCGCGAAGACCTCCTTCCGTCCAGGCGCTCCTGCCAACAAGGTCATCGCCAATCTCCAGAGCGAGTTCACGACGGAAGAAGCCCAGCGCAAGCAGCTCGACCTCGTGCACCAGCTCAATGACCGCCACATGCAGACCGTCCAGAAAGACGAGCAGCTCGAGGCCCGCATTGAATCCTTCGAGCTCGCCTTCCGCATGCAGACTGCCGCGACCGACGCCTTCGACATCTCCAAGGAGTCCCAGAAGACCCGCGACATGTACGGTAAGAGCGACCTCGGGGCCAAGCTCCTCTGCGCCCGTCGCCTCGTCGAGCGTGGCGTCCGCTTCGTCCAAGTCGATGCCGGCGGTTGGGATCACCACACGAACATCTTCACCTCGGCGACCCGGACCGGTGCTGCCATCGACACCCCGGCCGCCGCACTCATTGCTGATCTCAAGCAGCGCGGCCTCCTCGACGAGACCCTCATCATCTGGGGCGGAGAATTCGGTCGCACCCCGACGACCGCTGGTCGCGTGAACACGAATTCCGGTCGCGACCACCACGCCAAGGCTTTCTGTTGCTGGATGGCTGGCGGCGGCGTCAAGGGCGGCATGCACTACGGTGAATCCGACGAAATCGGCAGCCAGGTAGCCGCGGACGGTGTCGACGTCCATGACTTGCACGCGACGATTCTTCGTCTCCTCGGTTTCGACCACACCAAGCTCACCTACCGCTACAACGGCCGTGACTTCCGCCTGACCGATAACTTCGGCAAGGTGGTCAATAAGGTCCTCGCTTAAGCGGTCTGCGCTCGGCGCCCGGAAAGGGCGGACGTCTCCGGACGCCCGCCCTTTTTTGTGCCGAGGCTTGCAGAACTTTCTTCTGATTGTATCTTAGAAGGACGCTCCCCATGCCGCTTCGTTTCTTCATGGTCTTGCTGGCATCCTGTGCCGCGGTGG
>CAIXHF010000177.1 GCA_903919185.1 uncultured Opitutia bacterium | reverse complement strand
GCTTTATTTCCAATATTCCCGGACGACCCGTTCCCACTCATCGGCGAGGAGTTGGTGGCCGCGGTAAGTCGGGTGCACGGTGTCCCAGACCCAATAATCGTCGGCGGTCTTGGCCGCGGCGTCGTCGAAGAGTTTCTGCAGTCGGATCAAAGCAGCACCGTGCTTCTGGGCGAGTTTGGCGACGATGGCTTGGCGGGCGACGATGCCCTCGGGGACAGGCTTGCCGGGATGGCGGACGAAGGGTTCCATCAGCACGAGCTTAAGTTTCGGGTTCTGGGCGCGAGCGTCGGTCAGTAGCTTATCGTAGGTCGCTTCGTAGGCCTCCAGCGTCACGTTCCGGCTCTGGTCGTTCACGCCGATCATGATCGAAAGGAGGTCGGGCTTGAGGGCAAGGGTGTCTTTGGCCCAGCGCTTCTCAAGGTCGAGGACGGTATTGCCGCTCACGCCGCGGTTGGAGAAGTCGAGCTTACGTTCCGGGAAGCCCGCACCGTGGCGGGCCGCGATGATGAAGGCGTACCCATGACCAAGGATGTGGTTCGGGTCGACCGAGCGCCCGCGATTGCCGTCGGTGATAGAGTCGCCTTGGAAGAGGACGCGCTCATTTGGCCCGAAGGCCGGGATCGGTTCCACCGCCGCCAGCGTGAGCGCGTAGAGGATGGCGAGGAGGGGGCGCACGGTTAGTAAAGGGTTTACTTGGGGGCTCCGATCCGGCGAGCCCGGATGTTAGCGCCGCCTTGGAGGATGAAGTTGGGGACCGCCCCGACGCCCCCTTGGACGGCCCAGAAGTTGAGGTCGGCGTTCGCAAGATTCCGGGGGTCTTCAACGTCGCATACGAGGGTCTGCCAGGCATTGCGTTCGTCGGTCTGCCCGCGGCCAGGGAATTCGGTATTGAGTTGTTCAATCGAGAATCCGCAGGCCCCGCTGACGGCGACATGGCAAGTGTTGCGGTAGGCGCCCACGCGCCCGAGCCGAGACGCATGATGGGCTTGGGCGAACTCAAGGCCGCGGGCATTACTTGCCACGACCAGGTTGTCGGCATCGGTGTGCTCGTTGATGACAATCCCGGTATGGTAACCGGTTACGACGACCTGCCGGAGGATAGTCAGCGCCGCGTTATTGCAGGCGGGGGTGATGAGCCCTTTGGTCCCATGGGTCGGCCGGGAGGCCTGCACATTGTAGACGCCGGTGTTGATGAAGATATTCTCCAGCTTGGCTTGCATCGCGAAACGCAAGTCGACGCCGTCGATGCGAGGGTTGTCGTCGGTGCGTACGTCCAGGTTGCGCAGGACGACGAACACGGCGGAGAAGCCGCCGTACAATGACGAAGGAGCCGGCGGGACAGAGATGACCCCGGGCCCCGCCTCGGCGAGACACTTCACGATGGTCCCGTGATTCTGCAGGGGGAAGTCACCAATCGTACCGAAGACCGGCGTCGGCTCCGTCGCGCCGACGATCTCGATTGAAACCCAGCTGGGGGCAGGGCGGTTGATGGGAGGGACGATGATCCGGCCGCGAAAAACGCCGGTGGGTAAAGTCATGCGACCGCCTCCGGCGGCGACCACGGCGGCGAGGCAGCGGGAAAATGCCGCGGTGTTGTCCGTGGCGTCATCGCCGACGGCCCCGTAGACGCGGGCATCGAAGACGGAGGAGGGTACCTCGGCCGCCCGAAGCGGGGCGGTGAGCCCTAGGAAGATAGCGCCAAGCAGCGGCAGGGTGAAGCGCATCAGGGCTCTACTTCGCTTTCTTCACCGCCGCCTTAGCCTTAGCACGCGGTTGCTGGTCCTGTGTCAGTTGGGCGAGGGCGATGGTTTCATCGGTCTGCTTTTGCCAGAGGGCAGCCATCTCCTTCACCTTGTCGGGCATCTTGGCCGCGAGGTCGTTCTGCTCGGCGCGGTCGGTGCGGAGGTCGTAGAGGCTCCAAGGTTGGTCCTTGGCCGCCACCAGTTTCCAATCGCCGACGCGGATAGCCTTGTTGCCTTCATGCAGCCACCAGAGGCTTTCGCGTTCGATGGTGACGTCTTTGGCGAAGGCCGGCATGAGACTCTTGCCGGGGGCAGGCGGGATGGGTTGGCCTTGCCATTCCTTGGGCTTGGTCGCGCCCGTCAGCTCCAGCAGCGTGGGCACGATATCAACGAGGTGGGCAGGGGTTTCCCGTAGTTCGCCGTGGGCGGCGATACCGGCTGGCCAATGCGCAATGAGAGGGGTACTGATGCCGCCCTCGTGGACCCAGGTCTTATGGAGGCGGTGTGGGGTGTTGGCCGCGCTGGAGAAGCCTGGCCCGAGGCAGAGGTAGCTCGCGGAGCTGCCCATCGGGGCCTGTGGGTCGTGTCCGCCATCGCGCACCATGATCTCGGCACTCGCCCCGTTGTCTGAGGCAAAAAGAATCAGCGTATTCTCGTAGGCGCCCATGGCCTTGAGCTGGGCGATGAGACGACCGATGTCTTGGTCCATGCGGTCGACCATCGCGGCGTGGATGGCCATCTTCGTGGCTTGGAAGCGGCGTTGCTCGGCGGTCAGCTCGGACCAAGGCAGCGGGCGGGTGACCTCGCCGGCACCGAGTTTTTCGATGGCAGCAGGGAAGGCGTAGGGTGGCCCCACCTCGCGTTCGAGGGGCGACAGCGTCGTCTTGGTCAGCCCCATCTTCTGTTGGCGGGCGAAACGGGCGGCGCGCATCGCATCCCAGCCATCGAGGTATTTATCTCGGTACTTGGCGATGTCCTCGGGGAGGGCGTGGAGGGGGAAGTGCGGGGCGATGTACGCGACGTAGTGAAAGAAAGGCTGGTCCTTATAGTTGGCGGCGTGGTCCTTGAGACAATCGAGGGCGTGGGCCGTTGTGGCCGTTGTCGCGTAGTAATCTTTCTCGTCCGCGGGGACTTTAACCGGAACGTCGTCGATGGAATTACCGCGGGCGGTAAAGAAGTTTCCTTGGTTCTGCATGTTCAGCGAACGGTCAAAGCCCGTGGGCAGAATCTTTCCGTCGATGTGCCACTTACCGCTGTGGTAGTTGCGGTAGCCCGCGGTGTGGAGGAACTCTGGGAGTAAGCGGGCCCAGGGTGGGCGGACCCCTTGGGCGCCGCCCCCGAGGCCGGGGAGGCCATCGCGGTGAATCTGCTGGGCGTAGTAGCCGGAGAGCAGGGCACTGCGGGAGGGCCAGCAACGGGCGGTGTTGTAGAACTGCGTGAAGCGCAGGCCTTGCTGCGCCAGCGCGTCAAGATTCGGCGTGGCGATCTCGCCGCCGTAGCAACCGATATCCGAGTAGCCGAGGTCATCCGCGAGGATGAGGACGACGTTGGGTCGCGGCGGGGCGGCCAAAGCCGTCAGGGTGGCGAACAGGAAAGTCAGTAGGGGGCGCATGCGGAACGGCCGGTGGAGGTCAGAGTGCGATGAAGACCAGTTCGCCGGCTTTGCTGTCAGGAATGATCAGCTGCCCATGGGCTTCGTCGACATAGATGTCGGCGGCGGCCTTGAGCCCGAGCCCTTCGGAGAGGACTTTGCCTTCCGGGTTGCCGCGTTCATAGCGCGTCACTTTACCGAACATCACTTCCGAGATATAGAAGTTGCCCTTGGAATCGTGGACGATGCCGTCGCCGGAGCGGTGGCCCTTGGCGATGGCCTTCCACTTCCCCTTATTCCATTCGAGCACGTCGCCGCTAAAGAACTCGGCCACGCGGATGCGACCATCCTTAAGCACATCCACGCCGTTGGGGTTAAGCATGCGCGCGTCGGGGGCGATGACCTCCGTCACCTTGCCGGTTAGTTCGATGCGGTAGACGCGGGCGATGACTTTGATTTCTTTGGCCTGGGCGCTATTGCGGGCCCAAAGTTTACCTTCGGGGTCGCGCATCTTGGCGACGTCGCCCATGTCGGTCACGAGCACGCTTTTACCGGAAGGCTCGACCTCGACGTCGTTGAGGAATGCGGGCGGGAAGGGAAAGTCCTTCGGGCCAGCCAAGACGGTCTTCTTGCCCTGGGCATCGATCTGCCAGACCGTATCGAAATCCGCGGTGACGAGCTTGCCGCCCGCGAAGACGATCCCCTTGGGGTCGTTGAGGCCGGTGGTGAAGTCGGTGACCACTTCGCCATGCACGCGGACGACCTTGCCGTCGCCGTCGCCCGCCTTGCGGCTCACGCCCATCAGGCTGACGAAGAGGTCGCCGTCAAAGCCACGGGTGACGCTTTCGGGGGTGGCCCCGACCGCGAGTTTACGCGGGAGCGGGAGTTCGTTTTGGCAGCCACCCAGAGCGAGGGCGGCGACCATGAGGATGAGTGGGGTTTTCATGGAATGGGTTGTAATCACTTCGTGGGTGGGGTGGTGGCTTCCTTGCCGCTGGCGGGGAAGCGGCGGACTTTGACGTCGTTCTTCTGCGGCGTTCCGGGCGTTGAGCGACCTGCCATGATGATTTTTTCGAGCTGGGCTTTCATGGCCGTGACGCGGCTAGCTTGGCTGTCGGCTAGGTTCTTGGTTTCGCCAAGGTCGTTGCCTAGGTCGTAGAGCTGGGCCGGTTGCGTGGCGATGTATTTCCACTGACCAAGGCGTAGGCTCGGCGTACCCGCGGCGGCACAACTCACCGCGTGATCGCGGGTCGGTTGCTGGGAGCCTTTGAGTAAGGGTAAGAAACTAAAGCTATCTTCGCCGGCTTCCGGCGGGAGTGCGGTGCCCCAGATTTCCGCCAGGGTGGCAATGAGGTCGGCATGATGGACCAGCTGGTCGCAGGTCGAGGCGGCCGTCACCTTGCCGGGCCAGCGGACAATGAACGGTTCGCGATGGCCGCCTTCGTAGACGGAGGTTTTGTAGCCACGCAGCGGGCCGCTCGGGTAGTGGCCTTGTTGTTCGAGTTCTTTGACGCCGACATAACTGGCGAAGCCGTTGTCGCTGGTAAAGAGTACGAGGGTGTTGTTGGCAGCTCCGCTCTTTTCGAGCGCAACGAGGACTTGGCCGACCGCTGCATCCGTTTCCATGATGAGGTCGGCCGCCGCGTTATTCAGCCCGCTCTTGCCCTTCCACTCCTCATTGACGGCTAAGGGAGTGTGCGGAGTCGTCAGCGGGAGGTAGAGCAGGAAAGGCTCAGGCTTCCGAGCGGCCTCGTCGATGAACGCGCAGGCTCGCGCAGTGAGTGCCGGCAAGATGCGTTCTAGTTTCCATTCGGCTAAGGCCGGGCCAGGTAAACTCGCCTGGTTGTTTCCGAGTAAGGCCTTGGGGAGCGCTTGGTCGGGGACGCCAATGGTTTGATTGTTTTCAATGAAACAGAACGGCGGCCAATTCGGCACATCAGTCCCAAAGTAAGTGTCGAAGCCGCGGGTGGTTGGCCCTCCCGGTATCTTTTGCGTGAACACCTTTTGCCAAGTGGCCTTGTCGGTTTCGGGAGAGGCGCGGTCAGCTTCCTTGTAGCTGCGGAATAGAGCCTTGTCGCCATTCGCAATCGGCCAATCCCAGCCCAAGTGCCATTTGCCAATCGCAGCGGTCCGGTAGCCCTGGCGCTTGGCCAAGCTGGCGATGGTCAGGCGGTCGGGTGCGATGAGCGGTTCGCCGAAGACGCCGACAATGCCGTTTTGCAGGCGCGTGCGCCAATGGTAGCGACCCGTCAGTAAGGCGTAGCGCGAGGGCGAGCAGACCCCCGATGAGGAGTGTCCATCTGTGAAGCGCATGCCTTCAGTGATGAGCTTGTCGATATGCGGCGTGGCGATCTTGCCGCGCGTGGGATTATAGGCGCGCACATCCCCGTAGCCGAGGTCGTCGGCTAGGATGATCAGGATATTGGGCGGGCGGTCGGCGGCGAACAGGGCAACCGGGAATAGCAGGCAGAGTAAAGCGCGCATCGGGGTTAGCCCACGGTACACTGTCGCTTGCACCGTTCAACCCACATATCGCGGAAGCTGGCCACGAGTTTGCGGGTGAATTCCTCCGTATCGAGTAGTTTTCCTATCGATCGAGCTTAACCGTATGGTTGAGTGCGGCCTGTGGTTCGGTGAACGGCGCGTCGCCGTCAGCGGAGCACTCCGACCAGCGGTTTGCCGGCATCATCCAGCAACTGAAACTCGTGCACGCCTTCCTTGGAGGTATCCGTGTAGGTCCAGACGACCTTCTTTTCGCGGGTAATCTCGACCATCTTGGCCTGCGGGGAGCGGGCGGCGTAGTTGCTGAAAACGATGTTACCGTTGGGGAGCCAGGTGAGGGCGGTGGTGCGATTCACCGGCACGCCCTGGAGGTCGCCGTCGCGGAGTTCCCAGACAATCTTCCCGGCCGCGTCCACTTCGATGAGGTGGCTGCCGACGGTGAGGCTGATCAGCGTGTGGCCGGCGGCGTTGCGCAGGCCGCAGAAGGTGCGGTTATCCAAGGTCGACTCGGGGCTCTGACGTTCCCAGATGATTTTTCCAGCGGCGTCATATTCGCGGACGGTCTTATCCTGCGGCACGAGGTAGTTGCCATTGGCCAGTTTGCGGGCCATGCGGCTCTGCATGTGGTGGTTGGTAATCTGGCAGCCCAGCGGGATCTCAACCTTGATGGCGCCGTCGCGGGCGACTTCGAGGAGGCGCGGCTTGTCGCCGGCTTCGGTCAGCAGGATGTTACCGTTATCGAGCAAGACGGCCGTGTTCACTTCAGTCTGCGTGCCTTTGTATTCCCAGACGACCTTCTGGTCGCGGGTCACTTCAACGACGGCGCCGCCGGGGTAGGCCTTAGTCTTGGAGAGAGTGAGCAGCAGGTTGCCATTGGGTAGGACGGCCCCGTCGCGGGTGACCGCCGGGTATTTCCAGGTCACCTTGCCAGCGGCGTCGACGATCTGGGTTACACCGCCAAGCATCAGGAATGAGCGGCCGGCAGGCTGGTCGGCGGCGGTAAGCGCGAGGGTCGCGCTGAACAAGCAGGTCAGGAGGGTACGGATCATTTGATTTCTTGGTAATCAGAGAGTTCAAATAATGGGGTCAGACCCTCTTAATAGGGTCTGACCCCATTGAGGGGAAGCCGGGTGACTTATTTCTGGGTGAAGACGAAGACGCCGTGCTTATTCGCGGTCACAATCGCGGGCTTGGCCTGCGGGGTGAGCGGACCGGTCCAGAACTGCGTGCCGACGCCGCTGTCGCGGTCAACCTGATGGGGGAGGAAAGTCGCGCCGCCCTTGCCGTCGCGCTTGAGTTCGAACCAATAGACGACGGGATCAGCCATGGGTTCGTCGTCGGCCTTGGGGCCGTGCGCCCAGCGGCGCTTACCGGTAACGATGTCGAGGAGTCCGTCGCCGTTCACGTCGGCGAGCTGGATGGCGTGGAGCTGGCTGAAGACGACGCCTTGCGGGTTCTCGGCGGGCGTTGCGCCCATAATCTTATGTTCGGTGAAGGAGCCATCTGCGTTCTGCTCGAACCAAGAGAGCCCGAAACCGTGGGCCTTGAGGCTCGTGATGACGTCGTTACGACCGTCGCCATTGACGTCCATGACGTACATTTGGGCGCCGCCTTGACCAAACTTGGCAGGGTGAAAGACCCAGTCAGAGTCCTTAGAGGTGTCCCTGGGTTGCTCATACCAGCCGTCTTTCTCGAGGATATCCATGCGGCCATCGCCGTTGACGTCGCCGGCACCGTAGCCGTGGGTGTACTTAAAAATCTTCTGATCGTTCGCGGGTGTCTTGGGGGTGATGGGACGGAAGCGCGCCTTGCCGAGCGGGTTATTCCAGTCGATTTCGGCGTAACCGAACTGGCCACCGGATTTGCCGCCCTTGGCATCCTTAGGCTTCACCAGGTCGCTGGTGTGGCAGAGCAACTCGGGCTTGCCGTCGCCGTTAATGTCCACGAGCCCAGGTGATTCACCGTCGGCTACATCAAAAATATTGTGTCGGGCCCAGTCGCCCCCTTTGCCGGCGGGATTGACGAAGATGTAGGCGGGTTCGCCGGGTAGGCCGTAGACGAGTAGGTCGGGCCAACCATCGCCGGTAAAGTCGTAGGCGAATTGGATAAAGTAGTCGGAGTAACCGTTGGCCGCGTTGTAAGGAGTCTTGCTCGGGCCGCTGGCGTTCTGGCGCTCGGGCGTGTACGCGATCTTCTCCTTGAAGTCAGGGCCCAGCCAGATGAAGCGACCGGCGGCGACGTCGAGCTGGCCGTCGTGGTTAAAGTCGGCGACCGCACAACCTTCAGCGACGAAGTCCTTGGTGATGGTTTGCTTGGTGAACGAGACCTCCGCGGCCGCGAGGGACGCGGTAGCGGCAAGGAAGGCGAGGGTGGGGCGCATAGGGCGGGGTGGGGCTTGCCTTTGAGACAAGCCCTCCTGCCTGGGGTTGCGAGGCAAATGGAGCCTTTTTAGGCCAGAACGGCCTTCACCACTTGGCCATGAACGTCGGTCAGGCGGTAATCACGGCCCTGGAATCGGTAGGTCAGTCGCTCGTGGTCAAAGCCCAGTAAGTGCAGGATGGTTGCTTGCAGGTCGTGGACGTGGACCTTGTCCTTCACGCCCGCGAAGCCCATCTCATCGGTCTCGCCGTAGGAGAACCCGCCCTTCACGCCGCCGCCGGCCAGCATGACGGTAAAGCAGTCTGGATAGTGGTCGCGTCCAAGGACCGACCCCCCCGCCGTGCGTCCTTCGCGGAAGGGTGTGCGCCCGAATTCACCGCCCCAGACAATCAGGGTGTCGTCGAGCAGGCCGCGTTCTTTAAGGTCCTTGATTAAAGCGGCGGCGGGTTTGTCCGTCTTCGCCATCTTCTTGGTCAGGCCATCACGGATATCTTCGCCAGGGTTGGTGCCGTGGAAGTCCCAGCCCCAGTCGAAGAGGTGGACGAAGCGTACCCCCTTCTCAACGAGGCGTCGCGCGAGCAGGCAGTTGTTCGCGAAGCTCGCTTCGCCCGGTTTAGCTCCGTAGGCCTCGAGGGTCGCGGCGGATTCCTTGGAGATGTCCATGACATCGGGCACGCTGGTCTGCATTCGGAAGGCGAGTTCATACTGGGCGATGCGCGTGACCGTCTCGGCGTGTCCTAACTCATCTTGTTGGCGCTGGTTCAGGTCCTTCAGGGCGTCGAGCGTGGCGCGGCGCAGGTCGCGCGTCATGCCGGGTGGATCGTTGGCGAAGAGCACGGGGTCGCCCTTGCTGCGGCATTGCACCCCTTGGAAGACGGAGGGCAGGAAGCCGCTGCCCCAGCAGCCTTGGCCACCGCTGGGCTGGGTGCCGCTGGAGATAAGCGTCACGAAGCCGGGGAGATCCTGATTCTCGGTGCCGAGGCCGTACGTGGCCCAGGAGCCGAGCGATGGGCGCCCCTGACGGATGTGGCCCGTGAAGAGGAGCAGCTCGGCGGGTGCGTGGTTGAATTGGTCCGTATGCATCGCTCGTAGGAGCGTCACATCATCAGCAACAGTATGGAAATTAGGGACCGCATCGCTCATCCAGAGACCGCCCTTGCCGTACTGTTTGAACGTGCGCGGGGAGCCCATGAGTTTTGGCACACCGCTGGTAAAGGCGAACGTGCGTCCCTTAAGGAATGAATCTGGGCAGGGCTTGCCGCTCTGTTCCACCAGTGCCGGCTTAGGGTCAAAGATGTCGAGGTTGGGTGGGCCGCCTGACATGTGCAGGTAGATGACCCGTTTGGCGCGCGCCTTCAGCGGT
Organism: uncultured Opitutia bacterium; assembly: GCA_903919185.1. Taxonomy (GTDB): domain Bacteria; phylum Verrucomicrobiota; class Verrucomicrobiia; order Opitutales; family UBA953; genus UBA953. The sequence continues at coordinate 2,106 of CAIXHF010000177.1, read as the reverse complement.
GGGCGTTTTGGGGCGAGCGGGTGGTCGGTATCGGCGGTCGCGGCGAAGGCATTACCTTTTAAGGCGTGAAGCGCGATGGCACCCAAGCTAAACTGCCCAGCGCTACTGAGGAAGTGTCGGCGGGTTTGTAAGCGGAGCTGCTCCGCGCGGACTGGATGCAAAGAAGAGGGGTTCATCGGATTAGCGGCGCATCAGGAATTCATCGAGGTTCATCACCACGCCGGCGACCGCCGTCCAGGCGGCCAACTCGGCTAGGTCGGCACCCTTGTCGGCGGGGCCAAGTGGCTGCGTCGCCATCTTGGTGGCGAGGGCTGGGTCGGCGTGATAGGCGGCGAGGGAGCGTTGTAGGAGAGTCTCCAAGGCTTTGATCTCATGGGCGTCTGCGGCGCGTGCTACGCAGAGTCGGAAAGCCAACTGGAGGCGGCCAGCGGTGTCGGCTGGCCCTTCTTTCAAGAGTCGGCGGGCGAGGCCCTGGCTGGCCTCCACGAACACGGGGTCGTTCAAGGTTACGAAGGCCTGCAGCGGCGTGTTGGAACGTCCGCGGCGCAGGGTACAGGTTTCGCGATTTGGGGCGTCGAAGGTTGTGAAACTCGGGTAGGGGCTGTTGCGACGCGTATCGGTATACACGCTCCGGCGATGGGCATCCTCGCCTGCGCTGGTGGTCCAATCGTTACTACCGCCGAAGGCTGCGCTCAGGCCAGAGGCGGGGCGAATCGGTCGCACGGGAGTGCCGTACATCTTAGTGCTGAGTAGGCCGGCAACTGTAAGGGCTTGGTCGCGGAGTAGTTCGCCCGACGGGCGGAAGCGCGGCCCACGGGCCAGCAGGCGATTGTCAGGGTCGCGCTCATTGAGGGCGGCGTTGCTCGCAGAGGTCTGTCGATAGGCTCGACTGGTAAACATCAGTCGCAGCATATGTTTGGTATCCCAGCCGCTCCGGACGTATTCACCGGCGAGCCAATCCAGAAGTTCCGGATGGACGGGGAGGTCACCTTGGCTACCGAAATCTTCGCTCGTGCGAACAATCCCGACGCCAAAGACCGTTTCCCAGAGCCGGTTTACTTGCACGCGGGCCGTGAGGGGATTCTGCGGGCTAATGAGCCATTGAGCGAAAGTGAGGCGATCGAGCAGGCTCTTGGTGGGGGGCGTATGCCAAGCCGCGGGAACGGCGGCCGTGACTTCATCTCCCAGGGCCTGCCAATTGCCTCTCAACTGTACGAAGGTCTTACGCTGTTGGGCTGTGGGTAGTTCTTGCATCACTGGGACAGTCGGCGGCTTGAGTTCGGCCAGTTTCTTCCGGAGTTGGGCGGCGGCCTCGCGTTCGGTCTTATTTTCTGGGGCGACGTTGCGAACGTAGTAATCTTGCAGCTGTTTGACCTGTGCAGCTGTGCGCTTTTCTTTCGGTGAGGCGAACAGGGCGGCCACTTTCTTTTCCGGAATAGCGGCCTTAGTGTTCAGCCAGGCGTCAAAGCCCGTCAGCCAAGCCAGCTTAGTTTGGGCTAAGACCCCGTCCGCCTGGGTCAGGCTTTGCTGCAGGGCATTACGGGTGGCCTTCTGTTCCGGCGAGAGGACTTCCATGGTGGGGCGCTCGTCGGCTTTATCTGAGTCCGCTGTCTGATTGAGCAGGGCGTAGGAGCGGAAATATTCGGTCTGGGTGATCGGGTCATATTTGTGCGTGTGGCACTGGGCGCAGGCCATCGTTGTCCCCATCCAGACGGCGTAGGTCGTATTGACGCGGTCAATAACGGCGGCGGTGCGGAACTCTTCGTCGCTCGTGCCGCCTTCGTTCTGAGTCATGGTATTACGGTGGAAGGCCGTGGCGATGAGTTGGTCTTGCGTCGGCGTTGGCAGGAGGTCCCCCGCGAGTTGCTCGATGGTGAAGCGATCAAAGGGCTGGTTAGTGTTAAAGGCACGGATCACCCAGTCACGGTAGGGCCAGATGGAGCGCCCCGGATCGCTGGGGTAGCCAGCACTGTCAGCGTAGCGTGCTAAGTCGAGCCAGCCGCGGGCCCAGTGTTCGCCAAAGCTGGGTTGCGCTAGGTAGTAGTCCACGAGTTCGGCAGGGGTCGCTTGGGCAAAGCGGGTGAGTTCGGCGGGCGTCGGAGGTAG
>CAIXHF010000176.1 GCA_903919185.1 uncultured Opitutia bacterium | reverse complement strand
CCCGACGTCGGTATCGAGGATTTCGTTGAGGCGCTTCGTATTATTCGCGGTCGCTTCGACAATCTTGCCCTTCTTGAAGACGAGGCGGATGTTCTCGAAGGACACGCCCTGGTAGATGGTCGGGCAGTTGTACTGGAGTACGCCGTTGACGGAGTCTCGAATTGGCGCCGTGAAGACCTCGCCGTCGGGGATGTTGTATTCGCCGCCACAAGGGATGGCATTCATGCCCTTAATATTGAACTTCAGGTCAGTGCCGGGGCCCGTGATCTGGACTTCGTCGGTGGCCATCATCGCCTGTTTAAGGGCTTCCATCCCTGGGATCATGCGCGCGTAGTCGAGCGTGCAGACGCGGAAGTAGAAGTCTTCGAACGCCTCGGTGCTCAGCTTGGCCTGCTGTGCCATAGAGGACGTCGGCCAGCGGAGCACAACCCACTTCGTCTTATTGACGCGCCAGTCCATGAGCGGACGGACGGTTTCGCCGAGGAGGCGGGCCCGGTCGGCGGGGACATCGCTGGACTCAAAGATATTGTTGGCCCCGCGGACGGCGATGTAGGCGTGCATCTTCTTCATGCGGGCGAGTTCGTGGTCGGCGAAGAGCTTGAATTGCTCGACGTTGCCTTCGCGGGTCATCTCCCGGGAGACGCGGGCCTGTTGGATGTTCACCATCGGCACCGCCCCGTGCTTCCGGACGGAGCGGATGAGGGCGATGACGAAATCCTCGGGGGTTTCAGCGACGTCAATGAGGACTTTCTCGCCCTTTTTGAGACGGGTCGAGAAGCCACAGAGGACGTCAGCCAGTTGGGCGTAGCGTGGATCCATATTGAGGTAACACTTGCGACGCTTCGCCTTATTTCCAAGCGTGAAAGCCACGCTTGCACGAATCGTCCTCACGGCCAAGTTGAGTGCCATGGAATCCGCCAGCCCGATGGAACGTGCGCAAGCCCTCAGTGCCGAAGCCTCATTCGACTTCGCGGTGGGCGACGAAGCGGCGGCATTGGCTAAGTTGGCAACGGCGGTACAGCTCGAGCCAGCCTGCTTCGAGGCTTGGCTGGCCAAGGCCGAGGTCCATTTCGCCCTCCGCCAGCTGGATGACGCCTTACAGGCAGGGGAGGTGGCCTTAGCTCTTCGGGCCAAGGACATCCATGTACACACTTCGCTCTCCCGCATTTGGATGGAGCGTGGCGATAAGCCTAAGGCTGAGCACCATGGCGCCCAAGCGAGGTTGCTGGGGTGGGGTGACCAACTGAAGCAGCCCGAGGGTGGTTTGCCAGGCGAGATTGGCTAGCCAGGGCGCCAGGGGATGGGCACCTTGGTCAATTGTCCCACCTCCTGCGACAGGCTGTCCCTTGAAAAAGAGGGAACAAGGCCCTCTAAAGGGGGTCAAGACCTAGTCGACCCCCGAAAAGCCCCTTAATCGGTTGCTAAACCCCGCCAAAACCATTTTGGCATCTGTTCTGCAAATCGCATTCGCCCGCTCTGGGCAAACTCTACCCAAACACACTATGGCCAAAAATACCAAAATCACCGTAAAGCCCCTCGCGGATCGCGTGCTCGTTCAGCGCATCGAAGAAGCTGAAGAAATCAAGGGCGGCATCATCATCCCTGACTCCGCCAAGGAGAAGCCGCAGGAAGCCAAGGTCATTGCCCTCGGCACCGGCGCCCTCGACAAGGACGGCAAGAAGGTCGCCTTCAACGTTAAGGTCGGCGACAAGGTTCTCGTCGGCAAGTACGCCGGCACGGAAGTGAAGCTCGACGAAGT
>CAIXHF010000175.1 GCA_903919185.1 uncultured Opitutia bacterium | reverse complement strand
ATTAGCGCTTCCTGGACGCCACTGGGCTACTGGATCTTCCGCCGGCCACTCTCCGCGGTCCGTGAGTTCCTCGGGCTATGACGACGCCTCCCTCCCCAGCTCTCCCGCCCTTGCGGCGTGAGTTGATCATCCGCCAAGACGAGTCGACGGCGGAAGGGGAGCCGACCTGGACCATCCATGATCCGGTCAGCGGGAAATACTTGTCCATCAGTTGGGCGACCAAGGAAATCTTGGATCGCTGGTTACTCGCCAAGGCCGAGGTCATCGCCGAATCGGTTCGCCAAGAGACCCCGCTGCTGGTGGATGAAGAGGACGTGAAAGGGGTCGCCCAGCAGCTCTTCGGCGCCGGCTTACTCGACCTCCGTGGGGCCGATAACTCCGCCTCCCTCGCCGACCAAGCGGTCAAGCGTCGCCCGGGGTTCTGGATGTGGTTGCTGCATAATTACCTGTTCATCCGCATCCCGGTTTTTAACCCCGACCGCTTCTTGGCTTGGCTCGCCCCGCGCCTCAGCTGGCTCTACACTCGTACGTTCTTCCTCCTGTCAGCCATCGCTGCCATCGTCGGACTGGTGCTGGTCGTGCGCCAATGGGAGCACTTTAAAACGACGTTCGTCGACCACCTGACCGCCGAGGGCGCGCTGATGTTCGGTGCCGTGCTGTTTGTGACCAAGGTGTTCCATGAATTTGGCCACGGGCTGACGGCCAAACGGAACGGGGCGAAGGTGCCGTCCATGGGTATCGCGCTCGTGGTGATGTTCCCCATGCTCTACACCGATGTGAATGATGCTTGGCGCTTCGGGAGTAGCCGCCGCCGGCTGCAGGTATCAATCGCGGGCGTCACGACCGAACTGCTCCTGGCTTGCTGGGCCACGCTGGCTTGGGGCCTGCTGCCCGATGGGGGCGTGCGGAGTGTTTGCTTTATCGTCGGGACGGCGACGTGGGTGACGACGGTCTTGCTCAATATGAGCCCGTTCATGCGCTTTGACGGTTACTTCGTGCTGTCGGATTGGTCCGGCATCCCCAACCTCCACGAAGAGGCGGGCGTGCTGGGTAAATGGAAGTTACGCCAAGTGCTCTTCGGGATCGATGACCCCATGCCCGAGGTGACGGCTCCCTCCAAAGCGCCTTGGCTGATTGCTTTCGCCTGGTTCACCTGGTTCTACCGTTTCTCGGTCTTCCTCGGGATCGCGGCGATGGTCTACCATTTCTCAATCAAGATCGTTGGGATTGCTTTATTCATCGTAGAAATGGGTTACTTCATTTTATTACCGATTGCCCTAGAGGTGCGTGAGTGGTCCAAGCGCTCCGAGTCCATCCGGGCCTCCGCCCGCGCCGTCTGGCTCGGTATCGGTGTCCTGACGGCCCTGATTCTTTGCTGCCTACCTTGGCCGGGCCTCGTCCACGCTTCCGCGGTCCTGCGCACCGCCGAGGATTGCTACCTGTACGCGCCCGAGGCTTCCCAGTTACAGGCTGTCATCGTCGCCGATGGGGCCCAGGTCCAGAGCGGTCAACCCTTGGCTACGATGGCCTCTACCAAACTTGACCAACGGCTTGAAGAGGTGGAGGCCCGCATTCGCCGCGTTTCCGCCGATGTCGCCTCCGCCCGTGTGTCCGAAGAATTATCCGAACGTCTGCCCGTCCTGCTCAGCGAATTGGAAACGGTGCAGTCCCAGCGCGAAACCATCCGCGATGCCGCCGCCAAACTCCGCCCGCTCGCGCCTTGCGATGGAGTGGTGAAGTGGCTCGACCCCGAGCTTTCGAGTGGCGCGTGGGTGGCCAAGGATGAGCCCTTATTCATTGTTCGCCGGCCCGCGAACTGGGAAGTGGTCGCCTATGTCGACGATGAAATGGTGCACCGGGTCTTCGTCGGTGCGACCGGTAAGTTCTACGT
>CAIXHF010000174.1 GCA_903919185.1 uncultured Opitutia bacterium | reverse complement strand
GGCTTACCATGAAGGCGCTGGAGTCCGAGGGTTCATCGGCGGAGACAGCTAACGAAACTTACGATCGCCAAGAAGTCTACTTGGACACTTCATCCTCCCTAATCCTTGCTGCTGCAGCTCGTTTGCTTGGTTTGAGCGGAAAAATCACCCGTGCTCAGTCACGTATGGCTTGGACCTCCCTTTGCCGTGAGGCTCATCCGGATTTAAAGCCAAACGCCACGGCCGAAGAAAAAGCGAAGCTAACCGCGCGCACGCAGGAGATTAATGCCGCCCAGGAGACTCTGTTGGCTGAATTCAAGAAGCGGAGTTCATAGGCGGTAACCTGGCGTGGCTCATCGGCGTTTATGCTTAGTCTCATATTAAAATATGTGAGACGGGCTTGCGGGGCGAGCGGCCGGCGGCAGGCTGAGGCTTATGGATTTCGCGGTCGTTACACGTGCCCACGTCGAGAAGGCTTTGGCCGACCTAGATGCCGGAGTGTCGCCGGCTGGGTTCCGGGATTCGACGACTTATGATGTCATCCACCAGGGCCGCCCGTATCCGCCGAAGCAGCTGATTGCCCTAGCGCTTAAGCATGCCACGGGTCGTGTGGTCACGGGCGATGATTTCGGCGGGGGCGAAGGCACAGCCTGCTTCCGTCGTCTGCGTGAGCTAGGTTTCCTGATCACGGAGAAGTTCGAGGGCCTATCTTCGGCCAAGTTATCTAAGCTCGAGTATTGGGTCGGCGTCACTGACAGGTCCTGGTTCGAGTTCCATTCGGCCAACCAGTCCGTGGAAGTGAACTTCTGGGCACCTGGAGGAGAACGCAGCTTTGGCGCCATCCCCGAGGGCGGGCTTTTCCTGTTTAAACTGAAGTCTCCGGTGAACAAGGTCGTCGGCGGAGGTTGGTTCGTTCGTAGCACCACGTTGCCGTTGGAGTTGGCCTGGAAGGTCTATGGAAAAGGAAACGGAGCCGATGCCATGCCGACCTTTAGGGAGAACATCACCCGCATGCGAGGGAAGATGGGCAAAGAGACTGGTCCGAACGAGACCATCGGCTGCACACTCTTAACGGACTGCTTCTGGCTTCCGGAGGACCAGTGGGTCGACCAACCCGCGGATTGGTCGCCGAACATCGTCCAGGGTAAGTGTTACGAGCCCAAGCAGGGCGAAGGCGCTAAACTGTGGGCAAAGATTCAGGAGCGGCTGAAGGCGCAGCCGGTTCTTGCAGGTGTTGAGCAAGAGCAGGACCGCTATGGCACGCCCTACATGGCCAAGCCGCGACTCGGACAGTCAGGGTTCCGCGTGGCCGTCTTGGATGCCTATGGTCGCCGCTGCGCCGTCACCGAAGAGAAGACACTGCCGGTCCTGGAAGCCGCGCACATCAGGCCCTATGCGGACGGGGGAGGGCACGAGGTTGGCAACGGCCTGCTGCTACGCTCGGACTTCCACACCCTTTTCGACAACGGCTACCTGACCATCGATACCGACTACCGCCTCCTCGTCAGCAAGCGCCTCAAGGAAGAGTTCTCCAACGGCCGGCACTACTACGAGCACCACGGCGCCCGGGTCCCTAACCTACCGACCCGCACTGACCTGCTCCCATCCCGGACTGCGATTGAATGGCGAAATGGTGGCTGGATTTGTTAGCTTCAGGCGTTACCGGGCTTGAGCGCCATCCAGCAGACCAGCTCCAGGTTCTCTTTGGAGATCTGGGGCAGGGTGGGGGCCGGCGTGGAAGGCTTGAGGCCAATCGACAGGACCTTGCGGACGATAAGTTCGGCGTGCTGCAGTTTGGAGAGGCCCTTAAACTCAGGTTCTTCGCCGGCAACCCAAGTGCGCAGGAGTACTTCCTCTCGCCGCGGCCAAGGGGATAGCATGATCCGGTCGGCTTCCTCTTCCTGCTCCCTAGTAATAGTTCGGGCAGCACCCTGAAGATTAGCACGAACGAAAGTAGCCGCGTTTCGATTTGTCGGGCGGATCTTGGGGAGGAGGTTGTTAGGATCTGTTTCCAAGGTCCATGCCGCCAGGATATCCTCTGCGGCAATGTCCCAGGCAGCATAGACTCCTTCCTCCGCATTGGTGTCTGCTTCGCGCTGCTGCTCTGGCTTGCACTCGATAAGTCTAAGGCAGGTAGCTTCTCGCTGTTCCATGCGGCAGGTCTCGGTTCCGTCTTCGTGACTTACCTTGACCGGCTGGAAGTTGGCATCGGTATGGATGAAGCGAAGGTACAGGCGCTGCATGGGCTTTCCGCCTACCTTGGCGCGCACCTTGGCCAGGAAGAAGTAGCCGGGCCATTTACCCTTGGCAGTGATGCTTCCGGCCTTGGCGGGCATATCCTTGAGGGAGTTCTCGGAAATGACCTCCTTCATGGCCTTACGCAGCTCCTGGCGATATTGCTCGGCCGTCTGAGACGACTCGGCAGTCCCTCCGTTCTCGAAGATGGTGGGATCTCCGCCTTCCAGGTCCATGATGACCTTGATGTCGCCGGCGAAATCTCTCTCTCCCCCCTCTTCCCCGACGATGGGGGAGGTGACTCCGACCGCTGCCGCAGCCATGGCGATCTTCTTGCTGATACGCTCTTGGAGCTTGAGCATCGTATCTAGGCGTTTGTCGGGGAAGTAGGACCTGAGGAACACCTTGGGGTGCTTGCTGCCGATACGGTCGATACGACCGTGGCGCTGAACCAGACGCATGGGGTTCCAGGGTAGGTCGTAGTTGATGATATGACGGGCCTGCTGGAGGTTGACGCCTTCCGCGAGGACGTCGGTGCTCACCATGATGTCGTAAATGTCATGGGCGCCAAGTTCGCTCGACTCAGGTGCGAAACCTGCAGCTGCCTTTTCTGAAGACAGTTCAGAGTCGTTCCCGCCCGACACCCAGCTGAGCCTTAGGCCGCCGTTCAACTTCTTCAGGTCGGCCTGGGTTTCACGATAGGCGGCAAGCCTGTCGTCTTCAGCGACGGCCTTGGCTAACCGGCGATGAATCCAATCCGCAGTGTCAGCGAAGTAGGAGAATACCAAGACCTTCCGGCGGTCCTTAAGGGGGGCCTTCATGGTGCCTTCCTCATCGGCTGCTTCCTTGGCGATGGCGGCGATCTCATCGATCAGCTTCTCAAGCTTGTCGTCGGTCTGGGCTTCGGCGGCCTTGGCTACCATCTTCTGGAGCTTCTCCAGTTCCTTGAGGTCGGCGCGCACGTCCTTCTCCAGGTCGCCGTTGTATTCATTGGCGTCTTCGCAACCTCCCCTTTTGATGATGTCAGCGATAGCCTTTTCGACGTCGTCCGTCCGGTCCAGTTCGTCTTCGATGGACGAGATTTCTCGAAGGGCGTCCGAAGGGATCACCTTGCCGGCTTTGAGCTGCTGTAGGAATATCTGGTGCTCTTTAACCATGCGGCTGATGGTCCGATGGAAGGCGTAAGCGGATGACTCGAGGCGCTTAAGTAGACCGCTACGGAGCAGGCCGATGAGCGCTCCCATGGGGACGGCGCCTGCTCCATCCTCTCGGAGCGTTCTGTACGACTCGTGCTGGTAGCGGGCAAACTTTAGCAGCGGATCCCCGACCTCCGGGGCTAGGCACTTTTCGAGCTCGGTAAAGAAGTCGCCCAGCTGACGTTCAAATGAGTAGCGTACGCACTTGGTAACGGGATCCGGGAAAACAATGGGAACCTGCTTCTTGACGCCGTCCTCACCCTTTACCCAGATGGTGCTATTGGGGTAGTATTTCTTGATGAAGAGACGGGTGCGCTTGACCGTGGTGGCATCGATAATCGGGTAGAGCTCATCCGGACTGAGACTATTGACGTCCTTTGCCATGGCTTCCTGGAACTTATCTTGGAGCGAGAGGATGCCCCGGTCGGCGAACTGAGCGTCCTGGCGAACGAAGAAGCGCAGAAGGTTGAAGAAATCCCAGAGCGAGTTGTTAACCGGCGTGGCCGAGAGCATCAGGATGTCCTTAGGGCGTCCCCAGAGGAGATTACGCAGGACGGCGGCGCGGGTAGGCGTATAGGGGTTCCGGTAGTTGTGAGCCTCATCGACCACGACCAGGGAATACTCATCCGGATGCTGGGTCAGCTTGCTGGGGCGCTTGTCTTTCCTGTCCGAGACGAAACCTGGCTGGTCGAAGGCGAAGAAGGATGATCCAGCTCCGCCGAAGCCCTGAGATATCTGCGACTCTGGCGGGACCTCAAGCAGGTGCTCTCTGGCTAGTTCCTCATATGATACGACTTCCGCTAGGAGCTGGTGGTTGCTTAGGAACTTCTTCCAGGTGGTATCACGCACGGCTGCAGGGCAGACGATCAGTACTCGCTGCCGGCGTTGGTTATACTGGGAGATAATTGCGCCAGCGGTGTAGGTCTTGCCGAGGCCGACGCTGTCGGCGATGATAGCGCCGTTGAGTTCCTCCATGATCTTTAGGGCACGCCAGACGCCATGACGCTGGAAGTCCGTAACCGGCACGGAAGAGGCGAAGTCTTCCTCGAGCACGTCGGCCGAGTAGAGTTCGAAAAGGACCTTGATGAAGATGTGGTAAGGATCCTGGTAATCCAGGAGTAGCTGATAGATGGTGGCCAGATCGATAGGCTCGGCTGCTTCCCACTGGCGTTTGAACCAATCGTGCACCTTGTCAGGCAGGGGGCCTTCGTAGACGCCGAGGTTAAGTTCGTCGCTTCCGCGCAGGCCAGAAGGAGTGAGATTGGATGAGCCGGCTATGGCGCCTCCATCCTTACCCTCGAATAGGTAGACCTTGGCATGAAGAAAACGATCCCGGACTTGGCGGGTCTCGATGACCTTGCTGTTGAGGAACTCGACGAACCTCTCGATGTCCTGCCGGGCCTTCTTGCTGAAGGGTAGCTTATCCCGGTCGCGCTTGAGGCGGCTTAAGAGCTCCTCGGCGGCTTCGCGCGCACGCTCGCGACGGAAGGCCTCGAAGTCGGTTCCTTCGCCTGGGAGCATCTCGGACTCAGAGCCTGCGGGCAGGGGTTCGGCGCCAATCAGGAGCCTCATGTGCTTCAGCTTTTTAAGTGACTCGTGGAGCATCGCGAGGCCCTGAGGCCTGAAGTAGGCCGTGGCTATGGACAGCTGGTCCACGGGTGTCTTGCGGCTCTCCAACTCAGCCAGGTGCGCATTGATCGCCTTGGCTAAGGTGTTATCCTTGGCGTTGTCGATGAAGTCAGGGCGGTAGGTCATGTCGCTTAGATCTTATGTTTGGTCTTCAGGCGGCGATATTCGGCAAGGACTCGCGCATGATCCGGCTTCCAGTCCCAGCCCTCATGGAAGGTCTCAAAGACTGTCTCCAGCTCTTGTTCGGACAGGTCGTAGAGCAGGGCTGCTACAGCGTCGACGCGGTCGACTAGCTCTTGTTTCTCCTCCGGCTTGAGAGGGCCGTACTCGACTCCAACAGACTTAGCCCACTTGGCGAATCGCTTATCCCGACAAGCGAGGCGACCAGCTGAGGATACTAGCTCCTTGTAGAGGCCGCTATCGGCTGAAACCCTGGGGCAGGGAAGGCAGTTGAACACAGAGAAAGTAAGGTTGATCTCAATCCAGCGACGGGAGTACCAGTCACATATATGCGAGCAAAGTATGCCTAGTACGTAGGCCATATCTGATTCGTCGCCCTTTGCCCAAATTAAAACAGGCGCCTTGTGAGTGCAGACAACATTAGGCGGCAGTAAAGCTGCCCTTATGGTTCTTGAATCAGTAGATCTCGTGATGTCTCGGAAAGCTACGCGTGGGTGAAAGCATTCGACAGTTGCATCGTCCTGAATGTGTCGATCATCAGCTCCCCACCAGGGAGAGTTTGCGCCACGGCGGAAGCTGGCCTTTCGTTTTCGTCTTAGCTCTTTAAGCGTATCTTCGTCGGATTTCAGCCATCCATAGTAACGTTCTGATCCTCGATCTGCCTCCCATAGGTCGAACGATTCGCCTTTAAAAATAGGCATCGTTTCGTCCTTCGGTTTGACGCCTGTAAGGTCAAAAAACTCCGCATCGCTGGTTGCATCGAGTTCTCGATATGGTCGGCACCGCCAAGTTGCGTTAATGTCATACTCGCCGACCATGTTGGGAGATTTCCTGATTTGGCGGAAGGCGTCCTGAGCTTTAGTTGATGGCAGGAGCGGCAACTTTGCCGATTCAGTCCACAACAGCACTTCGGCTACTGGGAATCTTGCAAAGAGTTTATGCCCCCTCCGGTACTCATCGACTCGGTCGAATGGGCCATTGAGAAGAAGCTCATTCTGGCCAGTATGTTTATAAATTGAACAAAGACATACTGTGTAACGTGGATCTACGTCGTCGAACACCCAGCCTGCCTTATTGGTCAGAACAGTGATGCTGACCTCAGCGTTATTATCTCCGGTATTCTTGTCTGCCCTAAGTATTTGCATGCGCCATTCTGTTAGTCCGTCTCCTGAGAACGCAGAGCGGGGTAGCACTATGCCCAAGCGACCACCCTTTGAAAGAAGCTCCCAGAATCGCCAAGCGAACATGCGAAATAAATCTGGGTCTCCTGCAGCAACTCCGTATCTGAATCGCCCCTTTGGGTCTGAGTAGAGGTTACCCAAGACGCTTGCCGCTTTCGTAGCCTCTGCCTGTGCTAACTTGAGTAATTCGTCTACGTTCGGGATCGTCTTTGCGAGGGCTTTTTCGGCTTTGCTGCGATCGCCCTGTGCTAAACCGTAGTAGCCTGGGATATGTCTGCCGAAGAACATGGACTTCTCGAACTTAACCTTCTCCCACGGAGGGTTGCCGAGAAGTACATCGAACCCTGGGTTCTTGCGAAGGAAGACCTCGGGGAAGCAGGCTATAAGATGGCGGCAGCTCAATGGCTGTAAGCCTTTGCGTGCATCCCGAAGCACGTTTGAACGAAGTAGTTTCTCCGGATCCTGAAGCAGTCCTATTAGGTCATCGCCAGACTCACCGACAATCTTACCATTGGCTCGGTTCCATACAGCTATGTCCATGGCGGCAATCGCCGTTTCGAGTTCATTTAAAGCGACCGCACGTAGCTTCTTCATTTCTTTTACATCGGCAACATTCTTGTCCGCGATGGCCCCCATTTTTCTGATAGCAGGCAAAGCCTTGTCGAGATACCTGCGTACTTCCCAGCGTGCGTCATCTAGTAGGTCTTCGAAATGAGCTTCATTCGAAACGCCAACGAGTGAATTGCCCTGGATGAGGTTGTGCTCAAGGAACGATAGTGGGAGGCCGGGGACAAAGGTGTGGATCCATACCGCCAACTGCGCGAGCTGCACCGAGATGGGGTTCATATCTACGCCGTAGATGCAGCGCCGGGCGATGAGACGGCGGAGCAGGGCGGCATCCTCGAGCTTGTTCTCCACTGCGGCTGCCGAGTCGCCAAGTTCTTGTTTCGCGGCTTCGCGCAGCTCCTGAAGCTGCAGTTTGACGGCAGGAAGAGGGCGTTTCTCCAGATAAGACCGGAACTTACGTTCAATCCGGTCGATGGCGAAGATCAGGAAGTGTCCAGAACCCATGGCTATATCGGCCACGCGGAAGTCGAAGATGGCTTCTGCGGCGTCGTTTTCGGTTAAGGGGTCGAGTTTGACGAGGTGGTCGTCGAGGGCCTTGTCGAGAGCCAGGTCTAGCAGGTGATCCACGGCGAACTCCTTGGTGAAGTAGGCGCCGGATGCCTTGCGCGCACCGGATTTGTTATGGAGGTAGAACTCGCCTTCACGAACTGCCGGCTCGTCCTTCTTGCCAGCGGTGACGTAGATCTGATCTCCGTCCTTGTTCTTGAGGATGAGGTCTTCGGCTGCTTCTGACAGCTCTGACTCCAGGAGGCCTTCGTAGATAGTGCCGAATTCGCGCACTCCTAGCGAACGGAAGTCGACGGGACCAAGGTCTTTGCCCTCGGCGTGCGTGAGGAGGAGCCCCGACAGAACCTGCGCGAATAGAGAGTCCTTCAGCTTAACCTTGGTAAGGGCGTGACCGTGCACTGAGTCTTCTGCCTCATCGGAGAATAGGACGCCGTTATACGCCGGGACCGAGAGGGACTTGTTTCCCTTGCTGATGGCTTGGCTAAGGGTGGAGAACTGATCCCAGAAGCGAGTAGTGTCTCCCCACTTCACGCCTTTTCTGAGGTCGTCTAAGATGTCTGTGGCAAGGGTCTTGAGAGAGTTGCGCTGGTAGGCCGGCGACGTGCGGTAGGGGAGCAGGTCCTTGTCCTCTGCGTAGGCGATAAAGAGGAGTCGGAAGAGGACGTGAGTCGCCATCTGCAGGGTGTCCCGCAGGTATGCGTCGTCTTTGTTGGGGTGCCTGCGGGCATCTGCGATGCCCTTGGCCAGTCGCGGCATGACCTCGCCATAGATGCGTTCACGCAGGGCCTCAGCCAAGGTGCCTGAGAACCGGCTAGAATCGGCTAGCAGCCTGTAGACGGCTCCTTTGTCTTGAACCAGGGCATCTGCCGAAAAGAGCATCCAGAGCAGGCCCGCGTCTTGGTCCTTAAGTAGGCCGGTGTGGAGCTGGACGAAGGTTTCGCAGGGTCCGCGGCGTCCCACGCCAACGTTAAGCACGGCAGGGTAGAGTCGTATCGAGCGATCATGGGCGACGGTGATCACCCAGCGCAGGTTGCGCTTCTCGGCCTGAGTCATCGCATGGGTTATCGGTGCCTGTCCGTTGAGTGCTGGACTGGCAGTGTCCGGACGTTCGCTCTCGTGAAGCAGTACGGCCAGGGCGATCTCCTTGTGGTCGGCGTCTAGGAGGATATCGGTTCTGGCGTCGTTCGCCTTGGTGGCGTATCCGAGGCCCTTGAACAAGTCCTTGCCGGTCTTGTTCAGCAGTGGCTTTGCTTTGTCGTGCGCTGCCTTAGCTTCCTTGCGGTAGGAGTTGTCCGGATCTGAGGACATGACCTGCCGAAGGACGTGGTCGGCGAATAGGCCGCTATTTTCTAGGCCTGGGGTTTCGGACTTCGCTGTGACCAGTGCAGAGTCGAGGAAGCGGATCGCGCTATGGCGATCTGGGCAGGCCTTTGCTAGTTTGAGGATACGTCCTGCCTGATCTGGATCCAAGTCGGGCGTGATCTGTAGGTCGTTACCCCGCATGAGGGGGCCGGCCATCGTTACGTTTGTTCCGCAGACCGCCGCTAGGATGAGCGGGTAGGCTCGGCCATCATGGCGAGCAATCCATAGGTCCTTAAGTTTGCCCTCCGCGAGGGGGGTGGCGGTCTCGAAGATGCAAATCTGGAGGGGCGTGTTCCCGGTGTCGTTGCCTAGCCAAAGCTCAGCGCTAACGGTCTTGATCGTGACCTTGCTCTGCGAGGCGCCGAGAGGGTCAGTAAGTTCCTGGGGGAGGGCCATAGGGTGCTTTTACTTCTCCCAGTGTTCTAGGGCAATCCCCTTGGCGCTGGACAAGGATTATTCTTGAGGGACTTCATACAAAAAAGGGGCCTCCTGTGGAGGCCCCTGAAGGACTAAGCGTTAAGCTTAGCGGCCGGACGGGTTATTGCCTCGGCCTCCTCCCGAGGGCTTGCCAGTGGTGCTGGGGCCGTTGGGAGGCGATGATTTCGCCATGTTGGGTTGGGTGTTCGGCGCGACCGTTGTTGATCGCGAAATTTTAGTGGTCGTGGTGGGTGCGTCCGTGGGTCCCGAGGCGGGTGATCAGGATGGCCCGGTGTTCCGGGACGTAGACGAAGTGGGCGCTCAAGGTGTTGGTCCCGTCGAAGAGCGTGCTGTGACATTCGCCGAGGTAGGTGGCGCCCTGGAAGGTGCCGGTGTAGTCTTCACCGTAGTGGGTCGTCTGCGTGTCGGAGAGGAACCGGGTGAAGCCCTTCATGCGAAGCTTCGTTTTGAAGAACGTGTTTACGTCAGATCCTAGGGCTAGGTCCTCGTTGAGGGTCTTCGCCGCGGCGCCGAGTTGCGTCAGCAGGTTCTTCAAATCCTCATCGCGGTGGAAGAATACCCCATCCAGCCTCTTGACGGCCTCATCGCAGAGCAAGACCTTGCCCGAGAGGTCAGGAGAGGAGAGCAGGGTGGTCACCAACGGCTTGATGGAGGCCGATTCGCGTCGTGGGGTGGCCTTCCTCTTCTTGGGTTCGGCGATCTTCACGCGCGTGACCCCCGGGAGTCTCTGAATGTTGGTAATGACCTGCCCGTTGAGCTGGTTGGCGTCCAAGGGGGCTTCGACGTAGATGGTGGAGTGGCCGCCTACCGACTCAAAGATGCGGACGCATACCCTCCGGGGTAGCTGGATGTAGATTTCGGCTGTTTCTGGTAGGTCGATGTGGAACTCGACCGGGGTATGCAGGGCACCTAGGACGTGCTCAAGCGCTTCGGCCTTAGTCCAAGGGGCAATGAATGCGTTGATGGAGAGTGTGATGGAGGCGCCAGTAGCGCCGTCTTCGATGTTGAATACCATTGTAGGGTTTGGTTAAGTTTTTTCTGTTTAAGAGTTCATTTTGGTTGCGAATGTCTTGAATACCTATAAGGTGTGTGAAATGAAGCAAGACCAAAAAACGCAGCTACTCAAACTCGGCGCCGCCCTTGAAAAGGGAGAAGAGCACAAGATCGTCGTCAAAGCCCCGTCGGGAGACCCTATGTTCTTCCGTGCCAGCGGCCTCCAGGTGATACCCTCGGAGGACCAAGAACTCGATACGGGCGGTTCATGCGTCTTGGTGATTAACTCAGAAGCGGCTCTGCTTTCCGGGGTCATCATCCGCTGCCTGCGGGTGCTGGGCCTCGAGGCTGGAGGTGAGCGTGCCAAGAAGGTCGTCAAGGAGATGACCGAACGGCTTGTCCGCGAGCGGGGTCAGGCCGCTGGGGCCTGGGAAGGGCAGGCCGCCAAGGATCTGGTAACAATCGCCCTCAAGTGGTCAGAGAAACCGGCCCAAAAGGAGCGGCCAGTCACCCAGCAACTCGGGGAAGACATTCCTACGGACCCATTCACAGGAGAGCCAATCCCGGAAGAACTCGTGCCCCATTGGCGAATGGCCAAGCGCCGCGCCGCACGTCATAAGCGAGAGGAGGAGGATACTCTTTTGCAGTTTACCATGGAGACCAGCGCCGAGGAGAAAAAGGACACGAAGAACTGCTGGGTAGTCGTCGGCGGCCTCCAAGGAGTGATTGCGGCGGAGAGTTGGTATCCGGTCGTAGGGCCGGATGATCAGGTCGACGAAAAAGTTATTCGCAAGGTGGTCAAAGGGCTGGCTCGGAGGGGCCTTAAGCCAGAACTTGCTATGACCGTCCTGGCTAACATCCGCTGCCGAGACGCCCACAAGAACGCCAAATGAAGGGTCCGGCCCAACAGTCCAAGCAGCTCACCCTCGGGGACGTCGCCTACGTCTACCAAGGGATTGGCACGCGCGACTTGAAGCTGGGTCAAGAACCTGGAGAAGGTTTCGTGGCCTGCTGGGCGGTGGGGGCGTCCGCGATCAATACGACATCATCGAAGCTCGACAGATCCCAGTATGTCCGCGCCGCGATCAGCAAGCGCCTCGTCGATAACGCCCTCCGCGGATCCGGCCAGATGGCGAAGCTGCAAGGCCAGGAAATCCTGATCGCCAACCGCGGTAATTACAAAGTCAGCAATCTCGTCGGCCTGACTGACCCGTTAGAATGGTATCATGAGTATATGCCGGTCTACCCCGCGGCTACCGTTCTCGTAGTCAGGCCGAAGGAGAAATACGAATGGCCTTGGCGCCTGCTGGCTTTCTTGGACTCTCCCCAGACTCGCGAGATTCTACTGAGGTCGGCATCAGGTGCCGATGGCGAAGGAAGGGTGATTACCAAGACCGATCTGGAGGCGCTCCCCCTGCCCCCGAACTACCTTACGATTGATAACCGATTTCATGCTAAGACTCGGGAAAGGCTAGAGCGACTTGAAGAGCTCGATGTCCGTCTCTCCAAGTTGCGACGAGCCGAGATTCAAACCAAAGCCTGGCGTGAGTTGCATGCTCCGCAGGACTTGCCGACCTGTCCATCGCTTAGCAATGAGGCCTCTGAGGCTATCCCCGGGCTGTCAAAAGTGCTTTCACAATTGGATGAGGCTCTTTTGGCGCACAGGCAACGCAAGATGGCTTTGGCTGAGAATAGTGGTAGGCAGCCTGCCCCACAATTAGACGATCCAGACCTCGAACGTCTTGGGGTGGAAATAGCACGATTAGATGAAAAGGTACGGTGCACCTGCCTCGATTTTATCAGAGATCTTTTAGTGGCATTACGTGCGCATGCGGAATTTACGCCGGGACAAAAACAGTTCGCGGCAGCATTCAAGAATGCGCACGGATTGAATCTGACTCCGGAGGCAGTACACAGCGATACACGCATCGGTCGCATCCTTGCTGAGCCGATCGACAGCTCGTTTGTGGATAAGAGCCTTTCCTCGGCAATCCGGATGACTCAAGGCGTCATGGAATTGATGGGCGCTGTTGCGCAGAGGTTCAAGTCGCTGGTCGTACTCAATCCTGGCGCAGGTCACTTGCCGCACATAATCACGCGCAAGGGCGGGCCCACGGTGTCAGTAGTCCCGACTTTATCGTCTGGTGCTCAGCTGCTGCCCTTTGCCAAGGCTTATGGTCAAGTCGCAGGCCTGGCTGTTTTCACGTATGTGTCTTTGGACGCCTTCACAAAGGCGGTTGATAAGCGGGAAGATTATCAATGGAAGCGCTGTGCCGTCATTGCGGACGTGGGGACGACGGGTAATTCGCGACGTTTATTCAAGGAGGCCCTGGAAAAGATCTCGCCGGGAATCGATGAACAAGGCGTATGCCTTGCCTACGTGGCGGCAGAACAATTCTCCAGAATACAGCCGATACTGGATAAGGTCATTTCCCTAACTGTTTTGCCGCCTTTGCCAACAGATCTGAAGGCCCGTAAGCCTGTTCTGGCCCAAGGTTTCTTGGTCGAGATTGCGTTAAACAAGACACAGCCCAGAGGCGTAGTGGCTATTTTTGATGCGACTCGGATGGTGCCTGTCGAGAAAGTCGGCCACGACTTGGACGAGCAGACCATCAAGGCAATCAGCAAGGCCATCAACGATGACACCTCTGTTGAAGGGGTCCTGAGATCTACGGTTAAGCGCGAGGACTTCGTTCTTCACCAAGAATGGCCTGGCCTGATCGCGCTGCTGGGTTCGAGTTATGACGCACTGATGACGGCTACTCCTGAGACGATCCACGACGAGCGCAGGCGCTTGGACGGAGAAAAGAGGCGGCTGGATGATCAGCTTCTTAAGGAAGATGAGTCTGGGCTGATCTTTCCCCGAATGTCGGCAGCCAATGAGGCGCAGCCCGATAAGGGTAGCGGGGAGACGCAGTAAGGGGTCAGCAAACGGGGTCAGGCCGTACCTTTGGATTGCTGAACCGAAATTCACCTAAATGACACGGGTTTTGGTTTAGGCTGCGTGTGGGTACGGCCTGACCCCATGGGACTTCCCCCTACGGCCGCCCTCGACTCCCCGACCCCGAATCCTACGTCTGGGAATAGCCTTCCCGGCACTACACATACAACGGGGTCAGACCCCAATAATGGGGTCAGGCTAAAGCGCTGGGGTCTGACCCCATTATTGGTGCGGTGAGGTGTCACTATCCACCCATTGCGGTCGGCTCGGGCCTGGGCATAGTGTCGCCAATGGCTAAACTCGACTTCCCGCTCTACCACGGCACTTGTACCCTATTTGTCGAGAGCATCGGAAAGCATGGCCTAGGGGGCTGGGATCCGATCAAGGAGTGGCGCGTCTTGGAGTGTCTCCAGAAGGTTTTACCTATCGCTGAGAAGCACACGGCCAGCTCGGAAATCATTCGTAACAACATCGGCAATGCTCAATTGATGGCTAAACAGGTGAACGGCGGCCTGAACTTTCAGCATGGAGCCGTCTACCTCTCGCCCTCCAGGGAGACGGCCGTCCGCTATGCTTGCGGAAAGAAGAAGGGCTCCGAACTCATTAGCCGGACTGTCCTACTAATCGACGAGCTCTGCCGTCTCGATGTCAAAGAAGTGAAGACCGACCTCTTCAAAGAGTACCCTGAAATGTTTAATGTGATGGATATCGATGCGGCTCCCGTGCTGATCTGGATTCCCCAAGTAGACACAGACATGCTGCTGTCTGAGCGCGGGGAGTCTCCCGCAGACACGCTCGCAAAGATTCGCGGTATACAGACCCGGCTCCCAGACGGTTGGGAGTTGGTCTGCCAACAGATGAACTTCCGGCTGACCCAGCCCATCTCAGCAGACGAGATATCCGTCAGCCTGATCGCCGTCCGAAAGTGGCGCCCCTATCAGATCGACTACAGCCTACTCCCCATCGACCTGCCGCCAAACGAGTAAGGCCTAGGCCCCGAAGGCAAAGCGGTCAGGGATATCCCATAAGCACACACGGTCTGATCGTCGGCAGCGGAAACCTGAGGATGCGTAACTCGACAGGGTGGGGGTCGTGGGCGTCGAGGTAAAAGGTGCGCTCGGGCTCGCCTAGATGACCTAAGGGGCTGTCGGGGTTGCAGGCAGTTTCCGTGTATTCGCCTGGCGTGGGATAGAGGAGCGCCAAGGGGAGTGGGCTCTGGCCGGCGGGGGTGATGATTTGTGAATAGGCGAAGAGCTGGTAGGCGTCGGCTTGGTGTACGCCCAGCGTTCGCAGATTCGAATCTTCTTCGTCGTCCAGGGTCTTCCACTTGGTGTCCGCGATGAGAATCGGGACGCCGTTCTTGCGGATGAGGATGTCGGGTTTGAGCTGGAAGGCGGGGGTGCGTTCTGGGCCATCGCTAAAGGACGCCAAGTGCCATTCGCGAATCTGTCCGACAGCGTCTAGCGTGCAGCCGGCCTTACCGCCAATCACCGCCAAGGTTTCGTTTAGCTTATTGAGAGCATACTTCTCATAGACCTCCCACATGCGGAACATCAGGCCAGCCCCGCGTTGCCCGTTGTTATCCCCACGGATATCGATCGAGCGGCTAGCGAGGAAGAGTTGAGCCCACTTGAGTAAAGGGCGGAGGTGGGACTCATTGCGCCGAAGGCGTAAAAGCTGCCTCTCCACGTCCTTTGCGCTCACCTCGACGTCGGCGACTTCGCCCAGGAGCATCTCAGTCTGACGGAGTTTCTTCCTGAGCTGGGTGCCGCGGCAGAGGCGTCGCGCAGCTTTCAGTCCGGCCTTCAGGATGCGGTTCACTCGGGTGTCGGATTCGAAGGAATCATAGACGCAGGCGAGCGCAGGCGTTCCTTGGGCTTCGGCTAAGACCTGCGCCGGGAAGTCTATCTGACCTCGGAGCGTGCCGAGGAGGCCTCGGCGTTCGACGTAATCATGCGGTAGGCCGCGCGTAAGCTCTCGGCCTAAGCGGCGATTATAGAGCTGAGCGAGGTGGTCGATAAATGAATCCTGGCTCGCGAGCTTGGAGGCGTCCTTAGGGTCGAGGTCGATGAACCCCGCCCCCATTAGCATCAGTAAGAGGTCGGCCTTGGGGGCGGCCTTTGCCTCGGTTTGCTCGGCATCCACGTGCGTCTCGATCTTGGGGTAGACCGAGACTTGGATGCCGGGCAGAGTGAGCACGCCAACCCAGCCGCCCGCGATCACGCTATCTCGGCGCATGCGAAACCATTCACTGGGATTCTTGCACCCAAACTGCTTGCGCAAGTCGTAGACTAGCGTCTCCGCCTCTTCACGGGTGAGGCAGCCACGCGTGGAGGCTGAGCCGATGGGTATCGACTCATACTCTCCTACGATGATGGGCTCTCGCTCGTCCAAGGTCGGGCTTACTTAGTAGAGTAGGCTGCGAGCGACTTCGCCGTGACCACGTTGCCCTCGGTGAACTGTCCAAGAAGCTCCTGCTTGCCCTTCTCGTCATCGTAGAACCATTCCTCCAGTAACGGCAGGATCTTATTCTTGAAGGCGTCGACGACGTCTTGGGCGGTGGCGTCTTTTTTGCCTGCGAGCGGGAACCATGCGTGGCCGACCTGATGGTCTTGCCCGACCTTGTCCTTGAGAGTGTTATTTAGCTTCGTGAGCAGGGTCTGCAGATTGATGCCGTCCAGGTCATTACTGAGCATCTCAGGCTGCGGGGGCGTGTGCTTGAACTCAAATCGGCGACGAAGGGCAGTATCGAGGAGCGCGATTGACCGATCAGCGGTATTCATCGTGCCCAAGAAGTGCAGGTTGGAGGGAAGGCTGAATTGGCAGGTCTCCTTGCCGTCAGCGCCCTCGTAGGCGCAGGGGAGGGTGACCTCTACCTGGAAGCCGGCACCGGCGCGCTTGTCGGACTCGATGAGGGTGATGAGCTCTCCGAAGATCTTGGAGACGTTGCCACGGTTGATTTCGTCGATAATCAGGAGGTAGCTCTGCTCCGGATGCTTGGCCGCCTCTTCGGCGATGCGCATGAGTAGCCCTTTGCGAACCTTGAAACCCATCGAGCCGTTCTCATGGGCGACCGGCTTGAAGCCGATGATGAAATCCGAATAGTCGTAGGACTGGTGGAACGTTGCAAACGCCACACGCTTCTCACGGATCAGTTCGGCGAACTTATCCTTCGCAACCGACTCCTCGGTGTCCTCGGGTAGCCCTAGGCAGACCTTCAGGGCATGCCCGCGCGTGCGGTAGGTTTTGCCTGTGCCCGGAGGGCCATACAGGATGACGTTGGTGGGTTTGTTCATAGAGGGATTATTGGGCATGACTGTCGCAGCAGGTACTGGGGGCAGAGCTTCGAGGTCGATGCCGAGCTTGGCGGCGATTTCGTCGACGTAGCTGAGCCAATTACCGTAGGAGATGTCGGTCAGGGCCTTGGTGATGATGTCAGCGGCTCGAGCGACATGCACCCTGTTCGTCGTCAGCCATTGGACCTTGCGGTAGTGCTGGTAGGTCTCGCGGTTGGTGTCGAATTGGTAGTCAGAAACCACTAGGCCGGCGATGTAGTCCTGAGTCTTCGATTGTCGGGCAAAGACGACGTCACCCGCTTTCATCTTCTTGGCGAAGAGCCAGCACATCAGCGCCGTTCCTGTCGGCTTTCGGCTCGGATAGGTTCGGTTGTAATAGTTGCTGAGCTTTTCGCCTTTGTAAGTCCAATGCGGCATGGGTCCGATGTAGTAGCTCGTGCCACGCAGACGTTGCGTCACGTCGGTCATGGATACCTCTTCGCCTTCGAATTTCACCCGGCGCTCGTCAATAACCTCCACGGATTTCGTCGGATCGGCTGCATAGCAAAGGATAGCGCCCTTAGGGATACCCATGTGGTAGAAGTTAAAGGAAGGTCGCCTGCCGGCCTCCTTGGTCTCCTCCGACTGATCCTCGGTATCCAGGAGTTCCAAGGCGTCGGCCTTGCCTTGATCCTTGTCGGCCGAGAGATTGGCCAATGACTCGGTCGTTAGCCAATCAGCGCGAATTTCTCTTGTTCGCAGGAGCGTTTCAAAATCGTTGATGCCGTCAGCATCGTCCTGCCCATAACTGAAATTCCAGTAGCCCCGGTTGGGGGTCGTTGCCTCATCGGGCTCGTCTTCGGTTGGCTCAGTTTCCTCCGCCTTGACCGCGTCCCACAGGGCCCACCCGACTCGGTTCAAGCAAAGTCGTTCCGGACCCTTTTCAATCGCGAGGGCGTGGAGCTGAGATACCGGCATGGCATCGACCCCCGGAACCTTTTCTTTGAAATAGTCACGCAGTGCATCCTCGACGACGCAGCCCACAATGCCGGGGCGATCTTGATTTTGGTAGAGGAAGGCGATTTTCCATTTAAGGGCTCGACGTAGGGGGCTGCTGTCGAGCTTAGCGTATTCTCCGGCCTGTGCAGCCTCGATGACCTCGATGATCTGACTCCGCAGCTTGGCGTAGGCGTCTTCAGCCGTTTTACCAAGCTCGGCATCCCACGCGTAGCGGGTATCCTGTAGAGCTTTCTGCATCTTGGTTGGCTTCCTGAACTCATAGACCCCGAATTTGAGGGCGTTACCTCCGCCGATGCCTAAAGGTGTCTCATGCTCTAAGGCGTAGCAAAAAGAGCCCCGGAAGGATTCGTCCGTATCGTTGTTGATGCGGCTATAGTCGGTCAGCGGCATCGTCCGCACCCGGGAGATTGGCCAATCGCGCAGAAACTTATCTAACTGGTCTTTGTACTTGGGCTCGTGGCAAATCGGCAGGGGCATGGCCTTATGCAAAGCCCCGCGCCTCACAGGACAACCTTCTTTGAATATGAAAGATATAATAGTATATTTAAACGGGCTATTGGCTGCTGAGAACAAGAGCGGAGTCGGCCGGGCTACCCTACGGCTTTTAAGGCTATCGCCGTTGGGCCCGGCGTTCGGGATGGATATATCTACAAACAGTTCCTAGAAGCACCTTCGTCCATGAGCAATAAGAGCCCCTATGAAATTCTAGGAGTTCCACGTAACGCCACGTCGGAACAGATCAGGCGCGCCTACTTGCTCAAGGTAAAAGAAATCCATCCGGACAACTTCGATCAAGTTAAGCAGCGCGCCCGGTGGGAACTGGCAAACGAACAGCTCAAGGAGATCAACCAAGCCTATACAATCCTGAAGGACGAAGAAAGCCGCGCCAATTATGATCGCGGTGCTCCGACCGACAGCCCTCCTCCGCGCCGCCAGCGCTCGCCGGATTGGGACATCAAGTTGGGTAAGCTCAAGGCAGGCATGGCCTGGTACGCGAACTTGCCAAAGTCCGTACAGGACCGGATTCTTGAGCGGACCGCCGGCACGGAAAAGAATCAATCTTCGATCCCGCTCGCGGGCATCGGGAAGAACTATTTCTTCTTAGTGCTCCTGCTGGCATGGTTCTTCGTGCTGATAAACGGTGGGGGCCGAACACGGGGTCAGGCCGTACCTTTGGATTGCTGAACCGAAATTCGCCTAAATGACACGGTTTTTGGTTCAGGCTGCGCGTGGATACGGCCTGACCCCATGGGCCTTCCGACGATGGCCCCGCCGACAAAAGCGT
>CAIXHF010000173.1 GCA_903919185.1 uncultured Opitutia bacterium | reverse complement strand
ACGTCGGTGGTATCCTTATCCGTGATGGTGAGCGTACCAGAGTCGGTCAGGCCAGCGTCGGTCTCATCGAGGGCGGAGCTGTCACTGTCCGAGGTTCCCACGGCGATCGACGGCTTGTCGTTCGTGCCCGTGATCGTGATGACGACCTCTTGAGAAGTGGTCCCGCCGTTCGTATCGTCTACGTCAAGGGTATAGGTGAGAACTAGGGTCTCGCCTACAGCTAGGTAGTCGAAGGTGTTGATGCCCGAGTCGAAGGTCCAGGTGAGGATCTTGCTGTTCTCGGTGATAGCCAGCCCGCTGCTGCTAAGCGAGAGGAGGGCTTCGAAGTCAGAGTCTATGAGGCCGTTGGCGTTCCCAACGCGGCTAGCGAGGGCGATCGACACCGAAACCGTGGAGGTCAGGTCGACGTCCGCTAGGGAGACCCTGCCCGTGGCAATGAGGTTAGCCGAATCCGTCTCCGTAATCGCACCCGCGGCGCCAGCTAAAACTGGGATCAGCGTGGGGGCGTCGTTGACGGCCGCCACGGTGATGCCAACGTCGAGGGAATTCGTTAAAGTACCGCCCGTGCCAGTATTACCCAAGTCACTGACCACCATGTTGATAGTGTCAGTGCCATTATAATTAAGGACCCCGCGGTAGGTGAGGGCGCCGAGGGCGGCATCCAGCTGGGCCTTGGTGCCCTGGAAACTGAGGGCGTCCGCGCCATTGGTGGTCCCGTTGACGAAGGCCACCGCAGCGGCTTGCGCGCCACCGATATTCAGGGTGCCGTGAAGCACCGTAAGCGTGACTTGGAGCTTGCCGTTGACTGCCTCCGTGTAGTCGGCGTCGCTGACGGACAGGCCGGTCACCGTCAGATTCGTGTCTTCATTGACGGTGAAGGCCGTCGTGACGGCCGTCGCCACCGGGGCGTCGTTCACTGCCGAGACCGTGATGGTAATCGTCTTGGCAACCGAATTCGAGAGACCGTCCGTCACGATATAGGTGACGACCGGGAAAGCCCCGAGGCTTACATTGTAATTATTATCCAACGCCAGTGAGACCGTCCCATCCGCCGCGATGGAAATGCGGCCCTTGCCGGTCACCGTGGCTTCCTGTCCGAAGGTGTAGACCCTATTGTCACCAGCGACCGTGTAGCTCTTGACCGTCAGCGTATCGTTATTCGGGTCAACCGCGGCGGTGTCGCTGTTGGTCAGAACATTGAAGGTCGGAGAGGTGTCTTCGGTCGTGTCGATCCTCTGGTTTTGTGCGACCGGGATTTCATTGACGAAGATGGACAACGTACTGGTGTTCGTGCCGTTGGCCAGACCGGTGCCATCAGAAACGGTATACGTAACCTCCGGAATACGTCCGTTGTCGTTGGTCGCGCCACCCAGGAAGCCGGCCAGCGGGGTGAATGTGAAATTACCATTGGAAGTAATCGTGATCGAGCCCTTCCCTTGGATAGTCGCCGTCTGGCCGGCGGTCTTCGTCTGGCCAGCGACCGTGAACTGCGTGACCGATAGCGAGCTGGCGTCGACATCGCTGTCATTCGCCAGGACGTTGTTGTTCAACGTGACACCAGCACCAATCGTAAAGCTATCGGCGACGGCGACCGGTTGGTCATTCACGGGCGTGACCGAGATAGCCAACGTGGCGGTCGAGGTGAGGCCACCGCTATCCTTTAAGGTATAGGTGACCACCGGCACGGTGCCGTTCCAATTGGCCAGGGGCACAAAGGAGAAACTGCCATCGGTATTCAGCGTCAGCGAACCCTTGCCCGTAATCAGGGTGGGGGTGGCGCCCGCGGTGTAAACGTTCGCATCCCCGGAAACGGTGTAAGAATATACCGTCAGGCCAGCACCCGCTTCACCGCGGGTGACTTCGATGTCGGAGTCGTTGGTGATGACGTTACCCGTGATTGAAGTCGCATCTTCCAAGCCAGAAGCCGTGTCATTGACCGCCGTAGGCGCGTCATTGACCGCCGTGATGGTGACGGTTAGGGTATTCGTCGCCGAAGCACTCGGAGAACCATTATCCGAAACCGTGTAAGTGAAGACGGGGACGGAGCCATTCCAGTTCGCGACCGGGGTGTAATTGTACGTACCATCGGACTTGAGGGTCAACGTACCGACGTCATTGACGGAAGTCGACGCGCTGAGGGTATACGTGCCGCTAACGTAGGAAAGGTAGGTGGCCTTGTTCGTATTGCCCGCTGGGATGGTGATAGGACTCCCGCCGTCGATCTTAACGGCCGTCACCGTCATGGTGTTGCCTTCCGGGTCTTTGTCATTCAGCAGCAGGTTGCCGGAGGCGGAGCCGTCTTCGGCCGCGGTCCTGACATTAGAGACGGTGTTAGGCGCATCGTTGACCGCCGTAACGGTCAGCGCGAGCGAACCGTTATTGGTGAGGGCAGCGTCCGCCCCCATGGTGACTTCATCCGTGACGACGTAGCTCGCATTGATCGTACCGTTCCAGTTAGCCAGAGGCGTGAAAGTGTAAGTACCATCGGCCTTGACGATGAGCGTCCCCTTGAGGGCGATGTCGATCGAGGCGGAAGCCGTGGCGCTGGTCAGGTAGTTGGCGATGGAAACGCTCTGAGCACCGACCGAGAAGCTCTTAACGCGCAGGGTCGTGTTGGGGTTCGGATCCTGATCGTTGGCTAAGACGCTCGTGACACTCGTGATTGTGTTATCTTCCAGGGCCGAGCCAACGTCCGCCACGGTGGTCGGAGCGTCGTTGACGTTCACCTTGAGGCTACCCGTGGAGGTCACGCCTGCGCCCGCATCGCCTTGGACGACGTAAGACACGTCTAACGTACCGACGTAGGTGCTGATGGGTGTGAACGTGAAGTGACCAGCAGCATCAACGGTGAATACACCCTTACCAGCGAGGGAGAGGGATTCTCCGGCGTTCTTCGTCGTGCCGTCGATGGTGAACGTCTGGAGCGTCGCGGTCGAAGAACCCGTGAAGTAATCAATGACGCCGACCGTGTCGGGATCGTCGAGGAGGAAGTCGTCGACGACGCCCGTCTGACCACCGCTCACCGTGCGATTGGTCAGCGTCGGCGCACCGAGTAAGTAACCATACGCCGTGTTGCTGCCGAAGATGAAGTGTGTGACTTCGCCGGTCGCGTATTCGAGCGTCCAGTCGCCACCGAGGGCGGCGGCACCCGTCTTGTCGGTCGACGCCGCGACCTCCGCGGACGTGAGCTTGGCCAGCGTGTCGACAAAGGTCTTCCCGGCCGAGCCCGCGGCGACATCGCAACCGTACAGCAGGATATCCGCATCCGCGGTGAGCGAACCAGAAATCACCTGCAGGTCGGTGGAACGCGCGAGCAGTGTATCCGCGGAATACGTACGACCACCGAGCACGAGCTGACCGTCCGACCCGTGGCTGATGATTGAAACGGAAGCGACGTTGGTGAGCGCGGACAAGGACTTCGTGATTTGCGCCAAGCCGTCCTGGGTCGGATCCAAACGCACGATGAGCGCGGCCGGATCGGCTTGCGCGACGAGCTGCTGCCAGCCCTTGACCGTCGTATCCACAAACACCACAACACGTTCCGACGTTTCGACGGTGGCACCGGGAGCGTAAGCGGCGGCTTGCGCCGCCGACAAAAGTTTCGCGGCGTCGTCCAACGACTTCTGGGCTTCGGTGAATTGTTTTTCGGCCGCCAACTTCTCGGCATAAACCTTTTGGACCTCCCCCTTCTCGGGGAGCACCGAGAGCTCCGCGGCGGACACGAGTAACCCGCCGTCGAACATGTAACGGGGCTCGAGGGCGCGCAGCCGAAGCTTAGGTCGCTTCAAACGACGCAGTGCCCAGGGGATGTCCTTGAGAGAAAACTTTTTGTCAGGCATGTAGGTATTTAAGGAAAAGTAGCCACTCTAAGGGGTATTACTCAAGTCAAAATGGGGGATAAATGATTGCCCCGCCAATTGGCTGAAATCGGGTCCAGCGGACGATCGGCCCGGCGGCGACGATTTTTGAATTAGGCGCAGGGTCTATCTTCTGCCTATCCCGTTGATAGACTTGGTTAAAATAACTTCGAGGCCACCGCACTACCCTCCTGGGATACAGGGTGTAAATACGGTGCTTTACCCCACCCAGCCGCGCTGTGTAAAAATCCCTGCGGCGGGTAACTAATTGCTCGTATTTTGTATTTATATGAAGTTATTTAATTAATAATGATTGTTTTGTAAGTTACTGAAATGTAGATACTTAATTAATTTTAGCCGAAAACGGCTGTGGGTAGCGCGGCCCTAAGATCGGGGCCGAAACCGGCCCTGGCTTAGTACCATCAATCGCAAGGTTTTGTGAGTTATTCACATATTTTAGGCATATAGTCAGCCGGCTTATTCACATTCTAATCGGATTTTACCCTAATTTAGGTCAGATTAGGGTCCTCAGTTTTTATGAACGGATAAAACCTCGGTTACCGGGCCCGCGGAAAGTGGGCCGCGACGGCGCAGGCTCGACAGGTTCCACCCCCTAGTTAGTTTTTGCTCCCCCTCCCCCACCGATGCTGCGCCTTCTCCTCCCCCTCCTGGCCGCTTTTAGCCTTTTCGCCGCCGACACCCCCCCTCGGACGGGTGGACCCGATCCAATCCCCGCTACCGGCCCTGGCTCTAAGCCCCTCCGGGTCTTTCTTCGCTCCGGTCCAAAGTCCCATGGCCCCGGCGACCATGACCACCCCTCCTTCCTGCGTGATTGGGTACCCTTGCTGAATGCCCGGGGTGCGATGGCCAAGGGCGGCGACGTCTTCCCGACAGCGGCAGAGCTTGCGGAGACCGACGTCGTCATCATCCACCGTCAGGTCGGCGGTAACTTCAAGCCCGCCGAGCGCGAGCTCATCGATGCTTACGCCAAGCGCGGTGGCGGATTCGTGGTCATCCACGCGGGCGCCGTGGCCAGCCAGACCAATAAGCCCGAGGTCGATGATCCAGCGACCGAGTATTACCGCGACCTTATCGGCGGCACCTGGCGGAATAAAGTGACCAAGTGGCGCGAAGGCCCGATGCAACTCAACTTCGTGGACAAGGAACACCCGATCACCAAGGGCATCGCTGACTTCGGCATGAAGGATGAAATCTACTACGACCTCGAAATGCTCCCGGGAGTCCATGCGCTCGCGACGGCGCCGACGCCGAAGAAGAAGGCCGACGGCTTTGAAGCGCAGACGCAGTTATGGACATACGAGAAGCCTGGTGCGCAGCGCGCCTTCGTCTTCATCCCCGGACATACCTATGTGAATTTTGCCCGACCTGACGTCCAGACTCTCCTCCTCCGCGGCATCGCGTGGGCCGGGAAGAAGCCGATCGACACCTTGTCTGCGCGATAGTGCGCGACAAGGTGTCGATTGAGTACGGAGTACAGAGTACAGAGTACAGAGTACGGAGCGCGGGCGGAGAGAGGTGCAAAGGTGGAAACGTGAAATGAGGTAGGGACGTGGCGACAGAGGATTACAGAGTGCTGAATCGAGTACTGATTACGGAGGAAAGGTAGGGACGTGGCTTTGCCGCGCCCTCCTTGTGTAGGAGTGCAAGGCGAAGCCTTGCCCCTACCCGCGGGCAAAGCCCGCGAAGTTAATTCGAGATTCGGACGTCACTCGGCGAACGGACGCGACGCAGTCGCGCCCCTACCCGAGACAAGGGACGACGGGGAGCGGAGGCACAAGAGTTCAGCTAGGTTGGCACGCAGTGCCAACCCTACCTCGATACAACAAGGACAGCACGTGGTGCTGTCCCTGCCTCGATACAGTGCCAACCCTACCCGATACTTCAGACCCCGAAGATTTCCTTCAGGCGCTTGCGGCGGTAGCGGAAGATGCCTTCGACTTTACCTTTCACAAAAGGATAGGCGACTTCGCCGAGTGGCCAGAGCGGAAGTTTATAAAGCACCTCGTCATCCATCCGCGTCTTACCGCCTTCATCGCAGAAAGTGTGGGTGTGATGCCAAATCGCGTATGGACCCTTGAGCTGTTCGTCGACGAAACCATAGGGCGGATCCCAGTGCGTGATACGCGTGCGCCAACCAAAGGGGAGACCGTTAAGCTTCAACTTGTAGTCAATGAGCGTCCCCTGCCCCATCGCGATTGGGAGCGGGGTGCGGATACGGAAATCGAGCTCCGGCGGCGTCAGCGCCTGAAGGTTCTCCGCTTTCGAGAAGAAATCGAAGACCTGTTCCAGCGGGAGCGGGAGCAACGTGCTGACGAAGTGGCGATGGACCCCATGGGGGAGGGAGAGCGGCCGGGACAGATGATCGCGACGGTGGGCGCGGATGACTTCGCTGTAATCGGACACGGCAGGGAGCGGGAAGGCCCACAGGCTGGCTAAGGCTGGGGTGGCTGTCAAGGGATGCCACGAGGGAAAGGGCTTGCCGACAGGGCGGGTCGGGCTTCGAGTAACAGCCTTACTTCCGGCCCATGTCCAACTCCCGCACCCGCCGCCGCACCAAAGGCGCCTTCGGCAACAACAAGCCCCGCTCCATCGAACGGGAGTTCACGCCCAAGCAGGCGCCCGCACCAGCTGGACCGCACGTGCCGACCTTCGCCGACAAACTGGCGAAGTTCTCGCAGCCGATTCTTGAGCAGGCCGGCAATAACCGTACCGCCGCTAAGGGTGCCATGAACGTGGCAATCCTCATCTGGAACGCCGCTATCGAAGGCGAAGAGAAGATTGCCGAAGCCAAGAAGAAGCTCGTCGCCCTCCCAGGTGCCGACGCTGAGCAGGTCGAAGAGCTCGTCACCACGAT
Source organism: uncultured Opitutia bacterium (assembly GCA_903919185.1). GTDB lineage: Bacteria > Verrucomicrobiota > Verrucomicrobiia > Opitutales > UBA953 > UBA953. Next base: position 5,686 of record CAIXHF010000173.1, on the reverse strand, counting down.
GCTGGCCCGTAAGAAGGAGCTCTACCCCGAGGAAGCCCACCTCGTGACCAACTTTGCGCTGAAGTTCAATCACCGCACTGGTACGACCTTCCGCGTCTCCGCCGTTAACGTCAGCCCAGAGGGTGTGACGAAGGGTAAGGTCAAGGACATCATCCAGCCGAGCCTCTAAGTCTGGTTTCCCGTTGCAGGGGCGGGGCGAATCCTGCGAAAGTGGAGGCATGGCCACTGTCGCCCTCCGCAACGCCGAACTCGTGAATGAAGGCCGTCGCCTCCGGGCCGACGTCCTCCTGCGCGATGGACTCATCGAACGGATCGGTACGATCCCGGCGGGAACGCACGTGGACCGTGAGATCGACTTGCAGGGGAAGCTCCTGCTACCCGGCCTCATCGACGACCAAGTGCATTTCCGCGAGCCTGGTCTGACGCATAAGGCAACCATCGCGACCGAAGCCAGGGCGGCCGTCGCTGGGGGCGTGACCTCCTTCATGGAGATGCCGAACACGAACCCGCCGGCGACGAACTTCGAGGCCCTCGAGGCCAAGTATGCACGAGCGGCGGAAACCTCGATTGCCAACTACTCCTTCTTCTTTGGTGGCTCCAATACGAACCTCGAGCTCGTCAAAGCCGTCGACCCCAAGCGCGTCTGCGGCGTCAAGGTCTTCATGGGCTCATCCACCGGCGACATGCTGGTCGACCAAGAAGCCACGCTGGAGGGCATCTTCCGCTACGCCCCGACCTTGATCGCCACGCATTGTGAGGACACCCCGATGATCAAAGCGGCGGAAGCCGCTGCCAAGGCCAAGTGGGGCGAGGACGTCCCGGCGGGCGAGCACCCGCACATCCGCAACGCCGATGCCTGCTATGCCTCGTCATCGATGGCGGCTGCGCTGGCTAAGCGTCACGACGCTCGCCTGCATATTTTGCACATCACCACTGCGAAGGAGCTCTCGCTCTTCTCAGCTGCGCCCTTGAAGGGCAAGCGCCTTACGGCGGAAGCCTGCGTGCACCACCTCTGGTTTGCGGAAGAAGACTATGCGCGCCTGGGGCATCAGATTAAATGTAATCCGGCCGTGAAGACCTCCGCGGATCGCGCGGCCGTGCGTGCCGCTGTGGCCGCGGGCGTCATCGACGTCATTGCGACGGACCATGCCCCGCATACGCGCGAGGAGAAGGCTCAGACCTATTTCAAAGCCCCGTCGGGACTACCGCTCGTGCAGCATTCGCTCCTCATACTCTTGGACCTCTGGAAACAAGGCGTGCTGCCGCTGGAGACGATTGTCGAGCGGGCTAGTCATGCGCCGGCGGTGCTCTTCGGCGTGGAGAAGCGCGGCTTTATTCGCGAAGGTTATGCCGCTGACCTCGTGGTCGTCGACCCGGCCAAACCGCACACCGTGCGGGCGGATAATCTCATCTTCCAATGCGGCTGGTCGCCACTCGAAGGCCACACCTTCGCGTGCTCGATTGACCGCACCTTCGTCAATGGAGTCTGCGTCTACGAAGACGGCATGATCCGGGCGGATGCGCCGAAGGGACAGCGGTTGAGCTTTGAGGGGAACGCGAGGTAAGGGAGTGCAGAGTACAGAGTGCGGAGTACAGAGTACGGAGAAGCCAACAGAGGGGGATGGGGGAAGGTGAAACGAGACAGTGTAAAGGTGCAAAGCGGAGCGGAGCTCCTGTGCAAAGGTGGAAAGGGGAATTACAAAAACAGGGTACAGAATCGATTGCAGGGTCGATGACTGAGTCGAGGGCGGGGTCGAGGACGGAGGGATGGATTACAAAGGGGACTGGTTGGCTGGAGTATTGAGTATAGGGGGAAGGTAGGGGCGTGGCTTCGCCGCGCCCATGTCATGATTAGGAGGGCGAGGCGAAGCCTTGCCCCTACCCGCGGGCGGAGCCCGCTAATAGAGGCAGCTTGGTTGGCACGCTGTGCCAACCCTACCCGTTGCTGAGTGAAAAATGGGGGGGGCGGGGACCGGGATATATGCAAGCGGCCAGAGTCGTCTCTGAATTATCTAACCGCCAAACACTAACCGCTATCCGCCTACGACAGTACGCGGTGCTATCCGACCCTTTAATCCGCGGGGATTTCGTCCTTGGCGCCAGCTTCGTAGCGTTCGCACCAAGCCTTGGACCAGGACGCGTAATCGCCGGCGGCGATGTGCGCGCGGGCCTGCTCCATGAGATCCTGCAGGAAGTGAATATTGTGTAAAGCCAGCAAGGTGCCACCGAGCTGCTCACCAGCATGGTGCAGATGCCGCAGGTAAGCGCGTGAGAAGTTTCGGCAAGTATAGTTATCCATGCCTTCGACGAGGGGGCGATGGTCGTCGCGGTAACGGAGGTGCTTCACGCTGACGGGGCCATCGGGGGTGAACGCGCCGCCATGGCGACCGATGCGCGTGGGCATCGTGCAGTCGAACATATCGGCGCCGAGCGCCACCATGCGGAGGAGTTGAGGCGGCGTGCCGACGCCCATGACGTAACGAGGCTTATGAGCCGGTAAAAGCGGGGCCACGAGCCCGACCTGATGAAGCATGTGCTCCTCCGGTTCGCCGACGCTCACGCCGCCGATGGCGTGACCAGGGAAGTCGAGTCCGCCGAGCTCTTCAGCGCAGCGGACGCGGAGGTCGTCGTAGACCGAGCCTTGATTAATACAGAAGAGCAAGCGGCCCGAATCAAAGAACCCACGCGACTTCGCCAATTCGAGCATCTCCTTCGCCCAGCGGATGGAGCGGTTAACGGCGATTTCGCAAGCCGCGCGTTCGCACGGGTAAGGCGGGCATTCGTCGAGCACCATGGCGATGTCGGACCCCAGCGCATCCTGGATGTCGAAGCATTCCTTCACATCGAGGAAGAGCTTGTTGCCGTCGAGGTGCGAACTGAAGTGGATGCCCTCGTCCGTGATCGTGCGCAGTTTTGCTAACGAGAAGACCTGGAACCCACCGCTATCGGTGAGAATCGGCTTATCCCAGTGCATAAACTTATGGAGCCCGCCGGCGGCGCGGACGATCTCGCGGCCGGGACGCAGGTTCAAGTGATAGGTGTTACTGAGCAGAATTTGTGCACCCGTCTCCTCGACCTGTTGAGGGGACATTCCTTTGACCGTCGCCTGCGTGCCCACGGGCATGAAGACCGGCGTCTTGACCTCGCCATGCGGCGTCTTCAGCACGCCCAAGCGGGCGGCCGTCTGCGTGTCGGTCTTGAAGAGGGTGAACATGGGACGACCGAAGAAATAGGGTTGAGTCGAGGGCGGAGTCGAGGGCGGAGATGAGGGCGGAGATGAAGAGAGACCGTGCAAAGGTGCAAATCGGCCTACGGCCTGTGCAAAAGTGGAAAGGGGGAGGCCGAAGAGGATTACAGAGTACAGAGTACGGAGGACGGAGGAAAGGTAGGGACGTGGCTTCGCCGCGTCCTCCTTGGTTAGGAGGTCAAGGCGAAGCCTTGCCCCTACCCGCGGGCGGAGCCCGCGAGAGGCAGCTAGGTCAGCACGCAGTGCTGACCCTACCTCGATACAGAGCCGCGCCCCTACCAAACTAGAGCGAGAAACTTTCGCCGCAGGAGCAGCTGGCCTTGGCGTTGGGATTGGAGAATTTAAAGCCACCGCCGATCATCTTATCGGAATAATCGAGAACCGTGCCGCGCAGGTAGAGGGCGGACTTGGGGTCGACGAGGACCTCAACGGCTTGGGAACGGACGAGGATATCGCCAGCCTTGAAGGAACCGACGAAGCGGAGTTTATAAGACAGCCCATTGCAGCCGCCACCGGAGATTGCCACGCGGAGGTAGCGGCCTTCGGCCTCACGGGTTGCCAGGGCTTGGACCTTGGGACCAGCGGATGGCGTCAGCTGGATTAGGCGCTCGTCGGCGACGCGGGGGGCGGCGGGTGGGGCGGAAACTTCCATTCCGGGCAATTTAGGGCCACCCTGACCCTACGCAAGCCCCACGGCCAAATCAGGCTTGCCCGCCCTTCCCCCCTTCGCCATCTAGGAAACCCTGCGGTTGGTACGGTTGCGTAGCTCAGTTGGTTAGAGCGCTACATTCACATTGTAGATGTCACAGGTTCGAGTCCTGTCGCGACCACCACCGCCGATTTTCCTTCTCGCTGGGCCTCTCCGGCCAGGTGCTGGACCCCTCTGTCTGGGGGGGCTTACTTTATAATTTTATAATTTTTCTAACAGTGTGTAATTAAGTGTTCACATTCTACTGTCTGTTATTAGTTGTAGGAAATTCCCTCACCCTTTACGCTTTTTCGATTGCACTAAAAATGTCCGAAAACCCCAAGAACTCTGAGTTAATTAAGGAAACCCTCCAGAAAATCCACGGGATTTACTCGAAAAAGTGCAATTGCACGTTGTCGCTCCGGACAGAGCTTTGGCTCCGGCACACCAGCGAGGAGCTCGAGCTGACCCCCTCTAATTTCCACGACGCTTTAGCCGAGTGGCTGGCGAATACTGGCATGATCAAGGAGGGGCGCCAAGAGGACGTGGCCGCGGCCCTTTATTGCCTGGGCGTGACGAATTCGAACAACCTCTTCCAGAAAGTCCAGCAAGGGAAAATGTCCCCTTACGGCATCGGCAAGAACGGGCGCCGCAACGGCAACACTGGGAAGAAGAAGTAGGCGCGAGCGTAGCTCGCGAGGGGAAGCGTTGGCTAGAGTATGGTTGGCTAGGGGGCGGTGAAGGGAGACGGTGCAAAGGTGGGACCAGATTACGGAGTACAGAGTACGGATTACGGAGGGATGGTAGGGACGTGGCTTCGCCGCGTCCTCCTTGTGTAGGAGGTCAAGGCGAAGCCTTGCCCCTACCCGCGGGCAGAGCCCGCGAAATAGAGGCAGCTAGGTTGGCACGCAGTGCCAACCCTACCAGAGGCAAGGGACGACGCGAAGCGGAGGCACAAGCAGCTAGGTTGGCACGCAGTGCCAGGCCTACCCGATGCAGTGTGAAAAGGGGGACCGGGGACCGGGATATATGCTAGCAGCTAGAGGACGCAGCACTACCCGATACAATTTGGTCGGGGGGGGGGCGGTCACGACCAGCCATGCCCGCGTTGACATCCCCCATCATAAGTCAGATATTCTGAGGATGAGCCGACAGCAGGAACGTCGTCGACAGGAAACGGCCCGCGCTCGTTCCTTTTTGGAGCGGCGCATGCAGGATGTCCGCGATAAATTAGGCCTGAATAAGGCTGCACAGCCCCTTCCCGGCGAGACGACCTACGAGGAGACCGAAATTGGTCGCGCCCCGGGAGAACTCCCCTCGGCGTCCCCGTTCGAGTCGAGCGGACCAGGCAAATTCCGGGTCATCTGCTATGACGAAACCCACTGGACCGTGGAGGAATTCACCGATCTGGACTCCGTCGGGCGCTTTGCCGGCCGGCCGGGGATGGTCTGGGTGCAGGTCCTCGGTATCACCGATCCGCAAGTTGTGCATATTGTCGGCACGCTCTTCGAAGTCCCCGTGCTCGCACAGGAAGACATCCTCACCAACACCTCCCGGCCCAAGTTCGAGGAACACGGCGACAAGATTTTGGCCATCGCCCGCGCCGTCCGGATTGGCGTCGAAGAAGACACCCCGCGCGGACAGCAGATTTCCATGGTCGCTAGCCCAGGTGCGGTCGTCTCCTTCCACGAGAACGACGAGCCCATCTTCGAGGCGGTGGAAAAACGTATCGCCGACAACAAAAGTAATTT
>CAIXHF010000172.1 GCA_903919185.1 uncultured Opitutia bacterium | reverse complement strand
GATTTCGACGGTCGATTCGATGAGCTTGGCTGGGTCGAACTTCGGCCAAGCGGCGCAGCTGACGCTTTCCTGGTGGCCGAGGCGCGCCCAGATTTCTTCGCAGACGTGCGGGGCGAACGGGGCGACCAAGCGGACGAAGGTCTCGACGGTTTCGCGGCGGAGGGCGGGAGCCTTTTCGGCGGCGTTCATCAAGATCATCATCTGAGAGATGGCCGTGTTGAACTGCAGGGTCTCGATGTCCTTCTCGACCTTCTGAATGGTGCGGTGGAGTTCGCGGACGAAGTCCTCAGGCTCCTGGGCCTGATCGTTAATCTTGGTCGACGGGCCGCCGGTGGCCTCGTCGACGGAGAGGCGCCAAAGGCGTTTGAGGAAGCGGGTGATGCCGGAGATGCCTTCGGAGCTCCACGGCTTGGAGGCTTCGAGCGGCCCGAGGAACATCAGGTACATGCGGAGCGCGTCGGCGCCGTGGTCCTTGACGATGGAGTCGGGGTTGACGACGTTACCGCGGCTCTTGGACATCTTCTCGCCATCTTCGCCCATGATCAGGCCTTGGTGGAAGAGCTTCGTGAACGGCTCGGCCGTCGGGAGGACGCCGATGTCATGCAGGAAGCGATGCCAGAAGCGGGCGTACAGCAAGTGGAGTACAGCGTGCTCGGCGCCGCCGATGTAGAAGTCGGGGCAGCCCCAGTACTTGAGCGCCTCGGCCGAGGCGATGTCCTTGGCGTTCTGCGGGTCGAGGTAGCGGAGGTAATACCAGCACGAGCCCGCCCATTGGGGCATGGTGTTGGTTTCGCGCGAAGCCTTGACCCAGAGCGGGCCCGGTTGGGCCTGCGCTTGCGCGACCGTGGCGCCGCTGGCCACGTCGTACCAGACCTCGGTCCATTCGGGTTCCTTTGACAGCGGTGAATCGCCAGTCGGGGAAGGCTGGTAGGATTTGACCGTTGGGAGCGTCAGCGGGAGCTGCTTGGACGTCAGCGGTACGGCGCAGACTTCCACGCCGTTCAGTTGGCAAGTGACGGGTTCCTTCGGCAGGAATTCGCGGACCTCGGAGTCGGCCGGGATCTTGGCGTAGTCTTCGCGGGAGACCCAGAGCAGGGGGAAGGGCTCGCCCCAGTAGCGTTGGCGCGAGAACAGCCAGTCGCGTAATTTGAAGTTCACGGCGAGCTTACCCTGGCCTTTGGCGGCGAGGTCAGCGGTGATCTTCTGCTTGGTCTCGGTGGCAGACAATCCGTTGAACGGGCCGGAGTTCACCATGGGGCCGTCTTCAGTCCATGGCTGCTCGTTCACGTCGATGGCGTCCTTGGAGCCGACGACTTGAATGATGGGGAGGGCGAACTGCTTGGCGAATTCCCAGTCGCGTTCATCGTGCGCGGGGACGGCCATGATGGCGCCCGTCCCGTAGGTGATGAGGACGTAGTCGGCGGTCCAGACCGGGATCTTGGCGCCGTTGACGGGGTTGAGGGCGTAAGCGCCCGTGAAGACGCCGGTCTTCTTCTTGTCGGCGAGGTCAGTGCGCTCGAGGTCACTCTTGTTGCGGACCGCAGCTACGTAGGCCGAGACGGCGGCCTTCTGCTCCGCGGAAGTGATCTTCTCGAGGAGCGGATGTTCAGGCGCAATGACCATGTAGGTCGCCCCGAAAAGCGTGTCGGGACGCGTCGTGAAGACTGTCAGCGTGTCCGCATGGCCAGCGAGTTTGAAGGTTACCTCGGCACCTTCGGATTTGCCGATCCAGTTCTTCTGGAGGCGCTTCGTGGAGTCGGGCCAATCGACATGGTCGAGGCCTTCGATGAGTTTGTCGGCGTAGGCCGTGATGCGCAGCACCCACTGGCGGATCGGGCGACGTTCCACGGGATGGCTACCACGCTCCGAGCGCGGGCCTTCCGGTGTGTTCTGGACTTCCTCGTTGGCGAGTACGGTGCCGAGGTTGGGGCAGAACCACACCGGCTTCTCGGAGACGTAAGCGAGGCCGTGACGGAAGAGTTTGAGGAAGATCCACTGCGTCCAGCGGAAGTAGTTCTCGTCGGTCGTGGACAGCTCGCGGTCCCAGTCGATGGCGAAGCCGAGCATCTGCAGTTGGCGACGGAAGTTGTCGATATTGCGACGCGTCTGCACGGCCGGGTGTTCG
>CAIXHF010000171.1 GCA_903919185.1 uncultured Opitutia bacterium | reverse complement strand
GGGCTTAGCGGACGTCGCGCCAGAGCCACTTGAGGGCTTCGGGCATCAGCATGCCGCCATGACGGCCGTCGTGCGTGCCTTCGCCCATGACGAACTGGTAATCGTAGCCCTTGGCCTTCCAGGCATCGGCCATCTTCTGATTGGCTTCCGGCCAGACGCCGAATTCGTTGGTCAAGTCGTGCGAGCCATCTTGGGAGTAGATGCGGATATCCTTCTTGGGGCTGTCCATGACCATCTGGGGAAACTGGTTGCCGCCGACTTCCTTACCCTTGGAGATCACGCCACGGATATTGGTGAAACTGCCGATGGTCGTGAAGACTTTGCTGAAGGCATCCGGACGCTGCCAAGCGGCGTTGAAGGCGCAGATACCGCCGGAAGAAGCGCCCGCGATGGCGCGACGCTTGGGGTCCTTGGAGATCTTGTAATTCTTGGCTTCGACGAGCGGGATCATCTCTTCGAGCAGGAACGTGACATACTTGTCGGTGACGTTGTCATACTCGAAAGAACGGTTCGACTTACCGAGCGGCTTGCCATCCTTGCCCTTGCCGGTGGGGTTGTTCTTGTCGGGGGCGAAACCCGGATTGATGAAGAGCGCAATGGTCACGGGCATCTTGCCTTCGGCGATTAAGTTATCGAAGACCGTCGAGACCCGCCAGTTGCCCTTGGGTCCGATGTAGCCCATGCCGTCCTGGAAGACCATGAGGCAGGCCTCTTTTTTACTATCGTATTGGGCAGGCACGTAGAGAGCCCAGTCGCGACCGTAACCGGGGAAGGTTTTCGAGTCGTCGAGATGGAATTTGGTGATGGTGCCCTTGGGCACGTTGGCCTTCTCCTGGGAATCAGGCCCGAGGACATACTGCGCATTCCAATCTTTGGTCGGGGCAGCGTTGGCCTTGGGGGCAGCGGTCTGGGCGGAGGCCACGGAGGCCAGCCCGGCCAGTAGGCAGGGCAGGAGGGTGCGGAGGGAGCTCATGGGGGTCTGGTCAATGAAGCAGAGCCCCCGAGGGTGACAAGCCCAAGTGCCTTACTTCGTCGGTTCTTGGCCGACTTTCCGCAGGTGCCAGATTTCAGGGAAACGCCAGTGGGTTAGGCCCATCACCCCAAAGGTCGCCAAACCCCCAAAGACCACTGAATTGACGGTCCCCAGTAATCGGGCCGCCAGTCCTGATTCGGCCATCCCTAATTCATTGGAGCACCCGATGAAGACGGCGGTCACCGCAGAGACGCGCCCCATCATCTCAGGCGGGACGGTCGTCTGCAGGATGGTTTGGCGGATGATGACGTTCACGGCGTCCGCCGCGCCCGAGATGAGGAGGAATAAGAACGACAGAACGAAGGCGGCTTGGAGGCCGAAGCCGAGCTCGCTGGCGAGCGGGATGGAAAGTCCGAAGCCGATGATGCAGATTCCGAAGACCGCAAAGGACGCATAGAGGGCGGGGCCAGCCCGCTCGAGGGGCGGGCGGATGATCAGGTAAATCGACATGAGCACGGCACCCATCGAGGTCGCGGCACGGAGGAGGCCAAAGCCTAATTCGTCGACCCCGAGCATCTGGGTGAAAATCGGCAGCAGGGCGACGGCCCCACCGAGGAGTACGGCGAAGAGGTCCATCGTGAATGCGCCAAGCATGATGCGGTGGTTGCACATGAAACGAATCCCCGCCGAGAGGCTTTGTAAAATTGGCTCAGGGGTCCGCGACTGCAGGAGCTGCGTCGGCTTCAGCAGGCTGGTGGTAACGAGCGAGCCGGCGAAGCAGCCCAGCATGATTCCATAAGTTAGGGGTTCCCCACCGAGCCAGAGCAGTAGACCAGCGAGGCCGGGGCCGATGACGCAGGCGAGTTCGAAGAGCGTATTGCGCCAGCGGACGCCGCTCGGGATGAGTTCGCGTGGGATGAGCTCGGCGATCATCGCCTGACGGGCGGTGGTGAGGAAACTACGGGCCAGGCCGCCCAGCATGACCAGCGCGTAAAGGCAGGTCAGCTGCACCCAGATCTCCAATTTGAGGAGGCTCTGGGCAAATAGCCCCACCCCTAATAAAGTCATGGCAGCAATGGCCCAGAGTGCGATGCGTCGGCGGTTATGCGTGTCGGCGACATGACCGGCAAAAAGAACTGCCCCGACAAAGGGGATGACCTCCGCGAGGCCAATCGCGCCCAAGGCTAAGGCAGCGTTGGCCGTGTCGGACTCAGTCAACTGGAAGACCTGCCAAGCCACCGCGACGCCTTGAATTTGGATGCCGAGTGTGCCGAGCACAATCGCGCCGAGGTACAGGCGGAACGAGCCGTGCTGAACGGCAGAGGCCTGGGGCGCGGTGGACATTGCGCCGAGTTAGGGCGGGAGCGACCCGCTAGGCAACCACGCCTTTGACGACTGTACCTGCGATGTCCGTGAGGCGGTAGTAGCGCCCTTGGAACTTGAAGGTCTGACGTTCGTGATCGACGCCGAGCAGGTGCTGCATGGTGGCGTGCAAGTCGTGGACGTGCACCTGGTCCTTCACGATGTTGTAGCCGAATTCATCGGTCTGGCCGTAGGCTTGGCCGCCTTTAACGCCGCCGCCCGCCATCCAGAGGCTGAAGCAGCGCGGGTGGTGATCGCGGCCGTAGTTGTCCTTGGTAATCTTACCTTGGCTGTAGGCGGTGCGGCCAAACTCTCCGCCCGAGATCACGAGCGTGTCCTCAAGGAGGCCGCGTTGTTTGAGGTCCTTGATGAGAGCCGCGGAAGCTTGGTCGGTCTGCTTGCACTGGCGCGAGATGCCGCCAGGCAGGCCGCCATGCTGGTCCCAGCCTTGGTGGAAGAGTTGGACGAAGCGGACGCCTTTTTCAATCAGTCGGCGGGCCTGCAGGCAGTTGGCGGCGAAGGATCCCGGGGTCTTCACGCTTTCGCCGTACATGGCGAGCGTTGCCGCCGATTCTTTGGAGAAGTCGGCAACTTCGGGTACGCTCGTTTGCATGCGGTAAGCCATCTCGGCTTGGGCCAGACG
>CAIXHF010000170.1 GCA_903919185.1 uncultured Opitutia bacterium | reverse complement strand
TCGACGACCTCGTCGCGACGGCGCATGCAGAAGTCGATATCGAAGTCGGGTGCGGAGACGCGCTCCGGGTTAAGGAAGCGCTCGAACAGTAACCCGAAACGAATCGGATCGATGTCCGTGATCTTTAGGCAATAGGCGACGATTGAACCGGCCCCCGAGCCTCGGCCTGGGCCGACGGGAATATCTTGGCGGCGCGCCCAATCGATGAAGTCCCAAACAATGAGGAAGTAGTCGACGAAGCCCGTGCCGGCGATGACGCCCAACTCGTAGTCGACGCGGCGGCAGAGCTCGGCGGGACTGGCTTGGCCGGGGCCGGGAATCTTTTCGTCGGCCTGGTCCTGGGCGTTGTCATAGTCGACACCGTAGCGCTCCTTGAGGCCGTGTTTGACGATTTCGAGGAGGTATGAGCCGTTCGCCCGCATGCCCTTACGCGTGTCTTCGGCGATGGCGAAATCACCCTTCTTGCCGGCGGCTATAAGCAAGTCGTTCTTAAGCTTTTCGTAGCCATCGAGAATGGCATCCGTCTTCTTCACCACCTTCGGCTTTACCCCCTCGGAAAAGATATAGACCGGGTAGTGGTTCTTGCCGACGGGCAGCTGCACATCGCACATCTCGGCGATGTCGACCGTGTTCGTGATGGCCTGTGGCACTTCGGAGAAGACGCGGCGCATTTCGGCCTCGGTCTTCAGGTAGAATTCCTGCGCCGTATACTTCATGCGGCGCTCATCCGCGAGGCGGGCGCCGGTCTGGATGCACAGCATCGCGTCGTGCGCGACGTTATCAGACGCATCGACGTAGTGGACGTCGTTAGTGGCGACGACGCGGAGGTTGAATTCCGTGGCGAGCTTGAGGAGGTCGGCGATGATGCGTTTCTGCTCCTCGAGGCCATGGTCCATGAGCTCGATGATGAAGTTCTCGCGACCAAAGATCTCCACGAACCGCCCGCACGCTTGGCGCGCGGCTTCGTAGTCGCCCTTGAGTAGGTGCTGGGGGATGACGCCCTGCAGGCAGCCGCTGAAACCAATGAGCCCATCCGCATGCTTGGCGAGTTGAGTGATGTCGGTGCGGGGCTTATAGTGGAGCCCACGGACGTGCGCGTCGGAGACGAGTTTGGTGAGGTTCTGATAGCCTTTGAAATTCCGCGCCAGTACCCCCATGTGGTAGTACTTGTGCTCGCGGCGATCCGGCTTGTCGGTGAGGGCGTGATCCCAGACGAGGTAGAGCTCGCAGCCGAGGAGTGGTTTGAGTTTCACGTCGCCCTTAGAGCGCTGCTTGGCTTCGTTCCAGAAATCGAAGAGGCCGAAGAGGTTGCCGTGGTCGGTGATGGCCACCGCCCGCATGTTCATATCGCACGCCCGGTCCATCAAACGATCGATGCGTGAGCAGCCGTCGAGCATGCTGTAGTCGGTGTGCACGTGCAGGTGCACGAAGTCTCGACTGATGGATTCCGGGTCGGCCATGCGTAGACCCAGATATTAGGTCGCCGGCGCAGGGCAGGGGAAGGGGATAATCGGCAGATTATTCGCCGACTTGTCCACAGGCCTGCCGTCGCGGTGTCACTTGACCTTCACGAAGGTCCGCTTGCCGGCCTGGATAATGATTTCGCCCGTCGGCTGGGCGACCTTGAGCGCCGGGTCGGAGACCTTATCGTCCCCGATTTTCACGGCCCCGCCTTCAATCAGGCGGCGGATTTCTTTCTTAGACGGGAAGAGGTTCGTGGCGGCGAGCAGGTCAACGATGCCGGCTTCGCTGGCGTCACCCGCGAGGGCCGCCCAAGCGAACTCGGGCATATCCGAGCGGACGCCGCCCTTGGAGAAGACGTTCTCAAATTCAGCCCGTTCCGTCGCCCCTGCGCCCGCGCCATGGAACTGGTCCGTTAGGCGCGTCGCGAGCTGCTTCTTCATTTCCATCGGGTGCTGCGCCTGTAGGCCGCGGATCTCGTCTTCGCTGAGTTCGAGGAGCAGGCGGTAGTAGACCCACATCGTGGCGTCGGGCACCGACATCACCTTGCCGAAAATATCTTTCGGGCTGTGATTGAACGAGATGTAGTTACCGAGGCTCTTCGACATCTTCTTCTCGCCGTCCAGACCGACAAGTAAGGGCATGCCGAGCACGGCCTGCGGGGCTTGCCCCGCCTGCTCCTGCAGGTCGCGCCCGACCATCATATTAAAGAGCTGGTCGCTGCCGCCGATTTCGATATCGGCCTTGAGCATGACGGAGTCATGGCCTTGCAGGAGTGGGTAGAGGAACTCGACGATCGAAATTGGAGTCTCACTTTCGTAGCGCTTGGCGAAGTCATCGCGGACGAGCATCTGGGCGACGGTCATCTGGCGGCTGAGTTGCAAGGCGTCGAGGAAGGTCATCTGCCCAAACCATTCGCTGTTGCGGCGGATCTCCGTTTTCTTCGGGTCAAGGATTCGGTAGGCCTGCTCGAGGTAGGTCTTCGCGTTGAATTCGATTTCCGCTTCCGTCAGCACCGGGCGCGTATCAGAACGACCCGTCGGGTCACCGATGCGCGTGGTGTAGTCGCCGATGATGAGGACGGCTTGATGGCCGAGGTCCTGGAACTGGCGGAGCTTATTCAGCACGACCATGTGGCCAAAGGTCAGGTCAGGACGGGTGGGGTCGACGCCGAGCTTCACGCGCAGGGTCTTCCCGGCCTCAAGGCGCTTGAGGATAGCTTCTCCCCCGATGAATTTCTCGGTGCGGGCCTTCATGGCCGTTAACTGTTCCGCGGGGGACATGCCATCACTCTCCCCAAGGGGGCGGGGAGGGGGAAG
>CAIXHF010000169.1 GCA_903919185.1 uncultured Opitutia bacterium | reverse complement strand
GGTCCCGTCGAAGGGGGCTTTACCTCCAAACTCCGCAGCCTCGACACGGGCGTGCAACCCGCCGTGCCCGTGCTCGACGAGGTCTGGACAGTGCGGTGCTACGCCGGCGGACCTAACGCCCGCGCCAACGTCTTTGACGTTGAGACGACCCAAAAAAATATCGCCACTGACCCCTTGGAACTGACGAAACATATCTACGGCGGCCTCGGCTTCCGCGGTCGTGGAGACTGGGACGCCAAGGCCAAACTGCGCTTCCTGACTTCCGAAGGCGCCACGGACCGTAAAAAGGGCGATGGCCAACGTGCCCGCTGGTTCTACTTCGGGGGACCCGCCGATGGCAAAATGGTGGGGGTTGCGATTCTTTGCCACCCGGACAACCTGAATGCCCCGCAGACGACGCGCTTCAACCCGACGATGCCGTTCGTGGCCTACACTCCGTCGCACGCCGGGAATACCACCATCGCACCGGGCTCCCTTTTCACTCAAAAGTTCCGCTTCGTCGTCTTCACCGGCGAGCCGGACACACTCTTACTGGAATCCTATTGGCAAGGTTTTGCAACCCCGGCGACCGTCACCGTAAAATAGGGTGATTCACTGATTGAGGTCACTAAGCCAGCCCCCATACCTTTGCCCATGCGTCCTACCCCGCTCGCCCTCGCGCTTCTCGGCTTAACGCTCGGGGTGAACGCGGCCGACGAAGCGGTGGTCGACTTCAACCGCGAAGTTCGCCCCATCCTATCGGATCGTTGCTTCGGCTGTCATGGTCCCGATAGCAATAAGGGACGCAAAGCGGGGCTTCGCTTGGATGAATTTGCCGGTGCCACCAAGAAACTCAAGAGTGGCGAAACCGCCATCGTCCCAGGCGACCTGGCGAAAAGTGCAATCATCGGGCGTATCCGCTCCACCGATGAAGAAGAAATCATGCCGCCGCCCGAGCTGCACCGTCCGCTGACTGCCTCGGAAAAAGACGTGCTCACCCGCTGGATCAAGCAAGGGGCGAAGTATGACCGGCACTGGGGCTTTGTCACACCGCAGGCCTACCCACTGCCTAAAGTGGCCGATGCGGCTTGGCCCAAGGATCCGATCGATCATTTCGTGGCCGCGAAGGCCGCCCAAGTCGGTTTGAAGCCTTCGGCCCCTGCCGACCGTGTGACGCTCCTTCGCCGGGCCTCCTTGGCCCTGACCGGCCTCCCGCCAACGACCGCCGAGGTCGATGCCTTCCTCGCCGACAAATCGCCTAACGCCTACGTGAAGCGCGTCGATGCCCTCCTCGCTTCCCCTCGCTACGGCGAACACCTCGCGGTCAGTTGGCTCGACCTCTCGCGTTACGCCGACACTTGGGGCTATACTGGGGACAATGGGATGTTCGCTTGGCCCTGGCGCGACTGGGTCCTGCAGGCACTCAATGACAATAAGCCTTACGACCAATTCCTAACCGAGCAGCTGGCGGGCGACCTCCTCCCCAATCCGACTCAGGACCAACGCGTGGCTACGGCCTTCAATCGCCTGCACCGGATGACCTTCGAAGGCGGCTCCATCGCCGAGGAATTCCGTCAAGACGGCATCAACGATCGCGTCAGTACGGCGAGCTACAGCTTCATGGGGTTGACGATGGAGTGCGCGCGCTGCCACGACCACAAGTATGACCCGATTTCGCAAAAGGACTATTATTCTATGGCCGCCCTGTTCGGTGACCAAAACGAGAATGGCCTACTCTCTTATCACGGCGAAGTGCCGCCACCGTTTGTGCGCTTATTCAAGTCAGACGCCGACCGCACCAAGGAACAAGAGTTGAAAGCTGCCATCGTCGCCGCCGAAAAAGCCCTCGCGGCCCTCCCGACTCCGTCCGTCGCGAACCTCGGCCCATCAGCTCCGGCCGTACCGACGGTACACCTGCCACTGGATGTGTTTAGCAAAACGGGCGCCGACAATGCCATCGCCAACGGTAAGCCCGCGAAGTTTGAACGACGCAGTTCTCCTGAAGACCTTCAACTGACCCCCGGCGTGAAAGGCCAAGGGGTTAAGTTTGATGGCGATGCGGGTTTCATCCTCCCCGACTTCCGCCAACTGGGACGATTCGAGCCTTTCACGTTCTCCGCGTTCATCCGCTTCGGCGAAAAGAATACCCGCGCCACCGTTCTGCATTCCACGGGCTTCTATACCGGCGACGGCGATGCGACTGGCGTGGAACTGCTGGTCACCGAGGGGAAACTCCGCTGGAGCATGATTCACCTCTGGCCCAATAGCGCGGTCTCGATCATCACCAAAGCCGAACTGCCGCTCAACGCTTGGCATCGCCTTACGGCAACCTATGATGGCTCTTCCCAGGCCTCCGGCCTCCACCTCTACTTAGATGGCCGCGAGATCGCCACGACGGTCGTGCGGGATACGCTTCACGCCAAGTCGCGCGACAACGCCCTCGAAATCGGTTCCCGCACCCGTGATGCCGGTTTCCGTAACGGTTCCCTCGACGAGGTTCAGCTCTGGCACCAAGCGCTGACCGCCGTTGAGGTGGCCAGCCTACACGGCCTCGACCCGTCGACGCTACCCAAAGCCATGCAACTGACGCACGTCCGCGAACGCACGGACACCGCTTTCCAAGAAGCGTGGAAGAAACTTCAACAGGCGCGCCGCGATCTCGCCGCTCATCAGGAATCGGTGCCCGCGTTCTTCGCGATGGAGCATTCCCCTTTGGCACCTATGGCCTACGTGCTCACCCGCGGTGAATACGACAAGCCCGACCTCACCAAGCCGTGCGCGCCAGGCGTGCCCACCCAAGTCTTCCCCTGGGACGAAAAACAGCCGCGCAATCGACTCGGACTCGCCCGCTGGCTGACTGACCCGAAAAATCCGCTGACCGCCCGCGTGGCCGTCAATCGACTGTGGGCGCATGTCTTTGGTAACGGCCTTGTCGCTTCAAGCGAAAACCTCGGCCTGCAAGGCGACCAAGCGTCGCACCCGGAATTACTCGATACCCTCGCCGTCGACTTCGTCCGTGGCGGCTGGAATACGAAGGCGATGCTCCGTCGATTGGTGCTGAGCGCAACGTTCCAACAGGCGTCGACCCCTTCGGCCGCGGCCCGCGAAATCGACCCGGCCAACAAGTGGCTCGCTCGCGGCCCGGTGCTGCGCCTGACCGCCGAGATGGTCCGCGACCAAGCCCTCTTGGCCTCCGGCAAACTCGTTGAAAAAGTCGGCGGCGCCAGCGTGCAGGAAAACGCCCATCGCCGGAGCGTCTATACCTTCCGTAAACGCACCGCACCGCCGGACAACATGCTAATCTTCGATGCCGGCTCCCGCGAAATCTGCCAACCCAAACGCCTCAACACCAACACACCTCTCCAGGCGCTGGTACTGCTGAACAATCCTGGCTTCGTGGAGTCGGCCCAGCAAATCGCCTTACGCGTCAGCAAGGAAGCCACGGACCCGAAGGATCAGATTGCCTTGGCCTTCCGTCATGTCTGCACCCGCTCCCCTCGCCCGACTGAGCTCACCGCGTTAGTGGAACTCTACACCCAACAGAAAGCTCAGCTGGCGCAACTCACTCCCGTCGCCCCCGTCGAGCCCGTTGCGACCGAACCAAAGCCCGACCCGAAGGCCAAGGCCGAGCCCAAGGGCAAGCGTGCCGC
>CAIXHF010000168.1 GCA_903919185.1 uncultured Opitutia bacterium | reverse complement strand
GAACAGATTATCCGCTGCATGGAAGGCATCGTTCGCCAGACCTGGCGGACTAATCCGAATTGCGATATCTGTTTTGTCTATACGCTCGTCGAGGGCATGGCCCCCGGTATCGCTGCTGGCAAGTTCCCCCGCTCCGCTTCCGCCATGGAGAAGGTCGCCGACCACTACGGCATCCCGACGATTCACTTCGGCCTGGAAGTCTCGCGTCTCAGCAAGGAGGGCAAGGTGCTCTGGAAGTCACCACTCCCGAAGACCCCGGAAGAAAAAGCGACGCTCGGTGATAAGGTCGTCTTCGCACCTGACAGCGTGCACCCTCACGTCGAGACCGGTCACCAGATGTACCTCGAAGCTATCGTGCGTTCACTGCCTGGTATCAGCCAAGCCTCCGGCAAGCCGATGAAGCACGAACTCCCAGCACCGCTCGTCGTAGATAATTTTGAGCGGGCTTCACTGACTTCGATTGCCGCCGCCAAACTGCCTGCGGGCGTTGCGCCGCTCGACCCCACCAAGGACGCTATGGCCAAATCTTATACGAACCGCTTGCCCGCACTCGTCCGTCTGACCCAGCCCGGCCAAGCCATCGAATTCAAGTTTAAGGGCACCCACTGCGCCGTCTACGACATCGTTGGTCCGGCTGGCGGCAAAGTCGCCGTCACCCTCGACGGTGGCACGCCTAAGGTCATGACGCGCTTCGATGCCTACTGCACCTATGCCCGCCTGAGCACCTTTACGGTCGGCACTAAACTGGCTGATGCGGTCCACACGGTGCGCCTCGAGCTCCTGCCGGACGCCTTTGATAAGGCCGCCATCTTGGCCCAGCGCAAAGAGAAGATGGATAAGCCCGAGCGGTTTGCAGACCGTCATTTCTTCCCGGGCGGCCTGTTAATCGTCGGGGAGCTCGTCCCTTAAAACCTTTCTTATCGACGCCCAGCCTTGACCGTGTCCAGCCCCGCGGCAAACTCGCCCATCTCCCCAACCCCCCTATCCCATCATGCGTTTCGGCCTTAACACCTTCCTCTATGCCTCGCCGTTTACCAACGAGAGCGTTTCCATGTTCAAGAAGCTCAAGAAGTGGGGCTTCGACACCGTCGAAATCGCCATCGAAGATCCTTCGCATGTCGACCCGGCTTTCCTCAAGGCCGCCGCCGCTAATGCCGGTATCGCCATCGGTTCCGTCTGTGCCGCGATGGGCCCGGGCCGCGACTTCCGTGGCAGCGCCGCTGACCAGAAGACCGCGCAGAAGTACCTAACGGCCCTCGTTGATCAAGCCGCCGCCATGGGCTGCCCGCGCATCATCGGCCCGCTCTATTCCGTTGTCGGCCTCATCGGCTCGCATGACGACAAGACTAAGGCTCTGCACTTCAAGCTCGTCGTGAAGAACCTCAAGCAGCTCGCTAAGCACGCCGAGAAGAAGGGCGTCCTTCTCTGCATCGAGCCCCTCAACCGCTTTGAGACCGACTTCCTGAATACCTGCGATCAGGGCCTCCGCCTCGTGAAAGCCGTTAACTCCCCGGCCGTGAAACTCCACCTCGACACGTTCCACATGAACATCGAAGAGAAGCACCAAGGCGCCGCCATCCTCAAGGCTGGTAAGCACCTCGGCCACTTCCATGCCTGCGGCACCGACCGTGGCACCCCCGGTGGCGACTCCCTCGACTGGAAGCCCATCGTGGCTGCGCTCAAGAAGATCGGTTACAAGAACGACGTTGTCATCGAGTCCTT
>CAIXHF010000167.1 GCA_903919185.1 uncultured Opitutia bacterium | reverse complement strand
GCATCCACATAAGCGGCCGTCTTCACCAAGAGGCCGTACGCCTCCGGGGTGGGGACGCTAAACGGGGGCTTAGCCACCAAGACCCTCCGACCAGCCAACGCTTCGCGAGCCGCGGACGGTATCGACTCCAAGCGCTCCCCGCGACCCCGCATTACCGCGGGCTGTCCGCGCACAAAATAGGGGCAGTCCGAACCGATTTCCGCGGCGATGACTTCCAGGGCGGTAAGGCCCAAGGGCTGCGCCACGGTGCGATCAAGGATACGCAAAGCGGCGGCCGCATCCGAACTGCCACCGCCCAAGCCAGCACCACTCGGGACTTTCTTGCTGAGATGGAAATGGCCGGACGCGACTTCCGGTCGATGGCGACGATAAGTTTCTGCCGCTTTGAGCACGAGGTTCGTGCCGTCGACAGGCAAACTGGCATCATCGCAGGTCAAGCGCCAGGCACCACCGGGCGTGAATTCCAAGGTGTCCGCGAGTTCCAACGAGGCGACTAAACTAATGAGTTCATGAAAGCCATCCGCGCGCCGACCGGTAATGGCGAGCGAGAGGTTGAGTTTAGCAGGAGCGGTTTCGGAAAGCATGGATTAAGCCCGTGGATGGGCCTTGCGGTGCACGTCACGGAGTTTTGAGACGGTGAGGTGCGTGTAAATCTGCGTGGTAGAAAGTGAGGCGTGGCCGAGTTGTTCCTGGACGAGACGGAGGTCCGCACCGTTCGCCAAGAGGTGCGTGGCGCAAGCGTGCCGCAGCTTGTGCGGGGTCAGGTCCGCCGGTAGCCCCGCCATCGCGAGCTTGCGCTTCAACATGAGCTGGACAGCACGCGGATACATCGACCCGCCGCGCGAAGCCAAGAGTAGTGGTTCGCCCCGCACGGGCTGCCCACGCAAGGCCAAGTAAGTCCGCACCGCGGCCAAAGCGGTTTCGCCGACCGGCACCACGCGCTCCTTCGAGCCCTTCCCCATCAGCCGCACGAGGCCAGACGAGAGATCCAAGTCGCCGCCGTTGATGCCGCAGAGTTCCGACACGCGCAGGCCACCGCCATAAAGCAACTCCAAGACGGCTTGGTCGCAGGCCTCCGCCGTCGGGGTCTGTTTTTCCAGTGAACCCGCCTCCAATAAAGCTTCGGCCTGCGGCTCGGTCAGGAACTTCGGCAATGAGCGCGGCAACTTCGGCAAGACGAGCCCCGCTGCAGGCGTCGAGGTGATGCCACCACGTTCCCGAAGGTCCGCCAAGAACGCGCGCAAGGCCGAAACCTGATTATGCACCGAGGTGCGTTGATGCGTCTGCTGACGTTCAATGACGAAGTCGCGGAGGTTACGCGCGGTGAGCCGCGACCAATCGCCATCCCAGCCCCCATTGGACTTCATCCACAGCGCAAAGCCCTTGAGCGAACGGCCATAGGTCAGGCACGTGCGCGGAGCGAGCCGGCGACTGGCCAGCTGTCGGGTCAGGTAGTCGGAGACTTGCTTAAAGCCCGGCCAATCGGTCGGTTCCCCGTCGTCGTCAGACTGGACGGGGTTTGGCTTCACGCCTGAGGCTTTTTGCCGTGTTCGGCGCGCACTGTGATGCCAATACCACCACGGACGCCGAAGGCACCCGTGACTTCACACCAGATGGGATCAACGGCCGCGACGAGGTCGTCGAGGATCTTGTTCGTGAGGTGCTCATGGAACATGCCCTGCTGGCGGTAACTCCAATAATAAAGTTTCAGCGACTTGGACTCGACGATACGCGGACCGGGCACGTAGCGAATCGTGATCTTAGCGAAGTCGGGCTGACCCGTGGCCGGACAGAGGCAGGTGAACTCGTCCGTCGAGAGCTCAACGGTGTAGTTCCGGCCGGCATTGCGGTTCGGGAAGGTCTCCAGCGTCTGCTGGGGCTTGTTTTGGGTGTTCCCGAGGTGGGAAAGCCCGGTGAGGTCTTGAGGCTGCGTGGCCATGAGCCTCAAGGGAAGCAGAGCCCGCCCCAGTGTCCAGCGGAGAAGCAGGAAAGAGCGCCGAAGGGGGCGAAACCGGCTTGCCTAGGCGGGCGGGTGCGGTTGCCTCAACCTTACCCACGCGTGCATGGAACCTAGGGCTATCGCCATCCTCGGGGCCACCGGCTCCATCGGCACGACCACCTTGGCGGTTGTCCGGGCTCACCCGGCTTTACTCCGCGTGGCTGGCTTGGCAGCGCACACGCGTTGGCGCGAGCTGATTGGCCCAGTTAAAGAATTCCAGGTTAAGACGATTGCCTTAGCGGACCCCGCCGCCGCGGCGGCCGCTCGGGCTTCGGGTGAATTCCCTGGGGTGCGGATTCTGGAAGGGACCGAGGGTTTAACCGAAGTCGCCTGCCTAGCGGAGGTCCACACGGTC
>CAIXHF010000166.1 GCA_903919185.1 uncultured Opitutia bacterium | reverse complement strand
CCCATCCCCCATCCCCTCCTTCTCTTACTTCCCCAATAATTCCCGCACCTTCGCGCCGATGGCGGCGGCGGCTTCGGAGCGCTTATCCTTGTGCGCGGCGATGACGTTGACGAGGGCACTGCCCACGACGACGCCATCGGCGACTTTACCGACGGCCTGGACGTGGGCGGCGCTCGAGATACCAAAGCCGACGCAGACGGGCAGGGAAGTGTGCTTACGAATCTCGGCCACCGCCGAGGAAAGGTTGGTGGCGAGCTCGGAGCGTTCGCCGGTGACGCCTTCGCGAGAGACGTAGTAGATGAAGCCGGAGGCGTGCTTTGTGATGATAGCGATGCGTGCCGGCGGCGTGGTCGGTGCCACGATGAAGACGTTCGCCAAGCCATGCTTCTTACAGGCCGCGATCAGGTCGCCGGCTTCTTCGGGTGGGCAATCGAGCACGAGCAGTCCGTCGCCGCCCGCGGCCTTAACCTTGGCGCAGTAGGCTTCGACGCCGAACGAGAAGAGTAGGTTGTAGTAGCAGTACAGGACAATCGGCTTATCGGTCGCAGCCCGCGTAGCGGCCATGATCTCAAGCAGGTGATCAAAGGTCATGCCCGATTCTAGGGCGCGTTGGGAGGCCAGCTGGTTAGTCAGGCCATCGGCTAAAGGATCCGAGAAGGGTACGCCCACTTCGAGGACATCCGCCCCAGCTTCGGCCAACGACTTCAGGATGGCCTTAGAGGTTTCGACGTCAGGGTCGCCTGCGCAGACGTAGCTGACAAAGGCCGGGCGGCCTTCGGCTTTGCAGCGGGCGAACGTCTGGGCGAGTCGGTCCATGGGAGGCGTCAAACAAGACGCCTTTGGGCCGGAGGGCAAGGCGAGACCCCGTTTGCCCCGCCCGTCGTCGGTTTCTCCGCTTTCCACCGCCCCACTCGCGGTTTAAGGTCGGCCCATGAACCTCCAACTCGTTCTCAAGTTCCTCCTCTCTGCGGCCGTCATTACGGGTGCGTCCGAAATCGCCAAGCGCAATGTCTCCCTCGGTGCCCTCTTATGTGCGCTGCCCTTGACGAGCCTGTTGGTCATGATTTGGACGTATGTTGAGACGGGCGACCAGGCGAAGGTCATCTCGCTGAACTGGTCGATTCTCGCGTATACTATCCCTTCGTTCGTCCTCTTCTTAGTCTTTCCGATCTGCCTCCGTTTCGGGCTGAACTTCTGGCTCTCGCTCGTGTTGGCCTGTGCCGTCACGGCCCTGACCTATAAAGCCTGCCAGCCGCTCCTCGATAAAGTCGCCTGATTTTCTCGGATTGCCAAACAGGTCGCAGTCGTAAAAGTCCACCCCGCCTGCCCAAGTGGTGGAACGGTATACACATCAGACTTAAAATCTGCCGCCGAAAGGCTTACCGGTTCGAGTCCGGTCTTGGGTACGGCGCTCTTTTCAGCGCTCAGCGCTTCAGTGAGAACGGGTTGAAGTCCGTATGCTCGTCGTAGGCGTCGACGCCTTCGGCTTGCTTGAGCTTCTGGCAGACCCAGTAGGTGAGAGGGAGCATCACGAACTCCACGAGAACCTTGATGCCCCAGTTGGTCAGCATGACTTTGACTAAGGTCGACCCTGACCAGATGCCTGCGAAGGCCAGCGGGTA
Organism: uncultured Opitutia bacterium; assembly: GCA_903919185.1. Lineage (GTDB taxonomy): Bacteria > Verrucomicrobiota > Verrucomicrobiia > Opitutales > UBA953 > UBA953. Next base: position 222 of record CAIXHF010000166.1, on the reverse strand, counting down.
GAAGATCAGGCTGTCGACGGCTTGTCCGACGATGGTCGAACTCGTGAAGCGAAGCCAGGCGTGTTGGCCCTTGGTCTTCACCTTGAGTTTGGCGAGGACGTAGGAGTTGAGGAAGTCGCCGATGCAGAATGCAATCAGGGAGCCCATGGCGATACGCCAACCGCCTCCGAAACACGTGACCAAGGCGGGTTGTAGTTGTAAGTTAAAGGGTTCGCTGGGGCT
>CAIXHF010000165.1 GCA_903919185.1 uncultured Opitutia bacterium | reverse complement strand
GGGGCGAGTTTGTCCACGCGGGCCTTGACTTCGGCGAGGACTTGCTGGGCGGTGGCGTTGCCGTCGATGAGGCGCATGGCACCTATTTGGGGGTAGTCGGCGGGGAGGGCGAGAAAAGTTATCGTTTCGCCCCTGCATTGATTGTCTCGCCCTCTGCCCCCGGAAGGGTCTAGTCGTCTGGGCGTGTCTGAAGGCCCCATGCGCATCCATAAGTTCCTCGCCCAGGCGGGGCTCTGCTCCCGTCGGGATGCGGAGCGCCTCGTCGCAGACGGCCAAGTACTCATCAACGGAAAGGTCGCCGTCACCGGGCAACCCGTGGATCCGGCGGTCGATGTCGTGCGCTGCCAAGGCCGCGAGATTAAGCCGCTCGCCCGCACGGTGGTGCTAATGATGAACAAGCCGAAAGGCTTTCTCTGCACCAACGATGATTCGCACGGGGGCCATACCGTCTTTGAGATGGTGCCGCCCGAATACGCCCCGCTCCGCCTTTTCTGCGTGGGTCGCCTAGACAAAGATTCCGAGGGTCTCCTGCTCCTGACCAACGACGGTGCTTTGGCTAATAAGGTCATGCATCCGTCCGGTGGGGTTGTGAAGCGCTACGAAGTGCACCTGAATCGCGACTACGACCCGAAGCTGACGCCGCGTCTGCTTAAGGGTGCCGTAGAGGAAGGGGAGCGGCTAAAGTTCAAGAAGGTGATTCGTATTCCGGATGCCCCCACCCAGCTGGAGGTTCATTTGGATCAAGGCCGGAAACGGGAAATCCGCCGCCTCTTTGAAATCTTTGGTTTCCACGTGAAGGTTCTCCGTCGCTTCCAGATTGGCAGTTTGGTCCTGCGCCGGATGCCCTCTGGAGATTGTCGGCCGCTTTCCCGCAAGGAAATCGACATGATTTTCGAGAATTGAGCGGGCCAACTCGCTTGCCTTCTCCTAGGAAACTTCTTGTTTAGAGGGGTGCCTGCTACCCCCATGCGACTTCCCTTATTCTTCTTAGTCTGCATCGCTGCTTCTGCTTGGGCTGATCCGACCGGTGGTATGAAGTTGGTCTGGACGGAGAACTTTGATGGTCCCGCCGTCGATGAGACTAAGTGGAATATCCATAACCGTAATCCTGGTTCGGTCAGTATCAAGGAAGGGAAACTCTACCTGGCGATGTTGCCCGGCAAGGAGTCGACCTATTGGCAAAGCACTGGCATTAATACCGTCAACAAGTTCTCGCAGGCCCAAGGGTATTTCGAGGCCTCTATGCGTATGCTGCAGACTGGCGGCCGTTCAGGCCGTTTTGAGGTCCGCAATAAGAGCCTCGATGAGCCGCCTTCGGCTCGCATCTTCTTCGACAACTGGGGAGACGATAACATTTCGCCAGGTACCCAAGTCGCCGATAACACAGGCATTCGCATGCTGAAGCCAGTGAAGAGCGGTATCAATTTGGACGGCGGGACGTCCTACCGAAAGTTTCACACCTACGGTATCCACTGGACCCCTAAGTACTTTGCTTGGTATGTCGACGGGAAGCAGGTGCATCGCCAAGACATCAAGGTCACACCGACTACTCCAATGTATCTGGAATTTGTCCACCATACCGCTGAAGGTGGCATTATTAAGTCCTTC
>CAIXHF010000164.1 GCA_903919185.1 uncultured Opitutia bacterium | reverse complement strand
CTCCGGCGCCCGGGCACCACCGCCCCGGCGTATGTACTTAAACTTTCCATCCAGAACCGCACCTCTGCGCGTTCTGTCCCTGAACCCCGCCTCGTGCCCGCTACAACTCGATGACCAAATCTAAGTCACTTCCCTCCCTGATCGCCGTCATCGACATCGGGACTCACAAGACCGTCGGCCTCGTCGGCCAGGTCATCGACGGCAAGGCGCGTATGCTCAGCTTCAGCGAGCGGCGGACGGATGGTGTCGTCAAGGGTACCGTCGTTGACCTCGAGAAGCTCCATAACTGCGTTCACGAAGCCGTGAACGACCTCGAGCGGGTCGCCCAGCGCGGCATTGAGGAGGTCTACCTGACCATCGCGGGCCCTTCGGTCGCTGGTGAGCGCGTCAAGGGCTTCGTGGCGGTGCCCGCCCATGACGGCAAGGTGACCACCAAGGACTTTAAAGAGGCGATGCAGTCCGCCAAGCGGCTCGAGCCGCCGGAGGGCCGCGCTACGATTCTCTACATGCGCCAGCCGACGATGCTGGACGGCAAGGGCGTCGAGAATCCCGTGGGCCTGCAGGGTAAGCGGCTGGAAGTGAATTTCTGGCGAGTGACTATGGAGGAAGGCAATGTCCGCTTTCGGGTGAACATGATTAATGCGATGAGCATCCATGTCCGTGACTTCATCCTCGCTTCGCATGCGGCGGCCTGCGCGCTGATTAGTGAAGCCGAGAAGCAGGGCGGGGTGTTGGTCGTCGATTTTGGCGCGGGCACGACGGATTGGATCCTCTATTTTAAAGGGCATATTCTTTGTGCGGGCTCGATACCGGTCGGCGGCGAGCACCTCACCAACGATCTCAGCGTAGCTTTACGCATTAGCCGCGATACAGCGGAGGACCTCAAGGTACGCTTTGCATCAGCGATGCACCGCGAGAACGATGCGAACCAGACGATTTGGAAAGACGGCGATAAAGGCGTGGGGGACCAGCAGTTTAACCGTGGTACCATCACGCAGGTCGCCGCGTTACGCTTCCAAGAGACCTTGGAGTTTGTCCGCAAGGACGTGCTCCATCAACTGGAGCAAATCTTCCCAGGCCACGCCGTTAAGCTCGACCAGAACTTCCTGCCCTCGGGCGCCATCCTGACGGGCGGTACGGCCAATCTCGCGGACGCGGCGGAGGCTGGCACGACTATCTTAGGCCTGCCCACCCGCGTGGGCATCCCGCAGTTTGAGAAAGAGGCTTACCGGAAGCCCGAATACGCGGGCGTCATCGGTATGATGAAAGCCGCTATCGAGGATGCTCCGCCGCCCGTCCGTCGACCGCAGGGCGTGCTTGCCTGGCTCAAGGACATGTTCCGCTTCTAAGATGGAACCCAACCGCGCCATCTTGCTGGTCGGCCTCGGTGGGGCGGGGTGCTCCATCGTCGCACGGCTCGCACCCAGCTTGCCCGCGGAGGTCAAGGTCGCCTTAATCGATACGGACGCGGCGGCTTTGGTCCAAGCGAACGGCCGGGAGACCATCCAGTTGGGCCGAGCCCAGACTCGCGGGATGGGGACCGGGGGCGAGGTCTCCGTGGGCACTGCTTCGGCGGAATCTGAGGAGCCGCAACTGCGCCGACTTTTCACGGGCTATGCGCTCGTCGTGTTGGTCACGGGCCTGGGTGGCGGGACGGGGAGCGGCGCTGCGGCTTTTCTCGCAACGGTCGCCACGGATGCGGGCGCGACGGTGCTGGCTTATGCGACGATTCCCTTTTCGCATGAGGGGGAACGGCGGAAACGCCAAGCCAGCGAAGCCCTCGATAAATTAGGGGCGAAGGCCCATGGCTTGGTTACGGTGCAGAACGACCTCTTACTCTTGCAGGTTTCCAAGGAGGCTCCGTTATCCGAATCTTTTGCCGCTGCCGACGAGTGGGTCGGTGGGGCCTTGCGGGCTTTAGCTGGGACCTTCGTGCCGGGCGCTTTAGTGCCGGCCGATCCAGCTGCGGTGCGCTCGATTTTGGCGACGCCTGGTTCGCCCACACTCTTTACCTATGGTCGCGGCGAAGGTCCCGGTGCTGCGCTCGCCGCCGCCCGTGCTGCCAACGAATGTCCGCTCGCCCACGCGCCAGGCGCAACGACCAAAGCCGCTTCGCTGTTTGTGGCCGTGACCGGTGGTCCCACGCTTTCGGCCACCGAAGCTTTCGAAGCGGTGGCCGCCGTGCGCATGCGTTTCGGTGGGGACACCACGACCTTACTTTGTGCGCGCGTGGTGGCAGATTTTGGTGATCGTGTCGAAGTGGCCGTGCTGGGCGCCTCGACCCCCGTGCTTAAGCCCTTGAAAAAAGGGAAGGGCACTAAGCCCGGTGAGGAGAACCAGCAGATCTTTGGTTTTGCGACGGAGGATTCGATGCGCCGCGGTCTGTTCGGCGGGACGCCCTTGACCTTCATTGACGGGCAAGATGTGGACGTGCCGACCTATATTCGCCGCGCGGTCCGTCTGCCAGTCGGCCCTTAATCGTCGCTTCCCTGTTGCGCCCCGCAGGGTCCCTCCTACGTTCGCCGACATGGCTTTCGACGTTGCTTCCTTGCGCCAAGACTTCCCGATCCTCGGGCGGTCCGTGCATGGTCGGCCGCTGACCTACCTCGATAACGCGGCGACCTCGCAGAAGCCGCAGGTCGTCATCCAAGCCTTGGTCGACTATTACTCTAAGGGTAATGCGAATGTGCATCGGGGCGTTCACCTGCTCAGCGAAGAAGCCACGCAGGCCTTCGAGCACTCGCGTGAAGTCGTCGCCCGTTTCCTTGGCCTAAAAGACTCCCGCGGTTGCGTCTTTGTGCGTGGCGCCACGGAAGGCATTAACCTCGTCGCGGAGACTTGGGGTCGGACCCATCTGCGGTCGGGGGACGAGATTCTCCTCACGGCGCTGGAGCACCATGCCAACATCGTGCCTTGGCAGGTTGCCGCCGAACGTAGCGGAGCCAAGGTCGTGGTTGTGCCGGTGACCCCGCTGGGCGAGGTCGACCTCGACGCTTTCCGCCGGCTACTCTCGCCGCGGACGAAGCTCGTGACGTTCGCGCATGTCTCGAACGCACTCGGAACAGTCCTCCCTGCCGTGGAGATGACCCGCCTCGCCAAGGCGGTGGGTGCGACCGTGCTGATTGACGGCTGCCAAGCCGCCGCGCATTTCAAGGTCGATGTCCCCGCACTGGGTTGTGACTTCTACGCCTTCTCCGGACACAAGACCTTTGGCCCGACTGGTATCGGCGTCCTCTGGGGCCGCCCGGAAATCCTGGATGCTTTACCGCCCTACCAGTTTGGCGGGGACATGATTCGTAAAGTCGACTTCGAAGGCACTACCTTTCGCGAGGCCCCTGAGCGCTTTGAAGCGGGCACGCCCGATATCTCTGGGGCAATCGGCTTGGCCGTCGCTTTGGAGTATTTCATGCCGCGGCAGGCCGACGCCCATGCGCATGAGCAGAAGCTCCTCGCCGCGGCGACCGAACGGCTCCGGGCCATCAAGGGCCTCCGCCTCATCGGCGAAGCCCCAGAGAAAGTCGCCGTCTTGTCGTTCCTGATTGAAGGCAGCCACCCGCATGACATCGGCACCTTGCTCGATGCGGATGGCATTGCGATTCGCACTGGCCACCATTGCTGCATGCCGCTGATGAAGCACCTCGGTATCCCCGGGACGGCCCGCGCCTCCTTTGCCTTTTACAATAGCTTGGAAGAAGTGGACCGTCTCGCCGTCTCGCTGGAAAAGATTCGCAAGATGATGGCTTAAGCCTGCGTGGCGTGGGGGGAACTACGGCGGATGACGTCGAGGATGCCTTGGACTTCGAAGTTACGCGAGGAGCCGACGAGCCCAAGCACCCGCCTGGCCGCTTCGATATCCTCGGGGTGGTTGCCGGGCGGCCATTCAATCCAGGCGCGTTCGCAGTTGTATCCGGACGTATGGAGTAAAGGGAGCAAGGCATTGATACAGAGCGTGTCGGCTCGGCCGTCGGGGAAGACGCATCCGAGAATACTGTCGTGCAGGCGGCGGCGGTGGCTGGTGAGGACGGCCTGTTCCAACTCGGCACCCCAGAGGCGGACCCGCTCGCGCCAATCCGGCTGCCGACGATTCAGTTCCAAGTATTGGGCGAGACGCCGGTAGGGGTGCCCGGCGGGACGTAAGCCGCGCAGGCGCCAACGCCCGCACTTTTCCATGTAGAGCGCATCGAGGCCGAGCAGAACCATTTCGGAGGGGGAGTGGGCCCGGGCCAGTTCGGACATCGGGGCCCGGTTCCCCCCGTGGCCGAGGGATTCCACGACCAGTTCGTGGCAGGCAGCTTCCCAGCCGATGGCTTTGGCCCGGGCCTTAGCGTGCTTGGCTTTACGACGAAAACGTTCCACGGCGCGGCGGCGTAGGCCTGGGAGAATCGTCGTTTCGGCTGCCTGAACCTTGAGTGCCACTTCGCCTGCCCGGCCGCGCAGTTCGAGCAAGGCATCTTCTTCAGCGAGGTCTTCGAGGTCGCGCGGTAGGTAGGGTAGGAGTACCACTGTCTCGGGCTGGTGGCCGGATAGCGTCGTCACGTCCTTGACGCCTGGTAGTAGGACCGCGTGTAGCACTACGCCGGAGAAGTTTGGATCGCGGTCATGATGGTGTGCCTGCCAGTCGCTGGAGCGTAGGTGGATTTCGACGTCACCGCGGATGCGACGCTCATCGATCCGCAATTCGGCTCCTAGAAAGTCGGGTCCGGCGCCGCGGTTCCAGTCGCCTGGCGATAGGACCTCGACCTTCTTCCCGCTGGCCGAGGCCATAGGCCCCCTGACTTCGCCGGAAGCCCAGAGCCTTTGGATGGCACGTTCGCCGATGGCGAAGGGGCCGTAAGGACCCTCGAGTTCTTCCACGCGATCGCAGGTGCTCATACCCGCTTTCATAGACTTAAACCCACGGCCAAGGGAAACTCGCCTATCGCTCAAGGGTAACACACCGAATCCGCTTGAGGCGAATCCGAGCCTCGCCTCTAATCCCTTGCACGGAGAGGTGGCAGAGTGGTCGATTGCACCTGACTTGAAATCAGGCGAGCCGCAAGGCTCCGAGGGTTCGAATCCCTCCCTCTCCGCCCGCAGGGCGGAAGGGTGGGATGAGAACTCGTTCGGTGAGCCCGGAGGGCGAACAGACAAGGCCGCAGGCCTTGGGCCGTCAGGCCCGGAGCGGAGCGTAGTCAATCCCTCCCTCTCCGCCCGCAGGGCGGAAGGGGTGGGATGAGAACCCTTGGGTTCGGCGAAGGCCGCTAGGCCGAGCAGGCGATGCCGTAGGCATCGGGGCGGAGCCCTGGAGCGAAGCGGAATCAATCCCTCCCTCTCCGCCCGCAGGGCGGAAGCAGGGATGAGAACCGTGACTACCCCAATCCGTTATTCCCGTAAGTGAGACGCCCCTAGCTAGTGTATAAGCCTCTACTGGTCTACCTTCAGAGTCGGCGGGCTATCGATTAGGCCGATGGGGTGTATCGGTTTTATCGACATACGCTACGCTCGGCGGCGTGGTATACTTTGCGAATCGAGCTCCGCCCCGGCTTTCGCTGCCGGTTCACGTTCTGAAAGATTAATATCCAATTTTGATTCATCCCTCACACCCAACCTAAATAACAAAAATATGTCAAAACCCTCAGCCGCATTCGTCGGAGCCTCTTGGTTGGCTCTCATTGTCGGTTCGCTTGGCTACTTAATCGGACTTTATAATGCAGACCGTAAGGACATGCTCCTTAATGAAAAAGGGTTTTATTTCGTCGTGCTCATGTTCGGCCTTTTTTCCGTGGTCTCGTTGCAGAAAAGCGTCAGAGACCGCTTGGATAATATTCCGGTCAGCGATATTTACTACGGGATCTGCTGGGGCGCTGTGATGATGTCCATTCTCTTACTCGTGGTTGGCTTAGTGAATGCAAATATCCTACTGAGCGAAAAAGGCTATTACGCCTTCTCCTTCATGTTTGCCCTTTTCGGCGCAGTCACCGTTCAAAAGAATACCCGCGACAGCGCTTAAGTGGGTCGGTATCCGCGGCAGTGGCGGCGGTTGAATACTCGAGAGGCAGTGTGCGTCGGCACACTGCCTCTCGTTTTTGGGAGTTAAGCTAACGGCCAGAGGCCAGGAGCGCAGGCCCCCCTTGCGCATCGATCTTAAGTGGGCACATGGAGCGTATGCCCAAGAAGAAGAACTACCCAAAGACGGTACCGGCGGCGGTCGAGTATTGCCTGAAGACTTTGAACGTCGGGACGCTGAAAGAGATCGCGCTGTTGGAGGATGATGCCGGCACCCACTTCGGTTTAGGGATGTGGATCCGCAACAACCTTGGTCTTTGGCGTGGTAATCGGGAGTTGGTCGAGGCGATGGGTTGGTGTCACCCCGACGATGCTTCTGGGCCGATTGTCACCGCCTTGATGGAGTACCTCCGAGAGCATCCGGAGTGGCAGGCCCATCGACGCGCCCTGCGGGCCAAGAAGACTTCGAAGGAAGAATGAGCGCTTAGGTATAAGAACTCAGGCTTCTCTAGGGGGTATGGTTAATGGACGGGTCGACCTTTCTGTGTGTCTTTCGTCGCATGGATACACTCGTGTTAATCGTGGCCGCTGGTTTCATTTTAGTCGCCTTACTTTATTTCTGCGTCGGCGTCGTCCGGAATAATTAACGCTGACTTGGGGAAGCGCCGCGTCGCCCGCTTACCTTTTCAAGCGGCCTCCCCAGCTCGGGTGGT
>CAIXHF010000163.1 GCA_903919185.1 uncultured Opitutia bacterium | reverse complement strand
GGGGGAGGGTAACCGGGTCGACGTTCTTAGCGGCGGGAGCACCGCTGTCCGGCGTAGGCAGGGCAGGGCCCGAGCCCTGAACGGAAACGGGTGCAGTCGGTAGGTCAGCTCGGACCGGGAGGCTCGTGGGCGAAGCCTTCGGCGACAAGCCACCGACACCCGTACCCACCGTCGGCGAGCGGCCTGCAGGGTCGTTGGTTGCGCGCGGAGGCGTGTTCGACTGCTTTGAAGGTTCCGCTGCCAGCTTCGGCTTTACGGGGTCGTTCCAGTCTTCGGAAATCGGATCGGTCGAGCGTTGCGTTGTCGTCGGTTTAGCCCCGTCGTTGGATTTCGCTGACGGCACTTTGTCGACCTTTGGCTGCTGAGCGTCGCTGCCGCCTGGGCCACCTGAGCCCTTGCCGCCCTTGTTAGAAGTGAAAGGGAGGTAGGACCAGAACGCGCTATCGGTGAGGGTCTCGGTGGCGCAACCCGAGAGGAACACCAAACCCGCGGCGGCGACTAGGAGGTTCAGTGAGCGCCGCGCCTTCATTCCTTATTGCGAAAGGATCGACATCGCCGCCATCACCGGCGGGCCCGCCTTGGCGTCGAAGCGAGCCGACATCGTAAACTTGGCATCGCGGGAAGTGGCGATATCCTTCAGCACGTGTACTTGCTGGGCACCGGGCGCTTGGTCGTCGCCGAGGGCGCCGCGCATGCGTTCCACCATCGCATCATAGTCAATGGTGTCGATGCAACGGTTGATGAGTTTCCAGCCGAGGTCGGGCGCCTTGGGAGCATCCACGGCGGCGAGTAGTTTAAGCGGCTCGCGGGGCGAGGCTTCATTGAAGCGGTCAAATTGGTAGAGGTAACTACCGTTCAACTTGAGCGTGTCGTTACCTTCAGTGCTCAGCGCCAGGAGGAGTTCGAAGTCCAACGAAGGCTGGAGTTGTTCGTAGCGCTGCTTGGTCGCCGTACTCATCGGCAGGCGACGGAAAAAGCGGTTAGCGTCGAACCAGAGCGTCAAAGCGCCAGCCTGGCTGCAGGCGTAGGCGGGGAGTTTGTCGCGAGTCTCGGTGCCCTTGACTGGCTTGCGGGGCGGGGGCGTGAGGCACTGGCGGATTTCCTTTTCCACGCAAGGGGCCTGCGGGTTGCCTTCGAACTCAACTAAGATGATGGCGGTCCGGTTCGTCAGACCAAAGGTAAAAAACCCGCCTTCTGGATCCATATACCGGCCCTCCCCGTGTCGGACCATCGAGCGGCTGCGCGACAGGTGAGAAGTCGGCTTACCAGTCTCGCCGCGGATGGCGTTGTTCATCTGGTCAGCCACCCGAGAGAGGGCGGCTTCGGCCACGACCGGATCTTGGACCCGGATGACCAGTCCGCAAATCATCACCGGACGATTAGCGTCGGGCGAGGCGACGTTTTGGGTCGGAAACTTAACGAAGGCATAGAGTTCGGAGTGCGGGTCGAGGCCGTTCTTCACGAGTTCGGCGACGGCTGCGGACATACCTTTACCACCGGTGCGCTCGAGCCAGGCCGGAAAGGCCTGATTGGACTTCTGCCGAAGTTCGTCGGGGCGAAAGGTAACGACCGCAAAGCTCTCGGCCGGGATGAAGACGGTCGAGTTCGCGTTGGACCGAGCATGCGAATTGGAGCGCTCGGTGATGAAGAACCAAGCGGCGATCAGCGCGATGACCGACGTCAGGATGACCACGATGGTGACCTCGAGGGCCGTCCAAGGGGTCTTGCGGTGCACGGGGCTAGCCACGCTGCCGCCGCCGTTGGCTTCCGCGATTTCCGCTGCGGTGCGGCGGCGTTGCGTCACCGCCATATTAAAGGCGACGACGAGGCAGACAGCCAGCGGGTCGAAGACCGCGACGAGCGCCAGCATCAGCCACTTGACAACGTCATCGGCTTCAGCGTCGAAGGCGCGGGCTACGAAGCGATAAGAGCCGATGTCGGAAGAAGCGATTTGTTCGCGGAGGCGAGAGACCTCTAGGTTCTTTGTGCGGACGGAGGTGTAGAGCTTTTCGATTTCCCCTTCGGTCAAGGTGACCTTGCCTTGGCCTTGCTCATTCAGCGCCGTGATCTGCTTTTCCAGGATGGCGAGGTTCTCGGCGCTGGATTTACGGAGGCCTTTCTCTTCGGTATCGAGGCGGGCGAGTTCTTGGTCGAAGGTCGCACGCAGGGTGGCGGTCTCCTGGGTGGAGGTAGCGTTGACCTGCGCTTGGTCGGCGCGCATGCCCTTGATGCGGGCGTTGGCGTCGGCGCGGATGCGTTCGATGCGGTTGCTTGTTTCGGTAAGTTTAGCAAGGATTTCGAGGCGTTCCGGCCGCTGTTGCTCGCGGAGTTCCTGCCCCTTTTTGACGTTGTCCTTCTCGAAGAAGAGGAACTGGCTCGTCGTGCCTTGGCTAGTGTAGGCGGCGACGGCTTGGTCAAGGACTTGAAGGCGATCGTTTAGGCCGAGAACCGTCGACTCTTCGGCGGCGACGTTCTTGGCAATCGCGGCTTCTTCGGCCGCGATGGACTTTGAAATCGCGGCGGTCTGGTCGCTGCCGCGTTGGGTGGGCGCAATCATTTCAATGGCCCGGCGGTCGGCGAGGGCCTTGCGTTGCTCCTGCAGGCGGGCGAGGGCCTTGGCCTGATCTTCCGTGGCTTGCACGAGGCGGGCTTGGGCCTTCGTGATGTCCTCGCGGCTGGAGGTGTTCACGCGACTGTTCTTACCGCGGGCGTCCTCGACCTGCTTATTAATTTCCGCGATTTCCTTATCGAGGTTAGCAATCTGGGCTTCGCTAATCACATTTTGCGTATGGGTCTTCTCGTAGGCGCGGGCCAAGAAGCCATAGTTGCCAAGCGAGGTGATGGCGATGAGCGCCACGACCGCCACCGTGAGGTAGAAGCGCATGGCCCCATTGATGCGGTCCCAGTAGCGGTAGAGGAAGGAGGCCGCGACCAACTTGCCGACCTCCAAACTCGCCGCCATGACCATGACCGGTATCTCCGAGCCCACGAACAAGAGGCCGAGCCCGCGCACAGAGAAGTAGGCGGAACACCCGGCAATGTAGAGGGCGGAGGAGACGAGGAGCAGGCGGAACCCCCAAGTCAGGGACTTGGGCTCTTCGCTGGACGCGTCGGTATCAGGGGTGCTCATAGGTTGGGTTGTTTGCGGTTCTAGTTGCCAATAGAGGGAATGTCAAAAACCGCTTAGGGTTGCCGTAAAATCAGCCCAAAGCTACCCGGTTTGGCCTCGGCGAATGAAAATGCTCAGTTGTTGTAGTTATTGCCTTTAAGTTAGGTGGGGGCAGGGTGCCCCCTCCGCTGCCCCGCTGGGGGGGTAATTGCTATATTTTTTTTATTTAAACGGCAACCTGAGGCGTCTTCATCTGTCTTAAGCCTAACCCCAAGCCCATACCCCCTACCGACATGAAAATGCACCGATTCTGCCAAGGTGACCACCCCACGGTCGGCGCTGGCTTCAGCCGCCGCGACTTCCTCCATGTCGGGATGCTCGGGACGATTGGCCTCACGCTGCCTAAAATGATGCAGCTCCAGGCGCTCGAATTACCGAAGGTCGAGGGCTTCGCGGCGACCGCCGATGCGGTCATTCACATTTACCTGCCCGGTGGCATGGCGCAGCACGAATCTTGGGATCCGAAGCCGTTCGCTTCCCCTGATTACCGTGGTCCGTATACGCCGATCAAGACGTCCATTCCGGGTGAGTATGTCGGCGAGAAATTCGTCAACATCGCTAAGATCATGAATAAGCTCACGATCGTGCGTTCGATGACGCACGGTGAGGCGGCGCATGAACGTGGCACGCATAATATGTTCACGGGCTACCGTCCGAGCCC
>CAIXHF010000162.1 GCA_903919185.1 uncultured Opitutia bacterium | reverse complement strand
GACCTTTGATAACACCGATGGGGTATCCGCTCGTCCAGTGGGCACCTCGCAACCCACCGGGGCTGGTTACTTCGACTTGCTCGGCAACGTGGAAGAATGGGCGCAAGCCGAGGCCACGGATGATTTTGCTTCGGTTGTCGGTGGGAGCGTGAACTGGGTCCCCGTCTCCGGGCTTCCCCTCAGGAAGGCGTTAAAGCGCGAAAAGAGCCGCACCATCGGCTTCCGTATCGTGATTGAATGAAACCCGTGGCAGACCTACTAATCTCTCGTCCATGCCCCTGAGTGCCCCCACGCCGAAGGTGAGCCCCGTCCAGCGGTGGCTCTTTTTCTTTTTCGTCTACGGGTCGTTGGCGGCGCTTTCGCTTTGGTTAAGCTATGAGATCAGGTTTTCCGGCGGGGTGATCCTCACCACTGTGGATAAGGACGTGGAAGGCTTTCTCTTCACCCAACGTCCGCATGCGCTGCTCTGGATCGTCCCCTTAAAGTTTTTATTACTCGGCCTCTTCGGGCAGTTCCGCGGCGTCTTCTATTATTTCCGCCTGCATGACGCCCTGCGCATGGTCTTCGCCCTTTCGCTGGCGACGCTCGTGATTCTCTTACTGCCGTTCGTGAGCGGCATGAATGGGCCCACCACCACGTTCGGCCTTCCGCGCAGTGTCGCGCTCGTCGACTTCAACCTCTCACTACTGCTCTTTGTCGGCTTCCGTGTGTCCATCCGTACCCTCCGCGAGCGCCTCACGGGCTCGGATAAGGTCGCCCAAACGTCCCTCGAGCGCATCGCCATTGTGGGCGCAGGTAACTCGGGCGAGCAGTTGGCGTCCGACCTCCTCTCCCACCGCGGCCACGGCCTCCAGCCCGTTTGCTTCCTAGATGATAATGCGGCGAAGCATGGCCTCGAGATTCACGGGATCCCCGTCGTCGGGGCACCTGAAAAAATCCCCTCGTTGGTGGAGAAGTATGGCGTGACGGAAGTCATCCTCGCCTTGCCCGCCCAGAGCGCCAAGCGCATCCGTGAAATCAGTGCCATCGCTTCGACGAGCGGCCTACGCGTGTTGGTCGTGCCCTCCATGGCGGAACTGGCCGGTGGCCGCGTCCGTGCGACCGACCTCCGCCCAGTTTCCGTGGAAGACTTATTAGGACGGTCCCCCGCGCAGCTCGACGATACCGCCATCGGAGCAATGATCAACGGATGCACGGTGTTGGTGACGGGCGCAGGTGGGAGCATAGGTCAGGAAATCTGTCGGCAGGTCGCCCTCCGCCAGCCGGGGCGGCTCATCATGCTCGATCAGTGCGAGGCACTGCTCTATCAAGCCGAGCAGGACCTCATTGCGGCCGGCGGTGGGGCTTTGATTTGCCCCGTTGTTGCCGATGTTACCGATGAGCCGCGGATGCGCGAAGTCTTTGCCCGCCACCGCCCAACGTTAGTCCTACACGCCGCCGCCCATAAGCACGTGCCGATGATGGAGCCACAACCGGGCGAAGCGCTGAAGAACAACTCCCTCGGGACGGCACTCGTCGCCGCGCTGGCGTCGGAGTTCCAGGTCGGCCGCTTTGTCCTAATCTCGACCGACAAGGCTATCAACCCGACCAACGTCATGGGGGCCTCGAAGCGCTTAGCGGAAATGGTGGTGCAATCCATGCAGGGTCGGCCTGGTAACATTACGCAGTTCGTGGCCGTGCGCTTCGGCAATGTTCTCGGTTCCTCTGGGTCAGTCATCCCGATCTTCCGTAAGCAGATTGCCGCGGGCGGCCCCGTCACCGTAACTCACCCCGACGTGAAGCGTTACTTTATGACCATACCGGAGGCCGTTGGTCTGGTGCTACAGAGCGCCACCCAAGGCGAGGGCGGTGATATTCTCGTCCTGGAGATGGGGCAGCCCATGAAGATTGTCGACGTGGCCCGCCAGCTCATCGAGCTCAGCGGCTTCCGTCCAGATATTGATATCGAGATTAAGTTCGTGGGACTGCGGCCAGGCGAAAAGCTGGTCGAGGAGTTGCAACACCATGGCGAGCAGTACCGTACGACCAAGCATGAGCGCATCTTCCGTTTCATCGCCTCCGGCACCCAGTATGATGCGCTGGCCGGGCTGCTGTCGGACATCCGAGCCTTGATTCCGCAGGAGAAGTCGGCCTGTAAGCAG
>CAIXHF010000161.1 GCA_903919185.1 uncultured Opitutia bacterium | reverse complement strand
CTCATTGCGAAGGTCGCCACGCTCACGGTGAACGGCGTCACCCTCAAGGGTTCCCTCTTCATCATGCCGGGCATGGCTGATTACACCATCGGCCTGCAGTTGGGCTTTGGCCGTCGCATCGCTGGTCGCGTGGCCACCCGCGTCGCCGAGCGCCTCCAGGGTCAGCCCGTCGGCAACGGCTTCGACGTCTATCCTTTCGTCACCTCCGCCCAGCCAGCCGTCCGCACGGGCGTTGTCCTCGCCCTCACTGGCGAGAGCGCCCCGATTGCAAACATGCAGGACCACTGGTCCATGGAAGGCCGCGACGTCGTCCGCGAAGGCAACGCCGCCGACCTGCACCACAACGAGAATTTCGCTAAGCTCGGCATCGATGGCCACGCGCCAGCGGTTTACGGTAAGGACGAGAAGATGTCCCCGGCGGATAAGGCCATCCTCACGCCGCGCGGCAATTCCGCTTACGAGCACCCGAACCATACCGTCGCCCCGAACGTCACGGTGTGGAAGGGCCACGAAGACAAGTTCCCGCTCTTGCAGCAGTGGGGCATGTCGATCGATTTGAATACCTGCACGGGTTGCAATGCTTGCGTGACCGCGTGTCAGGCGGAGAACAACATCCCCGTGGTCGGCCGTGACCAGGTTCTCAAGGGCCGTAACATGCAGTGGATTCGCCTCGACCGTTACTTCTTCGACGGTCGTGTGCAGGCGGGCAACGAGATCCCCACGGACCCGCAGGTCACCTTCATGGGCGTCGCCTGTCAGCATTGCGAAACCGCCCCGTGCGAGACCGTCTGCCCTGCCAACGCTACCGTCCACGACGACCAAGGCCTCAACACGATGGCCTACAACCGTTGCATCGGCACCCGTTACTGCGCCAACAACTGCCCGTATAAGGTTCGCCGCTTCAACTTCTTCGACTACAACAAGCGCGAAGCTGGTCACTACTATGAAGGCCCGCTCGGACCAGCGAAGTTGCCGAAAGATCCTGCCGACCTGCCCCAGCTGCAGAAGAACCCGGACGTCTCCGTGCGTATGCGCGGCGTCATGGAAAAGTGCACCTATTGCGTCCAGCGTATTCAGGAAGCCAAGATTCAGGCCAAGGTCCGGGCCAAGGACTCGGCCGACATCAACGTCGCCGACGGCGCGATCAAGGTCGCTTGTCAGCAGGCTTGCCCGGCGGAAGCCATCGAGTTCGGTGATATCACCGACCCTAAGTCCCGCGTCTCGAAGGCGAAGGCCTCGACCCGCAGCTACGGCGCGTTGACTTACCTTAACACCCGTCCGCGCACGACCTACCAGGCCAAGTTGCGTAATCTCAATCCGAAGATGCCTGGTGCTATCTTGATTCCGCTGTCCCGCAAGGAAATGGCTGGTCGCGAGCCCCACGCCCCGGCGCATGGTGCCGCCTCCCACGGCGAAACTACCCACGGTGCCCCCGCCGCCACCAGCCCCGGTCACCAGAAGTAACCCTTAACGCATCCCTGTTCCATGGCTCACGCCCACGATAGCTCCTCGGAGCGCCCCGCAATTCTGGACAAGGTCCGTCCAGCTGAACTCCCCCGCCCGAAGTTGATTCTCAACGATCGCGGCTTCCACTGGATCACCGACAAGGTGTGTGGCATCGTCGAAGAACCGACCCCGCTCTGGTGGAAGGTCCTGTTCGGCGTCGCCCTCTTCATCGCGTCCTTCACCGGTCTCGGCCTCTTCTACCTCGTCTCAACCGGGACCGGCACTTGGGGCCTACGTTCGCCGGTGGGTTGGGGTTGGGCTATCGTTAACTTCGTGTTCTGGGTCGGTATCGGCCATGCGGGTACGCTCATCTCGGCGATTCTCTGTTTGCTCCGGCAGAAGTGGCGCACCTCGATTAACCGTGCCGCCGAAGCCATGACCATCTTCGCGGTGATGTGTGCTGGTATCTTCCCGCTCTTCCACGTCGGTCGCGTTTGGTTCGGCTGGTGGCTCTTGCCGCTGCCTAATCAAAACGGCATTTGGCCGCAGTTCCGCTCGCCGCTCGAGTGGGACGTGTTTGCGGTTTCGACCTACTTCACGGTCTCGACGCTCTTCTGGTACATGGGTATGGTGCCTGACCTCGGGGCCATCCGCGACCGTGCTAAGACCTGGTGGCGTAAGGCCTTCTACTCCGTCCTCGCCCTCGGTTGGCGCAGCGGCAACCGCCAGTGGAGCAACTTCGAAATGGCCTACCTGCTCCTCGCTGGCCTTTCGA
Source organism: uncultured Opitutia bacterium (assembly GCA_903919185.1). Classification (GTDB taxonomy): domain Bacteria; phylum Verrucomicrobiota; class Verrucomicrobiia; order Opitutales; family UBA953; genus UBA953. Next base: position 4,195 of record CAIXHF010000161.1, on the reverse strand, counting down.
CCCCGCTCGTGCTTTCGGTGCACACCATCGTCTCGTTTGACTTCGCCGTCTCGAACGTCCCGGGCTGGCACACGACCATCTTCCCGCCGTACTTTGTGGCCGGCGCTATTTTCTCCGGCTTTGCGATGGTGCTGACCCTGATGCTCCCGTTGCGGGCGATTTATCGCCTGCACGATGTCATCAACCAGTACCACATCGACAACATGTGTAAGATCATCTTGGCCACCGGCACGATGGTTGGCTACGCGTACGCCACCGAATTCTTCATCGCTGCCTACTCGGGTAACGTCTACGAGAAGTTTGCTTTCATCAACCGTGCCTTCGGTCAGTACTCCTGGGCTTACTGGATCATGGTGTCCTGTAACGTGATTACCCCGCAGTTCTTCTGGTTTAAGAAGGTTCGCGAAAACCACTCGCTCGTCTGGATCATCTGTATCTTCGTCAACGTCGGCATGTGGTTCGAGCGCTTCGTTATCACTTGTACCTCGCTGGCTAACGATTACCTCCCGTCGAGCTGGGGTTATTACAGCCCGACCATCGTGGATATCTTCACGTTCTTCGGTACCTTCGGCTTCTTCTCCGTCCTCTTCCTCCTGTTTATCCGCTTCCTTCCGCTTCTGCCGATGGCGGAAATTAAGATGGTCGCGCCACAGGCCGACCCCCACGCCCACTGATCCCGCCGTCCGCCCCGACCATGAACGAACGCAACGAACACATCTACGGCGTAGCTTGTACCTTCCGCAAGCCCGCCGACGTCTTCCACGCCGCCGAAAAGGTGCGCGATGCTGGCTGGACCCGCTGGGACGTCCACACCCCTTTCCCCATCCACGGCCTGGACCAGGCCATGGGCCTGCCGCGCTCCAAGGTACCGCGCCTCACGCTGCTCGGCGGCGTGACTGGTTTCATCACGGGTTGCCTGTTGACCTGGTACATGAACTCCTACGACTACCCGCTGATTGTTGGCGGTAAGCCCTACTGGAGCGCAATCTACCCATTCCCGGTGTTGTATGAGTGCACGATTCTCTTCGCGGCCTTCGGGACGTTCTTCGGCCAGTTCATCTTGAACCGCCTGCCCCACCATCATCACCCGCTGTTTGAGTTACCAAACTTCGCCCGCGTTTCCGACGATACCTTCATGGTCGTCCTCGAAGCCCACGACCCGAAGTTCCATGTGGATGATTCCCGCAACTTCCTGCAGTCGCTCGGCGGCCAGGAAATCACCGTCATCCGCGACTAATTCGTCCCATGTACCGTTACCTCACTTTCCTCGCAGTCGTCGTCGTGGCCGTCATTGGCTTCTTCGGCGTTCAGGGCAAGCAGTCCAAGGACACGCCCGTCTATGTCTTCGACGACATGGACTACCAGCCCAAGTACAAGCCGCAGGGGGAGAATACGTTCTTCGCCGACGGCCGCGACGCCCGTCCGGCAGTCGCGGGCACCGTCGCTCGTGGCACTGGCCTCGAGCCCTTGAAGGTTTTCTCTGCGGATTACCGCCGCGCTGAATCCCTCAACCCTTCGTTCGCGACGGGTAAGGATGCGCAAGGTAACTTCCTCGCTGACTTCCCGGTGAAGTCGTTGACCTTCCTCGCTAGCGGTGAGCTGGCGCCTTTCGCCGTCGACGCCAAGACCCTCGCCTTGGGCCAAGCCAAGTTCCAGATCTATTGTGCGGTCTGCCACGGCTCGGCGGCCGACGGCAATGGTATCATGAAGGTCCGCTCCGCCGTCGAAGGCGACGTAGCCATCGTCACGATTGCCAACCTCCAACTACCCTTATTCCGCGCCTACCCGCAGGGCCAAGTGTTCGACGTCATCACTAATGGCAAGAACACGATGCTCGGTTACGGCGATAAGCTCACCCCGGAAGAGCGCTGGGCCGTTGTCGCCTACCTGCGGGCCCTCCAGCTTTCGCAATCTTGCCCGCCCAACCTCGTCCCTGCCTCTTTAAAGGCCACTGTTAAGTAATCCGCACATGAGCGATTCTTCCTCCAATCTTTCGTCCAAGTGGCCGACCATCCTCGGTCTCGGCGTTGTCGCGCTGGTCGCTGCTTGGGCCTTGGCATTCCTCGGCCTCGGTCAGCACGACCATCGCCCGGCCCTCTCCGTCCTGCTCGGCTGCCTCTTCTGGACCTCGCTCCTCATCGGCATGCTCATGCTGACGATGATCACCCGCGTCTTTGACGCCGGCTGGGCTCCGGTCATCCGCCGTAACTGGGAATTCATGATTGGTGCCTTGCCGGTCGTATTACTGCTGGGCGTAGTCCCGCTGGCTTTCCTGCCGGACTTCCGTCACCTCCTCTGGGAATGGACTGATGTTAACCATATTCTGCCCAGTGGCCATGAAGTCGGCCATGACCCTATCCTGCAGGCGAAGGAGTGGTTCTTGAACGAGAAGTTCTTCCTCGTCCGCATCTCGCTCTACGTCGTGTTCTTCAGCGTGCTGACCTGGGCCATGCGTCACTGGTCCTTTAAGCAGGACACCGATCGCACCGCTAGCCACACCCATAAGCTGCATGCTTTCTCGGCCGCTGGTATCCCGTTGGGCGCGGTCGCCCTGACCATGCTGGCCTTCGATTGCCTCATGGCCCTGTCGTACCACTGGTTCTCCACGATGTACGGTGTGTGGTTCTTCGCCTTGTCGATTCGCCTCGCCCTCGCGGCGACGGTTATCCTGACCTATCGCCTCTCGAACGGCGGTTGGTTGGATGGCATTCTCAATCAGGCGCATCGCCACGTCTTGGGCTGCCTGATGCTCGCCTTCACGGTCTTCTGGGCCTACATCAGCTTCTCGCAGTACTTCCTCATCTACACGGCCAATATCCCTGAAGAAACCTTCTGGTATAACATCCGTGAGTTTAATCCCGTCACTGGCCTGAAGAGCGATTGGTGGGGCGTCTCGATGTACCTCATCTTCGGCTTCTTCTTACTCCCGTTCCTGTCTTTGCTCTTCTATCGTTCCAAGATTGTCCCTGGCCGTCTCCTGACCATCGCCGTCATCATCTTCATCGGTGGCATCGTGGATCTCTGGTTCAATGCCGTCCCTCGGCAGATTGTCGACAAGGCCGCGCCCGAAGGCTTCACCGTCTCGCCCTTCCTCTGCGGTAGTCTCGCGACGGACCTCCTCGCGATCGCCGGTTTCGGTGCCATCGTGATTGGGCTCTTCCTCCGTAGTGCGACCAAGGCTGAAACCATCCCGGTCCACGACCCTCGTATCCTCGAGTCCATTAATTACCATGAGTGAGCATCCCTCTAACGGTTCCCGCGCGCTGCTTCCTGGCCAGGTCAAGTCTTGGCTGGGTATCGCCGCCTTCGTCCTCGTGGCGGTGGCGGTGCTGGCGTACGCCTTCGTCGCGGTTCGCCCGACCACTAATACCGACCTCGAGCGCCGCACCGCCCAAAAGGCTCTGCGTGCTGACACCGAGTCCAAGGCCAAGGCGTTGCTCACCGCTCCAGCCAAGAATGCCGATGGCACTTATCGTCTGCCGGTCGCTGACGCGATGGCGGTGATTGCGGCCGACCCGAAAGTGCTCGCCGAAATGCGTAAGTCTGCGGTCGCCCCAGTGGCTCCCGCCACTGCGTCTGCGGCCTTCGTGAAGGCTGACGACGAGCAGCTGAAGCGTGGACTCGCGGTTTACTCCCGCACCTGTATTGCTTGCCACCAGCCGACGGGGAAGGGCCTCGCGCCAGTCTTCCCGTCGATTGCGGCCACCCCGATTGTCAATGGCGACGCCACCTTGCCGATTAAGTTCATCATCCACGGCTTGATGGGTCCCATCACGGTGGATGGCGTCACCTATAACAGCATGATGCCGCCCGTGGCTGGCGTGACTGATCAGGACATCGCCGATGTCCTCACCTATGTCCGCCAAAGCTTCGGCAATAAGTCCAACCCGGTCACCGCCGACCAGGTAAAGGCGGTCCGTGCTGCGAACGCGGCCCGCACTGCCCCTTGGAACACCGCCGAACTCGGCCTCAAGTAATCCCTTTATAATACGATGAGTCAGGAAAATCAACATAGCCGTCCGCAAGGGCAGGGCCGTCCGCAGGGACGATCCGCCGATACCGGCTCCCCCCGCATTTCCCGCGTCGACGCCAGCGTCGCCAGCCCGGTGAAGTTCTTCTTCGCTTCGGCGCTGCTTTGGCTGCTCGTCTCCTCGGTGCTGGCAGTGATTACGGCGGTGAAGCTTCACCTCCCAGG
>CAIXHF010000160.1 GCA_903919185.1 uncultured Opitutia bacterium | reverse complement strand
TGGGCGATGCGAGCCGGCCCGCGGCCTGGCCAGAGGAAACCTTTGATGTCATTGTGGCTGGTTTCGTGCTCAATGAGCTCAAGGAGCTTGATGCCGATGGTTTGATGCGCTGGGTCACGGAACTAAAACGCCGACTTCACCCTGAAGGCCTACTCATTATTCTGGAGCCGGCCTTGCGGGTCACTTCGGAGCGACTACAGCGCCTCAGCGATCGCGTGGCGGCAGAGGGTTTACTCACGCGTCTCGGACCAGACCTCGACGCTCTGCCCTGTCCCCAGTTGGCGCAAGGGCTTCATTGGACGCACGAGGCCCGTCGCTGGTCGGCTCCGGTTTCCACGGAATTCGTTAATCGCAAGCTCCACCGTGACTTACGGGAGGTGCGTTTCTCTTTCGCCTTATTCTCGAATCAAGTGACCCCGCCTCTCGACCCAGCGGCGGTTCGGGTAGTCTCCGATGTGCAGATGATCAAGGGCATGCTTCGTTTCATTGGTATCCAGCAAGGTGCCCTACAAACGGTCGAAGTGCCTACCCGTGGCCTTTCAAAGCATGACATCAAGCTGCTCGCCGAAACCTTCGAGCGCGGCGACATCATCGCCCATGCCCAAGCGCCCTCTCCGCGGGTCCGCTTAAGCGGCGTCGAGGAACTTCGGATTATTTATTCGGTCCGCGCTTAAGCCAAGCCTAGGTGCTTCAACGCCTCTGGCGTGGGCCCATCGAACGTCAACGTCGGCCGGTTACCCACGTAGCCGAGCTCCTTCATGCCTTGCGGCGTCGTGAAGTAGCCGCCGGCTGCGAGATAGCGGAACCGATCGAAGAACTTAACTTGTGGACGGTATTCTTGAGCGACCGGCGTGGCGCCGCAAATGGCATCGGCGATACCTGCTTGCTGCGTGGCTGGTAGGTCCGCAAAGAGGGTCTGATGGCGGCTTTTAGCTTCCGCGTCCAAGAAGTCCAAGCCGGGCAAGATGATCGGCTTATCTTTGGCTGTCTGGTCATAGGGTGAACTGATCCATTCGTCGATGAACTCATGCACTGCGAGCTGGGACGGCTTGAGGCCGCCGTCATCAGGTGGGAGGATGAGGTCAGCGAGGGCCGCGGCGGCGCGCCGTTGGGCGGGGGTCATGAGGAGCGGCCACAGTTCACCAGGCTTGTAGTCTTTGTTCAGGATGGGGTCGGTGCCAATCGGCTTACCAGACTTAGTCGGGACTTGCGCGGCAGCCAGATCCACGCGGCCCGCTAGGGCCATCCCGGCAGCGGCGGCGGCGAGCCATTTTAAGGCAACGCGCCGAGGCATCTGGCGGGAAGAATTATCTGGGTCGGTCATAAGAGAGAGGATTTAGAGGTTACCTTGACGCATCTCTTCGATGAGGTGGTCGCAGGCGCGCCAGGCGAGCGCCATGATAGTGAGTGTGGGGTTCTTATCGGCGTTACTGCAGAAGGGGGCAGCGTCGTTGATGAGCAGGTTGGGGACGTCCCAGCACTGATTCCATTGGTTGGTCACCGACTTCTTGCGGTCTGCCCCCATGATGGCCCCGCCGACTTCATGGATGATGAAGCCGCCTGGCTTGATTGCCTTAGCCCCATCGGTTGCCGGTTTTCCGCCGACCTTCCCTCCGATGGCTTCGATCATCTGCGCGAAGGTTTGGTGCATGTGCAGCGCTTGCTTCAGTTCGTGGTCCGAGAACTTCCAGTGGAAGCGTAGCACGGGGATGCCCCACTTGTCTTTGACGGTCGGGTCGAGGTCGCAGAAGGAATCCTGGTTGGGAATCATTTCGCCGCGGCCAGAGAACCCAATGAAACTTCCATAGCTGCGGCGGAGGTCTTCCTTAAAGGACTTGCCGTAGCCCGGCTTGGCCGGACCCGCTACGCCGACATTGGGCATGCGTCGTCCAGTGGAGAACTCAATGTGGTAACCACGGGCAAAGCCGAGTTTGCCGGCTTTCTGCTCCTTGTATAGCCACCAAGGTACGTAGACATGGTCCCCCGCTCCGTCTTCGTTGTGAATTGGAAGATTTTCAAAGGCCGGCACTTGGCCGCCCAAGCTAGCACCCACGGTGTCCATGATATTTTTGCCGACTTCGCCTGAGGTATTGGCCAAGCCGTCAGGGAACTTCGCGGATTTTGAGTTCAGGAGGATACGGGCGGACTCGGCGGAACTAGCGGCGAGAATCACGACGCGGGCCTTCGCGGTGATTTCGCGTCCAGATACCTTGTCGATGAACGAGACACCATTCGCTTTGCCCTGCGCATCCAAGGTGACTGCGCGTGCCATCGCATTGGGCAGAATGTCGAGATTGCCAGTGGCCATGGCAGGGGGCAGATGCACCGTGGTTGACTGGTAGTTGGCCTTAATCGAGCAACCGCGGCCGCAATCGGTCGCCCAGAAGCAAGCGGCACGTTGGCGCATGGATTCAGCAAGAATAGCTTGGGCCCGCGGGTTGCCCGGATGCAGTTTCGCGGGAATCGTGTCAGCGTCCTGTTTCGTGCTGAGGATCGCCCGGTGGATGGGAATCACGGGGATACCTAGCTGGGCGACATGCTTCTTGATGTAGAGTTCACCCGCGCGGGGCTTCGGTGGTGGCAGGAGACAACCTTCGGGTGAGTCCGGTGTATTTTCTAAGCCCTCGTTCGAGCCATAGACACCGATCAACATCTCAACTTTGTCGTAATAGGGGGCGACATCCTGGTAACTCATCGGCCAATCCACGCCGAGGCCATCGCGTGAGTAGGGCTTAAAATCATAGGGTCCATTGCGCAGCGAGATGCGACCCCAGTGATTGGTGCGGCCACCGAGCATACGGGCGCGCCACCACCAGAATTTATTTTCCGCCTCAGTGGAGGCATTGGTATAGGGTTCATCCGGCACCTGCCAGCCACCGTCTACGGTAGCGTCGTAGAACCCAAACGGTTTGTCTTCCACGGAAATGCCCCGCAGCGGGGCCGAGCTGGGCGTCTGGAACATCGCCGTCTCCGTCAGGGGGTCGTAATTGCGACCGGCTTCGAGGAGTAAGACCTTCACGCCGTTCATCGTGAGGGTGTAGGCCGACTGGCCGCCCCCCGCCCCCGAGCCAACGATGATAACGTCGTAGGAAGCTTTGAGCTCCTTTTCGGAAATGAGGGGCATGCTCCCTAGACAACCGCCGTTCGAGAAGGTTGCCAAGGCTGTGTTGCGAAGATGTTACAATGTGCCGGGCCGAAAACTCCTAGTTTAACCCATTTTTCCTATGGCGGACACCCTTCTCTTGAGGACATTACTGACAACGGCCCAAGAAGTGGCTAGAGGTTTGGACTGTCATGTTGAATCGCGAACTTAGTTGGCTCACCTTCGACCGCCGTGTCTTGGAACTGGCGGAAGACGACACCGTCCCATTGCTGGAGCGGGTCCGCTTCCTCTCCATCGTCAGCTCCAACCTCGACGAATTCTTTGAGATCCGCGTTGCCGGCATCATGCAGCAAGAGGAGTCAGCCACGCACCCAGCGACGCGTGAATTCCTGCAGGAAGTCCTGCGGCAATCTCATGCCTTAGTCGACGCCCAACAAGCCTGCTGGCGTGATCAACTCCTGCCAGCCTTAGCCAAGGAAGGCATTGTCGTAAAAGCTAAAGACCAACTCAACGATGCCGATCGGGCGGAACTCTCCCCGCGCTTTGACCGCGATATCTTACCTGCCCTGACGCCGCTGGCCATCGACCCTTCGCACCCCTTCCCGGTGCTTACGAACAAGGGTCTCTACCTGCAGGCGTTGCTGCGCGACCCGGAGAGCGGCGAAGTCCGTCGGGCCGTCGTCCCCATTCCGCGCGTCCTCCCGCGTGTCTTGTCCTTAGGGACCAGCGCCAAGCGCTCTTTTACCCTGCTGAGTTTGGTTATCGAACTCTTCGTCGATCGTCTCTTCCCCGGCCTCGATGTTCTCGGGTCGTGGGCTTTCCGGATTACGCGCAATAGCGACCTCTACGTCGACGAGGAGGAATCCGGCAACCTCTTGGAGACCATCGAAGATGAAATCCGTAACCTGCGAAAAGGTGCGCCCGTGCGACTGGAAATCGAAGCTCAAGCGCCCGATGAGGAAGTCGCCTGGCTACTAAAGGCCATTGGCCTGGGCGCCGATAACGCCTTCCGCTCGGCCGGCCCCGTCAATATGGTCCGGCTGAGTAGCTTGATCGACCAAGTCGGTCGCCCCGACCTGCTCTACCCCTCCTTCGCCCCGGTGCTTTCGCCGGAGTTCACTGACCCCCACAAGCTCTACAGTCGTATCGCGAAGCACGACCTCCTGCTCCACCATCCTTACGAATCGTTCAACCCGGTCGTCGACTTCATCCGCCAAGCCGCGAGAGATGAGTCGGTCGTCGCAATCAAGTTGACGCTCTACCGTACCAGTGGCGATTCCCCGGTGGTTGAGGCCCTCAAAGAAGCCGCCCGGAATGGGAAGCAAGTTACGGCGTTGGTTGAATTGCGTGCCCGTTTTGACGAACTCAATAACATCGAGTGGGCCCGCCAGCTGGAAGAAGCCGGCGCCCACGTCGTTTATGGACTCTCTGGCTTAAAGACCCACTGTAAGGCCTGCTTGGTAGTCCGGCAGGAAAAAGACGGCCTCCGCCGCTACGCCCATCTTGGCACCGGCAATTACAACCCGAAGACCGCCCGCCTCTATACCGACTTCTCGCTCTTCACCGCCGACGAAGAAGTCACGGCCGATGTGGGGTTACTCTTTAACGTCCTAACGGGCAATCTCGCCAAACCCAAGTTTAAGCACCTCCTCGTTGCTCCCTTTGACCTCCATCGTGGCATCATCGACCTCATCAATGCCGAAGCCTCGGCGGCGCAGCACGGCCGCAAGGCGGCCATTTTCGCGAAGGTGAATAGCCTCGTTGACCCTGATGTCATCAAAGCCCTCTACAAGGCCTCGCAGGCCGGCGTGAAGATTGACCTCGTCGTCCGTGGCGTCTGTTGCCTCATCCCAGGGGTTGCCGGCAAGAGCGACAATATCCGCGTCCGTAGCGTGCTGGGTCGGTTCCTTGAGCACAGTCGACTCTTCCGCTTCGAGAATGCGGGCGGCGACCCCGTCATCCTCATGGGGAGTGCCGACTGGATGCCGCGTAATTTCTTACGCCGCGTCGAATGTATTTTCCCCATTCGCAGCAAGCACCTCCGAAAGCGCGTTGAACAGGAGATTCTGGGTACCTACGCGGATCGCCAGGGTGACGCCCAGTTCCTGCAGGCAGACGGTACCTACCGTTCCGCCCTCGGGGTCGGTCGCCGCGGACCGCTGGCGCAGGACGCTTTTCTTGGGATGGCCAATCACCTGCAGCCCGAGACGGTCAGCGCTGCCCCGAAGGCCCGAGGCAGATCCGTTCGACGGCCGCGTTAAAGCC
>CAIXHF010000159.1 GCA_903919185.1 uncultured Opitutia bacterium | reverse complement strand
TTGTCATGGCGGCCATCGTGGCTGGCGCCATTCGCAGCTTCTTGCTCCAGCCTTTTAAGATTCCGACGAATTCGATGTGGCCGACGTATAACGGCATGACGTCCGTGGTGCGTGCGCCCGACGCCCCGGTCCCTGATTTCGCGACGCTGGCATTGGAAAAGATCCAGTGGACCTGGACTTACGTGGAGCGCGCCCCGGTGGATGGGGAAGTCAAGATTCCGTTGGAATACGCGGGCTTCGACGGCAAGGACAAGCACTACCGCGTGCGCGGCCGTACACCTGGCGAAGGCTACGTGCTGGTCGTCGGCAACACGCCGATGGCCGTGGGTGTTCCGACCGACTTCGGCCTCGAGGGCGTGATGCTCCGGACGTATTTCCCCGACTATGCCAAGCTACCCTTACGTCGTCAGGACGCCGAGCGCTGGGACAAGCTGCTCGTGCAGGCGAGCCGCGACAACCGCATCGAGACGGGATCCAATGGTCCGATGTTGCTCACGGGCTACAAGGCCAAGGCCGGCCAGCCGGTGCTAAACTTCGACATCCTCACGGGCGACATGCTCTTCGTGGACCGGGTATCTTATAACTTCGTCAATCCGTCCCGCGGCGACACCTTCGTCTTCAAGACGAACAACATCCCCGGCCTTGCTTCGCAGAATTATTACGTCAAGCGCCTCGCCGGTGTCCCGGGCGAACGCCTCTTTGTTGATACCGATGGCCGCCTCTACGTGAACGGAAAGATCGTCACCTCGCCTGAACCCATGGTGCTGAATTCGAACCGTGCGACGGACCTTGGTTACTATGGCTATCTCGCCGAGATCGGTGACTACGCGTATGCGCTGCCTTTGAACAAGGAATACACCGTGACTGACCGTCATTACTACGCACTCGGCGATAACTCCGCTAACAGCTTCGACTCCCGCGGTTGGGGCGAAGTCCCCGAGAAGGACGTTGTCGGTAAGCCCCTCTTTATCCTTCACCCCTTCACCTCGCACTGGGGCGCCGCCAAGTAGGCGGCGGACGGGTGTCGAGGCGGTGGCGGCGGTTGTTGAACAGGTAGGGTTAGCACTGCGTGCTAACCTAGCTGTCTCCGCAGGTGGGGCGAACCAGCTGGTTCGACTAGGTCAGCACGCAGTGCTGACCCTACCTGGTGATTGAGGTGGCTTGCGTCTGCACGCCCCCCTAGCCAACCATACTCCCGCCCACTCACCCCCTTCCTCGCACCATGTCCTGGACTCTCTATCGCCACTACAAGGGTAACCACTACCTGCGGTTAGGGGTGGGCGCACATTCGGAGGATCTTTCGCCGCATGTGATCTACCGTTGCCTCTACGACAACCCCGAGGCGCGGACGTGGATCCGCCCGCAGGGAATGTTCGAGGAGACGTTGGCGGATGGCCGTCTCCGTTTTACGCCCGTGGCCCGAGTGCGCCTCGTTCAGCCCGAGGACAATCCCACCGTCTTAGCCTTTGGTTATGACGCATGGGGTGAAGGTAAGACGCTCGAAGAGTTCGTCGCCGGCTATGACCACAGCCGAAACCATCAGCGCGGTACGCGCTACCTCTTGGAGACTTTGGAGGGTGTTCCGGTTGCAGGTTTAAATACGCTACGTTTCCGGCGTGGGCTGATGGGGCTCGCCTCCGTCGCCACCGACCCCGTGCAGCGTGGCAAAGGGTATTCTGCACTGCTTGTGCGGGCTACGATGGAACTCCTACGCTTTTCGCACGGCGACCTCCGCTTCCTGCTATTCTCGGAAGTTCCGCCGTCCGTCTACGAACGCCACGGTTTCCGCGTTCTGCCCGCGGAGCATCAGTGTTTCCTACCCTCCGTAGCCATGGCAACCGGGGAGACGCCGCTGTCCCTCGAAGAAGCCGAACCGCTGAAGACGTATTTCTAGATTTCGCATGATACGTCGATACGCCTAGACCTAAGTCATTCCTCCCACAAAAGGGGTCAGGCCGTTAGTTGCCTCTGCTGTTAGCTAGGACGGCCCAAATGGCCCTCGAAACTAACAGGCTAAGTCACTAACGGCCTGACCCCTTTTGTGGGGTGTTCTGGGTGCCAACCCTTGGGGCATCTCGGAATTCGTGCGTTGACTCGCCGTGCTTCAAATAAGCCCCCATGTCCCGCCGTCTCCGCCAACTTTCGAATCAAGGCGTCTACCATGCCTACAATCGAGCCGAAGGTGGTGCCTTCATCTTTCGGAAGGACGCTGCGAAACGTCTTTTTATCCGCGCCCTTTTTGACGCCGTCGAATTGCACCAGTGGATCCTTTATGCGTACGCCGTCATGGATAATCATTTCCACCTCGTGGTTTCTACGCCACTAGGGAATCTGGATAAGGGTATGCATGCGATGCAGTCCGATTTTGCGAACAAGCATAAAGCGTTTCGCCAGGAGGTTGGCCACGTGTTTCAGTCTCGCTATAGCGCGTCGCATTTTAGGTTACTGGCTTCGGCGACCAAAGCGTTCGATTATGTGCATCTCAATCCCGTGCGGGCGAAGATGGTGAGCTTGGAGGAGTTGGACCGATATCCGTGGACTAGCCTCAGGTGCTTGCGTTGCCCGAAGTCTCGCGGCTGTGTATCGCTCGGTGAAGCTTTGGGTTATTTCCACGGATTGAAGGATGACGCCGATGGCTGGTCGGCCTATGTGGAAAAACTGAGGCTAAGCCTGATTATGGACGATCGATACATGACGGATGAGGAGCTGGCTGGGTTGGTCCGGAAGGTCCGCAAGGGTAGTCTGCGTGAAGCCAGGCCAAGGCCGATGGCGGTCAATCAAACCAGGGAAGAATTGCTTGCGGCTCATAAGGACGGCTGGACCAAGGTTTTCGACCAAGTGTTGGCCGCGGAAGGCTTGGTTGGCGTGGATTTCTCCGTGATGACCAAAAGCGACGGCAGGAAGGTTCGAGTGGCAGCCAAGGTGCGGAAGCTTTGTCCGGCTACGTCTGTTTGGTTAGCTGAACGTCTTTTCACTGGTTCGGCTAGCAACTTGCGGCGGCTTATGGCCGCGACCAAGGGTAGTGCCGACTGATGTTTTCCTCCCACAGAAGGGGTCAGGCCGTTAGTTGTGGTGCTGTTAGCTAGAAGGGTCGAAATGGCCCTTTAAACTAACAGGCTCGGGCACTAACGGCCTGACCCCTTTTGTGGGGGTTTCCTTTAGGAGCGGAAGGACTTGAGACGCCAGGCGGCGTCGGCTTCACGGTCGGTGCGGAATTCGATGACCCTGACGCCTTTGCCCCGGCGTTCCAGCTGGCGGGCGATGGCGGTCCAGGTCTCAGCGTGGTCGTGGCGGACGCCGTGGGCAGCGCAGAGCTTGCCGAGGTCGGCAGCCTGTGGAGTGCCCCAGAGTTGCTCAAAGCGCTTCGTTTCTTTCGCGACGGCAAGGTGATTAAAGATCCCGCCACCTTGGTTGTTCACGACCACGACGGTGAGGTCGCCCGTGTGGCCATAGGCGGAGAGCAGGGCATTGCTGTCGTGCAAGAAGGTAAGGTCGCCGCAGAGGAGCACCGTGCGCTTACCGTCAAGCGAAGCGCCGAGCGCAGTGGAGACAGTGCCGTCGATGCCGTTGGCGCCGCGGTTACAGAGGACTTCGGGACCAGGGCCGGGCGGGTGGTAGAACCACTCGAGGTCGCGGATCGGCATACTGCTCCCGATGAAGAGTCGATCGTCGGGTCCGAGGGCTTCCTCAAGTAGCGTGACGATTCGTCCTTCGAAGTTCCAGTCGACGCGGGCGATGCGTTCGAGTTTCGCGCGGGCGTTCTTCTGCGCTTTGGACCAAGCGGAGAGCCGAGCGTTGTCGGTCGCCTTCGCGCGTTCACCGCTCGGGGTGAGCGTGCCATCGAGGCGCGTCCACCGTCCGTGTGTCGGATCGACGTTCTCACCGGCGCG
>CAIXHF010000158.1 GCA_903919185.1 uncultured Opitutia bacterium | reverse complement strand
GGCCCGCGCCGCCCACGGCGTCTACGGTTATCCCGCGCAACGCGACACTGCCTTCGCCTCAATCGTTAACCACATCCGCCGCCGCCACGGCTGGGAGATCCGCCCCGAGTGGATCACCTTCATGTGCTCCTTGGTGCCCGGCATCCACGCCTCCATTCGCGCGGCCACCGCGCCCGGCGAGTCCGTCGTCACCACTGCGCCCGTCTACCCGCCCTTCCTGACGGCGCCCGTTTTCTCCGAACGTAATTCGCTCAAACTCGAGATGGTCTTTGTGGACGGACGCTGGACGTTTGATTGGGCCAAGCTCGAAGAGGCCTGCGCCCAACCGCACGCGAAGATTCTCCTGCTATGTAATCCTTACAACCCGCTCGCCCGCGTCTTCGATCGCGCCGAACTCGACCGCTTGGCGGCCTTGGTACGTAAGCACGACCTCCTCGTCTGCTCGGACGAAATCCATTGCGACCTCATCCTCGACCCACAGGCCCAGCACACTATCTTCGCCGCGATGAGCGAAGACCTCGCTGCGCGGACGGTCACGTTAATGGCCGCGAGTAAGACTTACAATATTGCCGGACTCACCTGTGGCTTCGCGATTATCCCGGATGCCAACCTGCGCACGCGTTTCCGCCGAATCTTGCAGGGCCTCTCGCTGGACCAGAACGCCTTTGGTCTCGTCGCCACGCAGGCGGCCTTCGACCATGGTGAGCCTTGGCGCCTGGAGTGCGTCGAGTATCTCCGTGGTAACCTCGACCTCATTGAGCAGGAATTAAAGTCGATGCCCGGCGTTATCCTTCGCCAGCGTCCACAGTCCAGTTTCCTCGCGTGGTTCGACGTCACCGCGCTCGGCTTTGCGGACCCGCATGCGGAATTCGAGAAGGGTGGCATCGGCTTCAGTAATGGAGCCGACTTCGGCGGACCCGGCCATGTCCGTCTGAACTTTGGTTGCCCGCGTGAACGCCTGCGCGAAATCCTCCGTCGCATGAAGGCGGTCGTCGCGCGCGCGCCAGGCCGTCCGTGAGCGAACAAGCTGCTCAACCGCCTTTGCCTTGGTGGGCTTGGCCTTCTGCCTTGTGCCTGGAAGGGGCCGCTTTCGTTCTCCTCGCTCGCGAAGTCGTGCAACCAGGCGCCTTCGTTGGCCGTCCGTGGGAGACTGTCGCCCTCGGCTGGGCGCTGTGGGTCGGGTACGCCCTCGAGCGCTGGCTGGATGCACGCTCTGGTCACACCAAGGGCGGCACGCATCGCCATGCCTTCGTACAAGCGAACCAGTGGAGTTTTCTAGCCGTTGGCCTCGCAGGGTTAGCGGGGTTGCTATTCGCCGCTGCACCGGACTTCGGAGTGGTTGCTGACGCCTTCACCAAATACCGCTCAGTCTTCTTCCTTGCGCCGCTTTTTCTCCTCTTGAGTGCGCGGCTGGCGCCGGCTTCCGGCTGGCTTTACCGTGCCTTCGCCGTGGCGCTGATTCTCTCTCTGTTAGCCGCTAAGCAATCCGTTCGTATCATCGAGACGGGCGTGACGCAGCACGTGATTTACCTCGGCTTTGCGTTACCGATTTTTGCCTTAGTCTTGGCTAACCTTGCGGTCACCCGTCGGGGCGAGGAAACAGTGCGTACTTGGCAACTTCGCCTCGGACCGATGTTCGCGGCCGCGCTTGGTACCATCTTCACCCTCTGGGCCGT
>CAIXHF010000157.1 GCA_903919185.1 uncultured Opitutia bacterium | reverse complement strand
GCCTCTCTCGCCGAATTCAAGCGGCGCGTCTCCCCGCCCGCGGAGAACCCCGGTCAACCCGGCGCTCCGCAACTGGGCAACTTCCAGGGCCTCAGTTTACCGGGCGGAAACGCCCCTGTTTTGACCCCGCCGCCCGCCAAATAAGGCGACAGCGAGCAAAAGCCCTTGCCTCCCTCGGTCAGGGCTTTTTCGTGTCTTCTTCCGATGGTCCTCGCCGAAGCCCAGTCCCTTTCCACTTACCTGCCGGTCCTGATTCAGGCCCTCATGGGCTTGGCGCTGCCCGCCGGCATCTTGGCCGCCAGTCACCTCTTCGGCCAGCGCGCGAAGGGCAACTACATCAAAGATAAGGCCTATGAGTGTGGCCTCCCGATGGAAGGTAAGCCGCATCCACGCTTCGCGGTGAAGTTCTATGTCACTGCGATGTTGTTCATCCTGTTCGACATCGAAGTCGTCTTCTTGGTGCCTTGGGCCCTGGTTTACCGTGAATTCCTCGCCGCTGGCATCGCCATCACGGCGGCTACGGCTGTCTTCCTCGGCACCCTCGTCCTCGGCCTCGCTTACGAAGTGAAGCGTGGCGCGCTGGAGTGGGATAAGTAAGCCTTACTTAAGCCTCAACAAAAAGGGCGCCCAATCGGGCGCCCTTTTTGTTTTCGAGAGACTTAACTTAGGTCGCGCAGACGCCGCAACCAGCCGGGAGGTTCAAGAAGAAGTCATTACCCTTGTCGTCCACGAGGATGAACGCGGGGAAGTCGACGACTTCAATCTTCCAAACCGACTCCATGCCGAGCTCGGGGTAATCGAGGACTTCGACCTTGCGGATATTTTCCTGCGCGAGAATCGCGGCAGGGCCGCCAATGGAGCCGAGGTAGAAGCCGCCGTGCTTCTTACAAGCGTCGGTGACGGCCTGGCCGCGGTTGCCCTTGGCAATCATGACGAGCGAGCCGCCGTTGGCCTGAAAGAGTTCAACGTAACTATCCATGCGCCCTGCGGTGGTTGGGCCAAACGAACCCGAGGCCATCCCGACCGGGGTCTTCGCGGGACCAGCGTAGTAGACGGGGTGCTGTTTGAAATATTCCGGGAGGCCTTCGCCGCGCTGGAGGCGTTCCTGCAGCTTAGCGTGGGCGATATCGCGGGCGACGACCATGGTGCCGGTCAACGCGAGGCGCGTGGTGACGGGGTGCTTGGAGAGCTCGGCGCGGATCTCCGTCATCGGACGGTTCAGGTCAATCTGCACGACCTTAGTGGCGTCGGCATGCTTGCGCGCCTCAGCCGGAATGAACTGGCCCGGATTGGCCTCGAGCTGCTCAATCCAGATGCCATCCTGATCAATCTTAGCCTTCGCATTACGGTCGGCCGAGCAGGACACCGCCAGGCCGATGGGACACGACGCGCCGTGACGAGGGAGACGGATGACGCGGACGTCGAGGGCGAACCACTTACCGCCGAACTGCGCGCCGATACCGAGCTGGTGCGCGACCTTGAGAAGCTCGGCTTCGAGCGCGAGGTCGCGGAAGGCTTGGCCGTGGTCGTTGCCGGAGGTCGGTAAGGCGTCGTAGTAATGCGTGGAGGCCAGCTTGACGGCCTTCATCGTGGCCTCAGCGGAGGTGCCACCGATGACGAAGGCCAGGTGATACGGCGGGCACGCGGCGGTACCGAGCGACTGCATCTTCTCGGTCAGGAACTTGACGAGGGACTTCGGGTTCAGGACGGCCTTGGTCTCCTGGTAAAGGTAGCACTTATTCGCCGAGCCGCCGCCCTTGGCGACGAAGAGGAATTCAAACTTCATCCCGCTCGTGGCGGCGATGTCGACCTGTGCTGGTAAATTCGTGCCCGTATTCTTTTCGGTGTAGAGATCGAGCGGGGCGAGCTGCGAGTAGCGTAAGTTGTTCTGCGCGTAAGCTTGATAGACCCCGAAAGATAAAGCCTCGGCATCATCGCCGCCGGTCCAAACCTGCTGGCCCTTCTTGGCGGTGATGGCCGCGGTGCCGGTGTCCTGGCAGAACGGCAGCACGCCCTTGGCGGCGACTTCGGCATTACGGAGCATGGCCAAAGCAACGGCGCGATCGTTGTCGCTGGCTTCGGCATCGGCGAGGATTGCGGCGACCTGCTGCAGATGCTCCGAACGCAGGTAGAAATTAATATCGTGGAACGCTTGATTGGCCAAGAGTGTGATCCCTTCGGGAGCGACCTTAAGCACTGGCTTACCTTCAAACTCGGCGACTGAGACGTAATCCTTGGTGACCAGACGATACTTGGTCGTATCGGGTCCCAGCGGGAAAGGTTCCTGATAATGGAATTGCGAGGCCATCGGCTTCTAATGAAACGCCTCAAGGCTTAGTCGCAAACGGAAACCGAACGAGGTCGGTGACTCGCTTAGGCCTTAGCGAACGGCAACGCCGCGGGCGCACCCAGCACCACTCCGCCACTCACCGCCGCACAAACCGCCCCAACTGGCTGGTCGAGGTTAACCAGCGCCAACCCCAGCGGGCCGGCCGCCGAACGGACCTTGCCGATGACCTTGCCCGCCACCGAGAGCTCTGAGCCGGCCACTACCGGCGAGCCGTCGGTCGATTCGACGCGACGCAGGATTCGACGCAGGGAACCCATGGACTGGATGCGGGCCATGACTTCCTGGCCGAGGTAGCAGCCCTTCGTGTAACTGACCCACGGCTCGAGGCCGCACTCCTGTGGAAACTCGTTCGCACCGCAATCCGCGGGGACCGCCGGCACGCCGGAGTGGATGCGTCGGGCCTCTAGTTCGGCGAGGTCCGTAAGGATGGTCGGTGCGGTCGCGCTCACGGAGGTCAGCACATCCCAAGCCGGGACACCGTAGCGCTGCGTCGCGAAAACGCGCGCGTCAGCGAGCGCGGGAAG
>CAIXHF010000156.1 GCA_903919185.1 uncultured Opitutia bacterium | reverse complement strand
GTTGGAGCGATGCTTTCATGCCAACCTCGGCCGCGGTCTTCTGCTTCTTGGTTACGTAGGAGACTGAAGCGGGGTCGTCGCCGACGCGCACGAACGCAACGTGTGGGACGAGCGGGGCGAGTTTGTCCACGCGGGCCTTGACTTCGGCGAGGACTTGCTGGGCGGTGGCGTTGCCGTCGATGAGGCGCATGGCACCTATTTGGGGGGAGTCGGCGGGGAGGGCGAGAAAAGTTATCGTTTCGCCCCTGCATTGATTGTCTCGCCCTCTGCCCCCCGAAGGGTCTAGTCGTCTGGGCGTGTCTGAAGGCCCCATGCGCATCCATAAGTTCCTCGCCCAGGCGGGGCTCTGCTCCCGTCGGGATGCGGAGCGTCTCGTCGCGGACGGCCAAGTACTGATCAACGGAAAGGTCGCCGCCACTGGGCAACCCGTGGATCCGGCGGTTGACGTCGTGCGTTGCCAAGGCCGTGAGATTAAGCCGCTCGGCCGTACGGTCGTGCTAATGATGAACAAGCCGAAGGGCTTCCTTTGCACTAACGATGATTCGCACGGGGGCCATACCGTCTTCGAGATGGTGCCACCCGAATACGCCCCGCTCCGCCTCTTCTGTGTGGGTCGCCTCGACAAAGATTCCGAAGGCCTGCTGCTCCTAACCAACGATGGTGCCTTGGCTAATAAGGTCATGCATCCATCCGGCGGCGTCGTGAAGCGCTACGAAGTGCACCTGAATCGCGACTACGACCCGAAGTTGACGCCCCGGCTGCTTAAAGGCGCCGTGGAGGAAGGGGAGCGGTTAAAGTTTAAAAAGGTGATTCGTATTCCGGATGCCCCTACTCAGCTGGAGGTCCATTTGGATCAAGGCCGCAAACGGGAAATCCGCCGCCTCTTTGAAATCTTTGGTTTCCATGTGAAGGTTCTCCGTCGCTTCCAGATTGGTAGTTTGGTCCTGCGCCGGATGCCGTCCGGTGATTGTCGCCCGCTTTCCCGCAAGGAAATCGATATGATTTTCGAGAATTAAGCGGTCCAACCCGCTTGCCTTCTCTCGGGGAATGTCTTGTTTAGAGGGGTGCCTGTTACCCCCATGCAATACCTGACCTTATTCATAGTTTGCTTCGCGACCAACGTTTGGGCTGCACCCAATGGAGGCATGAAATTGGTTTGGACCGAGAACTTCGATGGTCCATCAATCGATGAAACCAAATGGAACGTCCACAACCGCAATACGGGTTCCGTCAGCATCAAGGAGGGTAAACTCTACTTAGCCATGCTGCCCGGCAAGGAGTCGACCTATTGGCAGAGCACCGGCATCAGTACGGCCAATAAGTTCTCCCAGGCCCAGGGGTATTTCGAAGCGTCGATGCGCATGCTACAGACCGCTGGTCGCTCGGGCCGATTCGAGGTCCGCAATAAGAGCCTCGATGAACCGCCGTCCGCCCGCATCTTCTTTGAGAGCTGGGGCGATGACCATATCGCACCCACGACGCAGGTCGCGGACTTCACCGGTATCCGCATGCTGCGCCCCGTGAAGCACGATATTAATTTCGACGGGGGAGCGTCCTACCGGAAGTTCCAAACCTACGGCATCCACTGGACCCCTAAGTACTTTGCTTGGTATGTCGACGGGAAGCAGGTGCATCGCCAAGACATCAAGGTCACACCGACTACTCCAATGTATCTGGAATTTGTCCACCATACCGCTGAAGGTGGCATTATTAAGTCCTTC
>CAIXHF010000155.1 GCA_903919185.1 uncultured Opitutia bacterium | reverse complement strand
GTCCCCCCGACGGTTAAATTTCCTACCACGACCACCTTGCACCCCAGTGGGGTGTCCCGAAAGAGGCGGTGACGGTAGAGCCAAAGTCGCAAGCGGACCAAAAGTCCAAAAACCCATGAAAGCACTCGCAAAAAGCCGCCTAACAGTGTCGCGCCGAAGCCTTTTCGTCGCTCATAAACGACGTCCACGGCGAAGCTCGCCACAGCCTCGCCGATGGATGAAAAAACGCCTCGATGTTTGGCCGCCATGTGACGTCACGATGCAAACTTGTTTGACGCAGGCAAGCATCCCGAGTGAGAAGGTGGACTTAGCGCCATGCTTTACCACCTGCTGCGCACCAAGCTGCTCCGCGCCGAAGTCACCGGTGCTCGCCTCGATTACGAGGGTAGCCTCGCCATAGACATCGAGCTCATGAACCTAGTCGGGATGCTGCCTTATGAGAAGATCTTGGTGGGCAACCTGGCCAATGGGGAGCGCTTTGAGACTTATGCCATTCCGGCCCCCGCCGGCACCCGTGAGATTTGCCTAAACGGCGCCACCGCCCACCTCGGTAAGCCCGGCGACCTGCTGGTCATCATGACCTTCGCTGAGCTAACCCCCGAAGAGGCCAAGCATTGGAAGCCCAAGACCGCGACCTTGGCTGAACGCAACCGTCGCGTGGTGCGCCTCGAGAACCCCGAGGTCCCCGTCGACCTCCTGACCGCTTTCCAAAGATGACCTACCGTCTCTATATCCCTGGTCCCCTGACCGTCTCCGAGGACATCGTCCAAGCGATGGGTAAGCCGATGATCGGCCACCGCTCCAAGGACTTTGTTGCTCTCTATGCGGACATGCAGCCTCGTCTGCAGAAGATGTTCGTAACCCAAGACCCCGTCTACCTGGGCACCAGCTCAGCATGGGGTGTCATGGAAGGTGCCCTGCGTAATGTCTGCCGTAAGGGCGTGCTTAATTGCATGAACGGCGCGTTCTCCGACAAGTGGAACGACGTCGCCAAGCGTTGCGGTAAGTACGCCGAAGCCCTCCAGTTCGACTGGGGTAAGCCCATCGATCCAGAGGCCGTTCGCAAGGCGCTGGCGACCGGTAAGTTCGACTGCATCACTTTTATCCACTCCGAAACTTCCACGGGTACCCTCTCGCCGATTGCCGACATCATGGCCGTCGTCCGTGAGTTCCCTGAAGTGATTTCCATCGCGGACTCGGTCAGCTCATTCTCGACGCTGCCCATCGCCAAAGACGAGCTGGGCATCGACATCCTTCTCACGGGCTCCCAGAAGGCCCTCGCCCTGCCCCCTGGTCTCGCGATCTTCGCCGTCAGCGAGCGCGCTCGCAAACGTGCCAAGCAGAGCCCCGACCGCGGCTACTACTTCGACCTCATCGAATTCCATGATAACCATGTGAAGGGCATGACCCCCTCCACCCCTTGCATCTCCCTCTTCTACGGTCTACAGGCCCGCCTACATCAAGTGGACGCCGAAGGCTTGGAGAACCGCTTCGAGCGTCACCGCCGCCTCAATGAGCGCGTCCGGGCTTGGGGTTACGGCAAGGGTTTCTCCCTGCTACCTGAAGAGAAGTTCGCCACCCGGGGCCTCAACTGTTTCAAGAACGACCGAAACGCCGACCTCGAGCGCCTCAACAAGACCCTGAAGTCCCGCCACCAGCTCGTCATCGACGGCGGTTACGGTAAACTCAAGGGTAAGACGTTCCGTATTTCCAATATGGGCGACGAATCTGACGCCACGATTGCTACCCTCATTGCCGCGCTCGACGACTCGCTCGCCGAGCAAGGGATGTGACCGACGCTTGACACTCGGTTATCATCCTACGCATGCGCAAGAAGACCTCCAAGTCAGTCGACACCGAAGCCGCCGCCCCCGGCTCCAAGTCCCTCGTCATCGCGGAAAAGCCTTCCGTGGCCCAGGATCTCGCCAAGGCGTTAAAAGTGCCGAAGGTCGGGGAGATCTTCGAAAACGACCAATGGGTAATCAGCTCGGCCATCGGCCACTTAGTCCGACTCAAGGACCCACAGGACATCGACCCTAAGTTCAAACGCTGGACGCTAAAGGACCTGCCGATCCTGCCGGAGAAGTTTGATGGGACGGTTTGCGACGATATTCTGAAAGTCATCGAGGGCGAACGCAACGATGGCAGCCGCTATAAGTTGCTGAAGAAGCTCCTGCTTCGTAAGGACGTCGGTTCCGTGGTGAATGCTTGCGATGCGGGCCGCGAAGGCGAACTCATCCTGCACAATATCTATACCCTGACGGGTCGTAAGTTACCGCTCCAGCGCCTTTGGCTGACCAGCATGACGAACACGTCGATTCTCGCTAGCTTCGCGAACTTGTTGCCCGAATCCGCCAAAGAAGGCCTCCGCGATTCCGCCGTGGCCCGCTCCCAGGCTGATTGGTTGGTTGGCATGAACGCCACGCGTTTCTCGACGATCCGCATCGGCGGCGCCTTACGTCGCGAGTCCTATTCCGCTGGTCGGGTACAGACGCCGACCCTCATGCTCATCGTTGAACGCGAGCTCGAGATTCGCCGTTTCGTCCCGAAGACCTTCTGGAAAATTGAGGCCAATTTTAACGTCGCCGCTGGCCAGTATCGCGGCATCGCCCAAGTCCCTGGCGTCACCGACCGTAAAGATGCCGAGCGTTTCTTTGAAGAAGCCGCGGGCCGTAAGGTCGCCGCTGAAGCCGAGCAGCTTGGCGTCGGTAAGGTCACTGATGAGCGGAAGCCCAAGAAAGAAAGCGCCCCTCGCCTGCTGGATCTGACCACGTTGCAACGCGAAGGTAACCGCCGCTTTGGTTTCTCGGCCAAGACGACTCTCTCCGCCGCGCAACGTCTCTACGAGCACCACAAGGCCCTCACCTATCCACGAACGGACTCCCAGTACCTCCCCGAGGACCATGTCGCCACCGCTAAGGAAGTCATGCACTCCCTCGTCGGAGGGCATTCCGTCGGCCAGCACGCGCGTGAAGTCCTCAGTAAGGGCTGGGTCGATTCGGCGGGTAAGCGCGTCTTCGACAACAAGAAGGTGAGTGACCACTTTGCGATCGTCCCGACCGGTACGATTCCGCACGGCCTGAGTGATGTCGAGGAGCGCATCTACGACCTCGTCGTTCGTCGGTTCGTTGCGGTGTTCTTCCCGATGGCCGAGTTTGAGGAAACGGTCCGCACAACCATGGTGGGACCACATAATTTCCGCACGACCGGCAAAGTGCTCGTCGTATCCGGTTGGCGCGCCGTCTGGGGTCAGGAAGCCGATGCCGAAGAAGATAAGGATAAGGAAGGGGCGGCCAATTTGCCTGCGCTCAGCGCCGCCGATGGGAACCCCGCCCTAGCCAAGCTCGTTGACTTAAACGTCAAGCAGGACGCGACTAAGCCCCCCGCCCGCTACAATGAAGCCTCGTTGCTCGGCGCGATGGAAAACGCTGGCAAACTGGTCGATGATGAAGCCCTCGCGGAAGCGATGAAGGAACGTGGCCTCGGTACGCCGGCCACCCGCGCCGCCACCATCGAAGAACTCCTCAGCGACAATAAGAAGTATATCGAGCGCCAAGGCAAAGAACTCGTCCCTCTGGCCAAGGCCTTCCAGTTACACCAGTTCATTCACAAGATGAAGCTGTCGTTCCTCTCGGAGGCCCGCCTGACGGGTGAGTGGGAATACAAGCTCCGTCTTATTGAACAGGGCAAGTTACCCGTGAAGCAATTCATCGCTGAAATTAAGGCACAGGTGAAGGAGATGGTGGAACTGGGCGGCAAGGAAGAAGCCCCCACCCACGTCGAGCCAACGGTCCTTTCCCCTTCCGACGGCAAGCCCATGCTCACCAATGGCGAGAGCTTCTTCTCGCAGGATCGTTCGGAAGACGGCAAGAAGCCCATGGTCTTGGCCTACATCGGCATCAATGGCCACACCGTCACCTCCCAAGAACTCGCCGAACTCGTCGAGAAGCGACGCATCGGACCATTCACCGACTTTAAGTCGATGAAGTCGGGAAAGAATTTCACGGGCTTTATCGACCTCGTCGACGAAGACTCGATCGTTTCCTGGAAAGATAAGCCAGCCGAGAAGCCACCCGCGCCCGTCGAAGGTGAAGCGGCGGCCAAGCCGAAGAAGGTTAAAGCCAAGAAGCCTACCGGCCGACTCAAGGCCGTCTTATTCTTGGCTCCCCGCGAAGGCGTCGACGGTAATCCCGACGCCTTTGATACCGATTGGCCCATCCTGGGCGACTGCCCAGTCTCCGGCCTACCCGTCCAGCACACACCTACCAACGGCTATCGCGTCTGCCCCCAGAAGGCCCAAGCCGCTGGCGCCAAGAAGACTTTTAGTTTGAACGCAGAGATGCTCAAGGCACCCATTACGGCTGATGATGTCCGCGCTATCCTCACTCAAGGCAAGTCCCCGCTGAAGAAGTTCATCTCCAAGCGCACTAACCGTGGCTTTGAGGCCTTCCTCATCGCCGACAAGGAGAAGGGTTGGTGGTTCGCCTTCCCTCCGCGCAAGCCGAAGGGTCCAAAGAAAGGTGCGGTCACTACGGACGTGTCCGACGAGAACAAACCATTCTAATCACTTCTCCCAAACCTGGCGGGGGATGCGTTGCAGCACGGGCACCTTGAGTTCGTCTTCCATGAAACGGAGGCGTTCAAGGTCATCGGGCGCACCGTCTTCTTGTTTTTTCAACTTACCCAACCATTGCGCACTATACCAGGCGTAAGCCTCCTTTTTTTGGCCGGCCTCCCACATCGTCCGAGCGCACATGAAGTAGGCGAACCAAGGCACGGTCTTCGCTTGCGTCGCCCGGCGATAGTAAGCCGCTGCCAGCAAATTGTCCTTGAGTTTAATCTCTGCGAGTTGCCCCGCAGAAATTAAGATGCCGGAATTACCGCCCGTGTGCTCGACGCCGTCCTCGAAGACGGCTAGGCCCAGTTGCGCGTAGCGCCGGAAGATACCTTCCTGAATGTCGGGCGCGACTTTGGCGTAACCGCCGCGGCGCCGGATCTCCCAGTGCGCAAAGTCGTAACCGACCGCGTACCCCGTATTTTCCCAAAAGAACCGGGAACGCGGATCTAAGGCGCAAGCGGTCCTCATCAGGGCTTCGCAGCTAGCCCGGTCGCGCTTCTCCCAGAAGACGTAGCTGCGCAACCAGGTCGCATCTGCCACCACCGTGCGCAAGCCGCCGAGGATGCCTAAGAGGACCCCTTGGCCGAGCGTCGGCTCAAGGTCTTTGCGGCTAATTTCAGGTACCGCCTGACGCACCCCCTTCCAAGAGGTTTCCGAGTACGCCCCAGCCCCAAGCAACAGCAGGCTAGCCACGACCCATGGGGACACCCGGTGCATGGTTAGATTTCCCTCCGACAGAAGGCCAAGCTCGCTAAGGCCAAGAAGGCAACAAGGTAGAATAGTCCCGACAACACGACGGACCAGATGGCCGCGCCGGAAATGGCGGTTGGATCGAGCACCAAGGTGTCACCGATGTTGAACTGCTGGAGGTTGGGGATTACGCGGCTGGAGACCCAGAGGAGGGTTTTGGTCACTATGCTCGCATCGCTAGGCTTGAGTAAGGCTTCTTGGGCGAGCCATTGCAGCTGGCCAGCGACGATGGCCATCGCACCTACGATCACCGCAAAGAGAAAAGTCCGGGCCACGGCTGAAACCATGAGCACCATCGCGGCGACGACCCCGAGGCGGAACCACTGGAGCATGGCAAACGCCGCCAGTCCACTGACGCTGAAGTCGGGCGCCACGCGGCCAGTTTCGGCCGCCATGACGATGAGTTCTTGGGTTCTGCTCCAGAGGATTACCCCTTGGAGGAAAGCTAAGCTGAAGACAAAGACGCCCAGCACCGCCCAGGTGCCGAGGAATTTCCCGAGCAAGAATTCCGTCCGGCTCAGCGGCTTGGCCAGTAGCGTCAGTGCCGTTCGGTTATCGATTTCCGCAAAGAAGAGCTGAGCGGTCATGACGAGCGCCAGGACCGAACCGAACAAGAACATCCCGCCAAAGGCGAAGTCGGCCACAAATTTGAGTTCGCTATGGCCAAAGTCCATGAAGCGTAAGGAAACCGAGGACACGACCATG
>CAIXHF010000154.1 GCA_903919185.1 uncultured Opitutia bacterium | reverse complement strand
CGCTTGACGGGCGCCTTCTGGCCTTCCGCCAAGTTGGTGCATCTGCACTTCTGGGCCTGCGCCTTGGCCGTGGTCGGTTCGGTTGCTGGCTCGCTATTCTTTGGCTGGACGCAAGGTGCCGCCTTAGCGGCTGGCAAGCCCTTCGCCGCGACTACGCTGCCGCCGGCCGCCCTGCTGAGTTCAGCCTGTGCGATTCTTTTCCTGATCGGGCATGCGGCCTTCGCGGTTAACGCGTTCGGCATGCTGACCTCCTGCTCCTCCTCGACCGAAGAAGGTCGCAACGCCTAATCCGCCTCGTCCATGAAGAACCTTAACCTCATCCTCGCGGGCGTCTTCTTTACCGTCGCCGCTCCGTTTGGTGGCTTGCTCCTCAGTGGCCATGCGCAGTTGGGCTCCCTCGGTCGGGCTCCGGCCGAAGAGGGTGGCCCGCTCTTCCCCTCCAAGGAGCCAGGCCTTGCGATCCAGGGCCGCCAAGTCTACCTCGAACTCGGCTGCGTCGCTTGCCACACCCAGCAGGTTCGTCCCGCCGGTCAGGGCAGCGATATCGCCCAAGGGTGGGGTGCTCGTCCCTCGGTAGCCCGTGACTACGTGCTGCAGTCGCAGTTGGCCCTCGGCAACCGCCGCATCGGTCCGGACCTTGCCAGCTACGGTGCTCGCGCTAAGTCTGACGCCGAAATTGCGGCGCACCTCTCGGCTCCGGTTATCGGTTCCGCGATGCCTGCGTACCCATCTCTCTTCAGTCAGGCCAAGGACGGCTCCCTCCAGCCTAATGAGCGTGGCACGGCCCTCATCGCCTACCTGAAATATCTTCGCCAGGATTACTCCTCGCCCGAAGCCAAATTAAAGCAGTGAACCCATGAACGACTCTCAACGTCCCAATGACCGTCAACGCCGCCCGCGGGCGTCGAACAACGCAGGCTCCGAAGGTTTTTCCGACGGACGCCTCGTCGAGGTCCATAACCAACTTGCCCTTGATAAGGAAGAGCCCTCGGAAGGCTTCGCCTTGTTGCCGGTCATCATCGTTTTTCTTTTCTGCGGCTTCGGCTTTTGGGCCGGCCTTTACCTGACCCGCAACGCGGACTCCTTTAATCCGGGCTCCTTCGACCTCGATGCCCCGCGGGCCTTGGCCGACAATGGTCCGAGGGAGTTTGAACCCGATCCGGTGAAGGGCGAGAAGCTGTTCGTTATGAATTGTGCCAGCTGCCATCAGGCGACGGGTTTGGGCTTGCCTGGCGCCTTCCCTCCGCTGGCTGGGTCACCTTGGGTTGCGGGTAACGAAGATCGCATGATCAAGATCATTATTGGCGGCTTGGCGGGCGAACTCGAAGTCAAAGGTGCCAAGTATATCGGGGCCATGCCTAACATCGGCGCTAACCTGAAGGATGCCCAGGTCGCACACATCGCCACCTACGTCCGCCAGGCTTGGGGCAATACGGCTGGTCCGGTGACGGATGCCAAGGTCGCCGAGATCCGTAAGGCCATGGGTGTTCATGGCTCCTATAGCCCGGCTGAAATCCTGCAGGCCCACCCGCTGGAAACTAAGTAAGCCCTCGGTTCGGGCTGAAAAGCAAAAAGCCCGGAGCGCTCGCCCCGGGCTTTTTTATTGGCTTAGCCGCTTAGGCTTAGGCCGTTTGATGCTTCTTGATGAAAGCGGCGATGTCACCCTTCGGGCGGGCCCCGACGATTTTATCCACGACTTGACCATCCTTGAAAAGGAAGATGGCGGGGATTGAAGTCACGCCTAGGTCCTCCGCCAGTTTACGGTTCGTATCCACGTCTACTTTGCAGATCTTCACGGCCGCACCCATCTCTTCGGCGAGCTGGTCAAGGACCGGGCCCAACTGCTTACAGGGGCCGCACCAGGTTGCCCAGAAGTCCACAAGGACGGGCACGGTCGACGTTTTAATCGTCGATTCGAAGGTGTTATTGTCGAGGTTGGTAATCAGTTCGGATGCCATGGAAGGTCTTAGCCCTTGGTCTTAGAGAAGAGCTCTAAGTACAAGAAGACTGCTGCACTCAAGGAAGCCACAAGGGCGAGCACGTCAACAGCGGCCGCCGCTTTGCCGACGGTGCGATTACTGGCAGCACCCGTTGTCGGGGAGACGCGCGGAGCGGGCGCCGCGGTAGGGGCGGGAATCGGAGCGACGGGCGGACGCGGGGCGCCACCTGCCGAGGGCGGGGGCGGAGGGGGGGGCGGCGGAACCACGGCACCAGCGGGCTTAGCCAGCTTGAGCTTAGGGGCCTGAGGTGCGGCGTTATCGCCTTCAGCGGGAGGAGGGGGAGGGGGTGTCTCGGTGCTCATCGTTGGGGAAGGGAATGAAGCCGTTAAAAAAGGGGTGAGTCAACTAGTCAGTGCCAGATTTTCGGGCTAACGGCTCTGGTCGTGCTTGCGCAGGAGCTCGGCGACTTCACGGGGGTCGGCTCCTTGCAGATTCCGGCCCTTGCGGCTGAGGTCTTCGACCGTCTTCACTACGGTTTCGGTCATCCGTTCGTGGGTCTCTTGGGAACCCCCGACGAGCGAAAAGCCCTCACCTTGGGTGATGCGCTTATGCTGGTCGGAATTATCCAAGCCTAAGCCTAGCAGGTGTTTCGGGGAGCGCGTCTTGCGGGCCATGAATTTACTCTAGACGTGGTGGTCCTCGCCGCAAGCCTCAGCGGCTTACGGGTTCGCCTCAGGGGGCGGTGTATCGAACTCGGACCCACCTTCGGAAGTTTCCCCGGCGAACGGGGCTTCCGCCGGTTCGCGCTTCGAGCAGACGATATCCTCGAAATTCTTGTCTTGTTCGAGCTGCATGGCGCCTAGCCTGGCCAATTCTAAACAGGCCAAGAAGTTGGCGATCAGCAGGGCCACGCTCGGGCGTTCGGGCAAGAGGGAGGTGAAGATGAACTTCGGCTCGGTTTCTAGGCGCTTGAGGATGAACTCCATGCGGTCCGAGACGGTGACATTCTCAACAGAGAGATTCCCCGGCTGGATGCGCTCGGCGAGGCGACGGAGGACGTTGTTAAAGGTATTCCAGAGTTCGATGCGTTCGGTGGGAGCGACGGGCCGTACGACGGCGTCCTCGCCTTCATTTTGGACGACGTAGCGAGCGAGCAGGCCTTGGCGGTCGTCGGCCAAGCCGCGGATAATCGCGGCGGTTTCCTTGACGCGTTTATACTGGATGAGCTGCTGGACAAGGGCCCAGCGAGGGTCTTGGCCTTCCGGGGTCGGGAGCACTTCTTCTTCGGGTCGACTTTCGACCGGTAAGAGCATGCGGCTTTTGATATACATCAACGTCGCGGCCATGACGAAGAAGTCGCCAGCGAGCTCGAGGTTGTCCTTCTCCTCCGTCCGGAGAACCTCGAGGTACTGCTGCGTGACCTTCTCGATCGGGATATCGTAAATATCGATTTCGTTCTTTCGAATGAGGAAAAGCAACAGGTCCAACGGCCCTTCAAAGACGTCCAGCCGAATCGGCAGGTCGGCTGGCGGCAAAATGCCGTCAGTCGGAATGGAAGAGGGGGTCGCGGATTGGTCCGTCACAGTTCAGAACTTGAACAAACTAGCCCGCAGGTGGAAGCCCAATGCACTATCCCCGTAAGCGGAGATTTTCTTCTGGAAGCCATATTCCACTTCCCACGAATTGCCGATGCGTTGCACCAGACCAATGGACTGGTAGATGGATTGTTTAGTCAGGGCATCGTAATTGGTCGTGATAACTCCAGAATACACGGAATTAAGGCGAATTTCGCCCGTCAGCCAGATCTGGTTGGCGACTTGGGCCTGCCGGAGTTGATACCAGCCGAGGGAGGCTTTCCAGAAATCACCGGAATTGAACGAAATCGAGTTGAGCGACTCGTGGGCAGCCCCGCCGCCGTTGGGGAGGCGCTGGTAGGAATCGATATTGACCCAAGGAGCGGGAGTGAGGCTGAGGTGGGCTTGGACGTCCGACTTATTGCCGGTGCCGGTGACGGCATCCTGTTCCCAGTTAGTGAAGACGTCGAAGCGCAGGAGATCGCGTGTGCCATTGATGGTGTCGCGGGTCGCCAAAGTGTTACGCACGCCAATGCGAGCCGCCTGTCTGGCCGTGACGCTGGCGGCGTCGGGGCGGTCAGCTAGGTCGAGTTCTTGGAAGGCCGAAAGGGCCACGGTGTGGTCGGCCAGCGGGAGCACTCCGGCGCCGTGCTCCGCGCCCGGGAGGTAACGGTATTGGAGGATTGGGCGAAGGCTGTGACGCATGCCATCAATCGACCAATTTTTAGCGACCAGTGCCCAGGAGCCGGTGAAGAGGCCTTCGACGTCAAAGCCGACTTGCCCGATGACCTTGGTGCGGTTGCCTAGCCCATTGAGGGCGGCAGACCAATCGGTGGCCCGGGCCCCGATGACGGGCTTGAATGTCAGCCAGTCTCCCGTGGCGAGCGGATAGGAGAGGCCGTAGTAAAGGTCGAGGCGCGCGGTGGACCAGGCGTTCGTCGGGGCGATCCCGGCGGCAGGCTGTGCGTTCAGGTAGGCCAGGGCGGCGAAACCTCTTTGCCGGAGGCCATACTCACCCAAGGCCGTCTCGGTGAAGTCGAAGCGGACCTCAGGGAGCTTCTGGGAGACTTCCTGGAAGTTGTCGGCTTTGGCGACGAGGTTGGCCGAGAGCAGGCCGCCGTTCCAAGGCTTGGTGACTTCGAGGTTGAACTGCGGGTTGCCGGTGCGTTCGGTCAGGTTCGGGCGGAAGTCGCGAACGAAGTCAGGGTCGCTCGTGGCGAAGAGCTGGCCGGCGACCTGGACGCCGTCGACGGTGCGGCCGTTAATCTCGCCGTATTCGAAGGCCCGCGTCCGCCCGGGGAGGCGGCCGAAGCTATCCGCCAATAAATCACCGCGGTCGCTGATGAAGCCGGCTTGGAAGAAGCCTTTCCAGTGCGTGGTGGCCTGCTGGTCTTTTACGTTATCGTACTTGAGGTAGGGGCCGACCAAGAACCCAGACTTACTGTAGAAGTCGAGGAGAGCCCCGAGCCACAGCGACGGCGTCTGGCGGGCGAGCGTCGTGGTGCGAAGGTAGGTCCCTTGGCGGTCCTTCGACCCCATGTTTAGGTAGATGTCGTAAGGGATATCTTGATACCCTTCTTGCCCGTAGTAGGGGACATAGAAGAAGGGGAGCCCGGCGAGCTGTGGGCGGACGGCGCGGAGGGCGAGCCAATCATCCTTTTGGGTATACTGGGCGGAACCGATGTTCAGCGACATCCCGCTGGCGGCGGGTTCGTTGTGCCACATCCGCAGGCCCTTGATCGTCTTATCCCCATTCTCAATGCGCAGTTCGTCGGCGGTTAAGTAGACGGGGTTGCGACCGAAGCGGACCTTGGTCGCGACGATGATATCGTTCTTCGGGTCCAGTTGGGCTTTTTCGCCGAGGATGCGGAGGTTCCCTGTGGCGTAGACGACGTCGCCCTCCGCCGTGATGAGGCCGGTGCGGGTATCGAGTTTAATCAGTTGGGCGGAAAGGAACGCACCGTTCGAACTGAAGCTCGCGTTGACGGCGACCAGGACCTTGCCGTTTTCTTCGTAGCTGAAGCTTTGGCCCGAGAGGCCGGGGACGTCAGGCTTGGCCGCTTGTCCCGCCGCCGGCCCAGGCACAGGTACAGAATCCGCGGCGACGCCGCTGAGGGTGAGGCCGACGCTTGCGGCAAGTATCCAAAATCGACGGCCAGGCATCCGTCCCAGACTTGTCGCTCCCGCCTGCGTCTCAAGTATTTTCGAGGATTGCACGCTTGCGGCAAGGGGACGGCCGTGGATTGTCGAGGGATGCGCCACAGTCCCGCAGAGTTGGCCGCCCTCGTGGACGGCACGGAGACCTGTCCGCACCGTTTCCTAGGAGCACATCCTCTGGCGGACGGGGGGGTGGTCATTCGGGCGCTGTTCCTTGGGGCGACGAGCTGTAAGGTGCTTAAGGATAAGGCCTCACGGGGGAAGGAAATGGCCAAACTTGCTGATGCTGGGGTGTTCGAGCTAGTTTATCCGAAGTCGCCGGCCTTCCGCTACCGCTTCCAGGTCGGTTATGCCGACGGGACAGTGCGGGAACACGAGGACCCCTATCGTTTTCTCCCGACAATTTCCGAGCAGGACTTATTTCTAATCGGCAAGGGCGACGACCATAAGGTCTTCTACAAGCTCGGATCGCACGTCCGCACATTGGAGGGGGTGGCGGGGGTCTCTTTCGCGGTTTGGGCTCCGTCGGCGCGCCGTGTTTCCGTGGTCGGTGACCATAACCTTTGGAACGGGCGGGCTCACCCGATGCGCTCCTTGGGGGCTTCGGGAATCTGGGAACTCTTCCTGCCTGGGCTCGGCGTGGGTGCCCGCTATAAATACGAAATCGTCGGCGCACATGATCAAACGCCGTTCATCAAGACGGACCCATGCGCCCTGCATTTTGAGCCTTCGCCCAATCATGCTGCCATTGTGTGCGACGTGTCGGGCTTCGTCTGGAACGACCAGGCCTGGCTGGACCAGCGTCGGCAGGCCGATTCCCGGGCTCGGCCGATGTCCGTCTACGAGGTGCATCCTGCGTCTTGGCGTCGCGTGCCTGAAGAGGGTAACCGCGTCCTGAACTACCGCGAACTGGGTACGCAGCTGGCCGAATACTGCACGCGCCTAGGTTTCACGCACGTCGAACTCATGCCGCCGTCGGAATACCCGTTCGATGGCTCGTGGGGCTATCAGGTCACGGGTTTCTACGCACCGACCCACCGTTTCGGTACACCGCTCGATTTCATGGCGATGGTCGACACGCTGCACCGTGCCAATATCGGCGTCATCACGGACTGGGTGCCGGCGCACTTCCCGCGCGACTTTTTTGCGTTAGCCCGCTTCGACGGAACGCATCTCTACGAGCATGCCGATCCGCGCCTCGGGGAACACCAAGATTGGGGCACGCTGATTTTTAACTATGGCCGCCATGAGGTCCGCGGCTTCCTCGTTGGCTCCGCGCTGTCGTGGCTCGAGCGTTTTCACATCGATGGCCTCCGCGTCGATGCCGTGGCGTCGATGCTTTACTTGGATTATTCGCGTAAGGCCGGCGAATGGGTGCCCAATCGGCATGGCGGTCGCGAAAACCTCGAGGCCGTCGAATTCCTGCGCCAGGTCAACGCACTGGTGCATCTCTACCATCCCGGCGTGGTCACCATCGCCGAGGAGTCGACGTCCTATCCAGGCGTGACGAAGCCCGTGGCCGAAGGCGGCCTCGGCTTCGACTACAAGTGGAACATGGGCTGGATGCATGACAGCCTCGACTACTTTAAGCAGGATCCGCTCTTCCGGAAGTTTCACCACGATAAGCTGACCTTCGGGATGATCTACCAGTGGTCTGAGGCGTTCGTGCAGTCCTTTTCACATGACGAAGTCGTGCACGGTAAGGGCTCACTCATCGGCAAGATGGCCGGCGGCGACGATGCGACCAAGGCCGCTAACTTACGTTGCCTGCTGGCGATGCAATGGGCTTGGCCGGGCAAGAAGACCTTGTTCATGGGCTGCGAGTTTGGGCAGTTCGCAGAATGGAAATTCGATGCCTCGCTCGATTGGCACCTCCTGAAGTACCCGCTGCATGCGGGGCTTCAGCGCCTCGTGACAGACCTCAATCGGCTATACCGCCAAGACGATTCCGTGGCGGCCAAGGACCTCGATTCGCGCGCTTTCGCTTGGATTAACCCGAATGACGGCGACCAGAGCGTGCTAACGTTTGAGCGCCACGGCGATGACTGTGCGTGGGTGGTCGTCGGCAATTTCACACCACTGGAGCGGACGTATCGACTGGGCGTACCTTTCGCTGGGAAGTGGGCAGAGGCCGTGAATACGGACTCTTTACATTACGCCGGCCAGGGCATCGGTAATCTCGGCGGCGTCCAGGCCGAAGCCAAACCGACCCATGGGCGCAGCCATTCTATCGAAGTGCGTCTGCCCGGTTTGTCCGTCGTGATCTTCCGCCAAAAACGCTAAGGATGGCTCCGCGTTCCGATCTCTTCCGTCCGTTAGTCGCGCAAGACCCAGCGAATCCGCTATTTCGTTTTTCGCTTGGTCAGGAATTAGTGAAAGAGGCGGCGGCCGCGGAGGCGATTGAGCATCTCCAGCTAGCTGCGAATTCGAAGGCCGACTGGATGATGCCGCGGATTTTGTTAGGCAAAGCCCATTTAGCCTTGGGCGACCGTCCGTCGGCGCGCAGCGCCTTTGAGGACGCCTTGCGCCTTGCCGTCGCGCAGGGCCACGAGGAGCCCGAGGAAGAACTGCGGGCGCTGTTGGCTGCGCTCTAAGTTACTCGACGCGTTCCAGCGTCACTCGACGCAGATCCATCACCGCGGCACCCTTCTTCTTGAGCGGGCGGACAGTCAGGGTGTTCTCGCCGGCAGTTAAGTCGAGTAGGCCGACTTCACGCGGGATGAAGCGTTGGAAGTGGCCCGTCTCTTCGACTGTGAATTCAGCTTTCGAGGCGCCGACCTCGAGCGCGACGGTCGAGCCGCCGCTGCCCTTACCACAGCCTTGGAGGACGCTCACGCGGTACTTGCCGGGCTTGGCCACCGGGAAGGTCCAGGAGGCGGTGTCGGTCGGGTCGACCCAGAAACCCAGCGTATCCTTTTGGGGCGGGTCTTCGTATTTCAGTTTCTTTGCTTGGACCTTCGCGTCCCGGGCTTCGAGGAAGATGAGCGCATTCGGGCCAGTCGGCGTGAATTCGTCCATGGCCTTGCGCCATTCGGCCATCAGCGGGCGCATCGCTTCAGAAGTCGGCAGTGCTTGGACG
Source organism: uncultured Opitutia bacterium (assembly GCA_903919185.1). Classification (GTDB taxonomy): domain Bacteria; phylum Verrucomicrobiota; class Verrucomicrobiia; order Opitutales; family UBA953; genus UBA953. The sequence goes on along the minus strand of CAIXHF010000154.1, from coordinate 8,637 downwards.
CGGCTGGCATCAAACTTCACGAAGCAGTTGTCCCAGCGGGCGCGGTCGAAGTTGGGATTGGCCTTGATAGGCTCGGCGCCCACGGAGCGGCGCCAGGCTTCCAACTTTCCGCGCAGGGCGGCCAAGCGGGCGGGTTCGGTCGCGGCGACGTCAGTCTTTTCGCGCGGGTCCTTCGCGAGGTTGTAGAGTTCGAGGCTGCCGTCTTCGTATTGTTCGACGAGTTTCCAGTCGCCATCGCGGATGACCCCGGCGGGTTTACCACCTTGGTTCATGTAGTGCGGCTGATGCCAGTAAAGCGCCCGCGGGGTTGCGTTGGCCGGCTTGCTGTCGAAGAGCAGGGGAGAGAGATCCTGGAAGTCCTGTACCGCTGGTGGGGTGACCTTAGCCAACGCGCAGATGGTCGGACAGATATCGCCGAGCACGACGGGTTCAGCGATTTCGCGGACGGCGAGTCGACCGGGGAAGCGGATGATGAGCGGTGTGCGAATACCACCCTCGTAGACGAAGCCTTTGCCCGCGCGCGTGGGCTCATTGTGGGTCGGCGGCGTTTCCCGTAGCTCCGAGACATGCACGCCACCGTTATCCGAAGCGAAGACCACGAAGGTATTCTTCGAGAGACCGTTATCTTCGAGGGCCTTGAGGACGCGACCGACGGCGGTGTCGAGCGATTCGACGAGCGCGGCGTAGGTTGGGTGGAAGGACTTCGCGTTGGCTTCGATGCCCTTGGCCGGGGCGGCGAGCGGGATGTGTGGGTTGTCGAAGGCGAGGTAGAGTAGGAAAGGCTTACCCTTGCTTCGTTCGATGAACTTCACCGCGTAGTCGGCTTGGCCGAGTTCGCCCTTGCCGCCTTGCGGCGATTCCGCACCGGCATTGGCCCGGCCAGCGAAATAGTCGTCAAAGCCGTGGTCGGTCGGTTGATGGCCTTTGCCGCCGAGGTGCCACTTCCCCACCGCCGCCGAGACGTAACCCTTGGGCTTGAGGAGTTGGGCGATCGTCTGGACTCCGTCCGGAAGATGCAGGTTGATCGGTGCGGCGAGCACACGGTGCGAGGCGCGGTCGCTGCGACCGGTGAGGAATGTCGTGATCTTCAGGCGAGCCGGGCTTTGGCCGGTGAGTAAAGCGGCACGCGAAGCCGAGCAGACGGAAGCCGCGGCGTAGGCCTGGGTGAAGCGGGCGCCTTCGGCGGCGAGCTTGTCCAAGTGGGGCGTGTTCTGATCCTTGCGACCGAAGCAACCGAGGTCATTGATGCCGAGGTCGTCGGCGAAGAGGATGACGAAGTTAGGCGGGGTCTCCTGCGCGGAGGCAGGGACCATTGAGAGCAGGGCGCCGAGGAACAGTCCGAGGAGGAGGCGGGGCATCACTTGGGTTTAACGTCTCGCCGGGTTGTGCAAAGGGCAAAACCCACTTCGGTACCCTCATGGACCTTCGTTTAATCCAATTCGGCGTGGCGTGCATCGATGTCGCGATGGCCTCGGTTTCCTGGCTGATCTTGCTCTGCACCTATCCTGACTTCGCTCGCTGGCGGCTCGAAGGCTTCGCCGAGGCGCATGAGGCTTATACCCGTCGCGTCGGCTGGGTCGTCGGGCCTCTGCTGCTCGCCCAGCTGGGGGGTCATGTCTGGCTGACCGTCATCGCGGGCGGTGGTTTTGGCCTCGGCCTCGTGCTCGTCTGCTGGGTGTTAACGGCCGCCTGGTCCGTGCCGTGCCATCGGCGGCTCCAGCAGGAAGGGCCTTCGTCGCCGTCCTTGGGTAGCCTTATCCGTTCGCACGCTTGGCGCACGGCCGTCTGGTCTGGTTTGGCTGTCTACTCCGTGCGGCTGGCGGCGGGTTGACAGCAACGGTCGGGGCGTAATGCTCAACACTGATGAGGACAGCCGAACTGAATCCCGCCCGTAACGCCTCCCGCTGGGGTGCCTTCCGGCGCTTCTTGGGTTTTGTGGGGCCAGGCTTCTTGGTTTCGGTGGGTTATATGGATCCAGGGAATTGGGCGACCGACCTCGCGGGTGGTTCGGGGTTCGGATACGCGCTGCTTTGGGTGATTCTGCTGTCGAACCTAATGGCGATTCTGTTCCAGCACCTCTGTGTGCGCCTGAACGTCGCGACTGGGCTTGATCTCGCCGAGGCCTGTCGGGAGCGTTATTCTCCGGGCGTCTCGAAGTTCCTCTGGGTCTCGGCCCAGATCGGCATCGTCGCATGCGATCTCGCCGAACTGCTCGGCTCGGCCATCGCGTTGCAAATCCTCTTTGATATCCCCTTATTTTTTGGGGCGATCATCACCGCCTTGGATGTGTTGCTGCTACTGGCTCTGACGCGCCTAGGTTATCGCTGGATGGAAGCCCTCGTCGCGGTATTGGTGCTCACCGTGGCCGCGTGCATCGGTGTCGAGCTCTTGCTGGCCAAGCCCGCTATCGCGGAACTGGTCAAAGGCTTCGTGCCGACCACGACGGTGCTGACGCGCCCCGGCATGCTCTTCGTCGCGCTGGGTATCATCGGCGCCACGGTGATGCCGCATAACCTCTATCTCCATTCGTCGATCGTCGGCTCTCGCGATTTCGGGCAGACGGAAGCTTCCCGCCGCGAGGCCATGCGCTTCGCCACCTGGGATTCCACGCTCGCGCTCTGCTTGGCGTTTTTCGTCAACGCCGGCCTGCTGGTGCTCAGTGCCGCGGCGTTCCACGGCCGGCCCGACGCCGTGACGGATATCCGCGAAGCGCATCGATTGCTAGACGGCGTTCTGGGGGTGACCTTCGCTGGTACGCTCTTCGCCCTTGCATTGCTCGCCTCGGGTCAGAACGCCACCATTACCGGAACCATGGCCGGCCAGATTGTCCTGGAAGGCTTTCTGAAGATCAAGAGCGCGGGCTGGATCGTCCGTTTGTCGACCCGTCTAGCGGCGCTTGTCCCGGCACTCTGGGTCATCGGCCAAGCCGAGGAGGGCAGGGTGGAGTCGCTGCTCCTTTGGAGCCAAGTCATCCTTAGCCTGCAGCTCGGCTTCGCCTGCTGGCCGCTCGTGCGGATGACCGGCGACGCTGAATTGATGGGCGCCTTCGTCGCGCCGCGGTGGATTTCAGTCTTGGGCTGGCTTGCCACCGGTCTGGTGGTGGGTTCGAGCCTCTGGTTTGTGCTCAATATTTAGGCCCAAAGCTGAATCCGAAGGGGACGATTAATCTTGATATCTTTACTAAAGTAGTAATCATTAAGGCCGCCTCCTTTAATTTCATGCGTTATTTTCCTCTAGTTACGCTTTTCTGGGCGGCCGTCGGTTGCGCCGAAGGGGAACCAGTGACCCTCCGTGTTGGGTTCTTCCCGAACCTGACTCACTCGCCCGCCTTGGCCGCCCGCCAGCTGGAGCGTGAAGGTGCCGACTGGCACCTCGCGAACCTACCGAAGGGCTCCAAGATCGAGTGGCGTTCTTTCAACGCTGGTCCTTCCGCGATGGAGGCTTTGTTGGCCGGAGCGGTCGACCTCACCTATGTGGGTCCTTCGCCCGTCATCAACGCCCACGTCCGGACCAAGGGGAACGAGCTCCGCATCCTGGCGCCCGTCGCCCGTGGCGGTAACGCGTTGGTGATTCGCAAGGGGCTCGGTCTCACAACGCCGAAGGACTTTATCGGACGCCGTCTCGCGACGCCGCAACTCGGCAACACGCAGGACATCGACGCCCGCGTTTGGCTGCGCGCAGGCGGCCTGACGATTAAGGTCAACGGTGGTGATGCCCAAGTCATCCCCGCGCAAAACGCCGAGCTGGTCTTACTCTTTTCGCGTGGCGACGTGGATGCGGCCTGGACGACCGAACCTTGGGTGACGCGCCTCACGAGCGAGTTTGGTGGCGAGATTCTCTTGGAGAAGAAGGATGCGATCATCACTGTCCTGGCTTCCTCGAAGACCGCCTTGGCTAAGAACGGGAAGGGTATCGAAGCCTTCGTACGCTCCCACTACGCGCTCCGCGATAAGCTGCTCGCTGACCAAGCGTGGCACGAGAAGCTCATCATCGCCGGCCTCGGTGGTGAGACCCGCTCAACCCCTCCGAAGGCCACCCTCATCGGTCCGGCCCTCGGTCGCGTGATCTTTGACGCCCGCGAAGAGGATGCCGCCCGGAAGGCTCGCCTCATGGCCGCCTTTACCCGCGCGTTGAAGGACTCGAAGGACTCCGGGTTGTTAAACGGCGACGCCCCCATCGCTCCGCTCTTGGAGTCATTGGTCTCCGACGCCCCCGCGGTTAAGTAAGGGGGTACAATCTACCGGTCCCCGCCTTGGGAGGTGACTCCTGTGCGGGGATAGGTTAATTTCAAGATAGCTTCTAATCCTGATAAGTTAACTAAACTTGACAACTTGAAGCCAGACCCTGAAATCAGCAATCGGTTAGTTACATGAGCCCCCCCACCCATAAATCCAACGCCCAAGCCGCCTTGACCCTGCGGAACGTCACTAAGCGTTTTGATGGTTCGGCGGGCCGCGTCACGGCCTTGGAGGACATTACTTTGGATGTCCGGGAGGGGGAGTTCCTCGTGGTGGTCGGTCCTTCGGGTTGCGGTAAGTCGACGTTGCTTAGCTTGCTCGCTGGCCTCGAGCATACCGATGAAGGCGCTATTAAGTTGGGCGACGAGCCCGTGCATTCGCCCGGTCGCGATCGGCTCGTGATGTTCCAGCAGGATGCGCTCTTCCCTTGGCTGAACGCTTTGGAGAACGTCCTCTTTGGCCTCCGCCTCAAGCCGGGCCTCACCGATGCCGAGCGCCTCGAGTCGGCTCGTTACTACCTGAACCTTGTCGGCCTCGGTAACAAGGAGAAGGCCCGCCCCCACGAGCTTTCCGGCGGCATGCGCCAGCGCGTGGCCTTAGCCCGCTCGCTCGCGCCCAACCCGCGCGTGCTGCTCATGGACGAGCCGTTCTCGGCCCTCGACGCGTTGACCCGCGAGCAGCTCTACGGCGACATCCAGGAGATCTTCACGAAGCGCAAGAAGACCATCGTTTTGGTCACGCACAATATTCGCGAAGCGGTCTGCCTCGGCGACCGCGTCGTGCTGTTCTCGCCTAATCCGGGCCGCGTTCAGCAGGTGTTCGACGTTAATCTACCGCGCCCGCGCCGCATGAACGATCCGGCGTTGGCGAACCTCGCTGCCGAAGTCACCACGGCGCTTTCCTCTCATCTCACCGCGGACAAGCAGTAAGGCCATGAAACTTCCGCGCTTTGTCATCCCGACCTTTATTGCCCTCGCTGCCCTCGGCGGCTGGGAATGGTTCGTGCGCGTCGGCCATGTCAACGACGTGCTCGTGCCGGCCCCGTCGCACATCCTGCAATGGTTCTGGTGGGCGCTTTTTGATCAGGCCTCCTTCGAGTCCGGCCATTACCTCATCGCTCTCCAGAAAGGCGAACTCCTGCCGGCCACTTGGGTGACGATGCGTCGCCTGATTATCGGTTTCGCTATCGGTGCCGCCATCGGTATCCCTCTGGGCGCCCTCTGCGCCCGCGTCCGCTGGGTGCGTGACACCTTTGGTGTACTCGCCTTGGGCCTGCAGACCTTGCCTTCGGTCTGCTGGGTGCCACTGGCGTTGCTTTGGTTTGGCATCCGCGAGGAAGCCGTCCTCTTCGTGGTGGTCATGGGCACCGTGTGGGCCGTCGTCATCGCCGTGCAGGAATCCGTCCTAAACGTGCAGCCGCTCTACCTCCGCGCCGCCCAGACGATGGGCTCCAAAGGCTGGCACCTCTGGTCCCGGGTCATTTTCCCTGCGGCCTTGCCGGGTGTCCTCAGTGGGATGAAGCAGGGCTGGGCCTTTGCTTGGCGCTCGCTGATGGCCGCTGAAATCTTCGTTGTTATCGTCACGGGCTTTGGCTTGGGCTCCTTGCTCAACGCCGGTCGCGAGTTGCTCCGCATGGACCAGGTCATGGGCGTGATGGCGGTCGTCATGCTCGTCGGCTTGCTGGCCGACCTCGTTTTCTTCGCCCCGCTGGAGCGCTGGTTGCGCCGTTCCCGCGGACTGGAGCGCTGAGTTTAGTCTAGTCCGACGCTTTCCTCCTCGCCCTGCGAGGCGACGAGGCCCTACTTTGGGGGCATGTTCATCGACGAAGCCAAAGTCATCCTTAAGTCCGGAGCCGGTGGCCACGGGTGCGTCAGCTTCCGTCGCGAGAAGTTCATCCCGAAGGGCGGACCTGACGGCGGTAACGGCGGCAAGGGCGGCGACGTGGTCCTGCTTTGCGACCGTAACGAGGGCGACCTCCAGGCCTACCGCTGGCAGCCGCACCGCAGCGCCCGCAACGGCACGCCGGGTATGGGCCGCCAGTGCGCCGGTCCGGATGGCGAGGATTTGATTCTCCCGGTCCCTCCGGGTACGCAGGTGGTCGACGATGTCTCGGGCCGCTTGCTCGCCGAGTTGACCGAACACAACGAACGCGTGATCATCCTTGCTGGTGGCAAGGGCGGCATGGGTAACATGAACTTCAAAAGCTCGGTCAACCAAGCCCCCCGCCGCACGACCCCCGGCTATCCGGGTGAGTCCGGTACTTATCGCTTAGTGCTTAAGACGATCGCTGACATCGGCCTCGTGGGCTACCCGAACGCTGGCAAGTCGACGCTCACCAATGCCTTCACCGCGGCCCGCCCAAAGATGGCTCCGTATCCATTCACGACGTTGCACGTCAACGTGGGCGTGATCGAATACCCGGAAACCTTTGGCCGTATCTTCATGGCCGACATCCCTGGTCTCATTGAAGGTGCGCACGAGAACCGTGGCCTCGGTCACCAGTTCCTCCGCCACATCGAGCGCTGCACGCTGCTCGTGTTCATCCTGGACATGGCGGGTAGCGAGAACCGCAATCCCTGGGACGACTTCCGTATCCTCGAGCGCGAGCTCGCCCTCTATTCGCCGATCCTCGCGCGTAAGCCTCGCTTGGTCGTGGCCAACAAGATGGATCTCCCCGAAGCGGCCGCTAACCTCGCAAAGTTCCGCGAGAAGGTGCCGGTGCTCGTCGCCCCTATTTCTTGCTACTCCCGCGAAGGTTTCGATGAGCTGAAGGCCACGCTCTGGAAGTTCGTGAAGGGCTCGCCCGAAGAACGTGCGTTGCTCCAGCCGACTCCGGTCAAGGCCAAGGCCGCAAAGCCTGCCGCCAAGCAGCCGGCCAAGAAGGCCAAGGCTGTGCCGGCTAAAAAGGCCAAGCCAGTTGCGAAGCCCACTGCCAAGAAGCCCGTTAAGAAAGTCGTCGCCAAGAAGGCTCCGAAGCCGGTGGCCAAGAAGACCGTTAAGCCTGCGGCTAAAAAGCCCGTCGCTAAGAAGCCGGTCAAGGTTGTCGCCAAGAAGAAGGCCGCCCCAGTGAAGAAGGCGGCCGTCAAGACCAAGGCCAAAAAGAAGTAAGCGTGGCTTACTTCTTCTCGCCGGCGCGTTCCTTAAACTTCAGCGATTCGGAGTTTAAGCAATAGCGCAGGCCCGTCGGCTTTGGGCCGTCTTCGAAGACGTGGCCGAGGTGGCAATCACAACGGGCACAGAGGATTTCCGTACGGCTCATACCGTATTTATTATCGGAGATGGTCGCGACGTTTTCCTTGGAGACAGGCTGGAAGAAGCTCGGCCAGCCCGTGCCGGAGTTGAACTTGGCGTCGGACGAGAAGAGCGGGAGATCGCAGCAGACGCAGTGGTAGGTACCAGTCTTCTTATTGTCGAGCAGGGTGCCGCAGAAGGGGCGTTCCGTGCCCTTGGCGCGGCAGACTTCGAATTGCGCCGGCGTCAGGCGAGCGGCCCAATCGGCGTCGGTGCGGACAATCTTGTCGACGAGCTGCGGCTTACCGACGCCGCCTTTGCCATCGTCAGGCGTTATCAGGACTTGCGGGGCTTTCGAGGAAGGGGTTTCGGCTTTGGTCATGGGCTTGGTTTCGGAAGGGGAGGTGGCAGCGACGACGGCTAGGACGGCGAGGAGCGCAGCGGTGAGGAGGAGTTTAGTTTTCATAGGCTTAGCTGAAAGATTTGCCGCAGCCGCAGGTGCTGCTGGCGTTGGGGTTGCGCACTTCGAAGCCCTTGCCGTGCAGGCCGTCGTCAAAATGTACGGTGGAGCCGTCGAGGTAGGCGTGGCTGGTGGGGTCGATAAGGATCTTCAGGCCTTGGCTTTCGAACTCGAGGTCGCCGTCCTTGCGCATGTCGAACGCCATGCCGTATTCGAAGCCGGAGCAGCCGCCAGTCTCAACGAGGACGCGGAGGATCGACTCCGGGTTGGCCTGGGCTTTCTGCAGCACCTGGACCTGTTGGGCGGCGGCTTCGGTGAGGTTGATCATGCCTATTACTTTATGGGTCTGCAGGCAGAGTCAAGGGGGGCTGTTTAAACTCGCCCCGCCCCTAGCCGAAGACAGCCTATTTTCATCCCTATGCAGCCCCTTCTTAAGGCTTTCGGCTTCTCGATTCTCTTGGCCTTTCTGTTCAACGCGGTGATGGAGCTCGTGGTGTCTTTATGCCTTGGGAACGCCCCCGAACTGCTTGGCCTCTTGGGCGGAAACGTTTTTCGCATTAATTGGGAGCGCCTCGGGGAAAGTACCATCGAGGTCGTGCCGGTGATGCTCTACTGGGCCTTTGCGCTCCTGCAGTCCTGCGTCTTCTTCCTGCCACTGGCACCTAAGCTGACCCTTTCGGCGCAGCCCGCGGTACTCTGGCCACGACT
>CAIXHF010000153.1 GCA_903919185.1 uncultured Opitutia bacterium | reverse complement strand
GACTCGCCAGGATGACCTCCTGAATGTCCCTCTGGGCGTCGAGCAGGCTGCTATCATTACCTATGGGGGTCCGGAACTCGTCGTGAAGCCCTTTAAGTGGGGCGTCGCGGTGAATGTCCGTATCGCCCAAGTCACGGGTGCACCGGGTGGCCGCGTCTACGATGTCCGTTACCTCGTGAACCGCGAGGGTGACTACGACTTGCGTGACTACTTGGCCAGCGCGAGCGGCGTCATCCCCGAAGGCTTGCCCATTTTTAAGTTCCACGGTGACCCTAAGATGTCGAAGGAACTCGAAGCGCGCATCAAGGAGACCGAACAAGTCGGTGTGCAGGTCGGTGGGCGTTACTATACGAAACTTACCATCCTCGGCTGCGTTTGGTTGGCCTGTCTCTACCCGATTATCTTCTGGGGTCGGCCGAAGCGCTTGGCGTTGGCTCCGGTCGCCCCACCTTTGACGGAAGCCGAAGAACTCCATGGCCTCTTGGCGCAGCTCCGCGCGGGCTCGCTCGGCCCTGCTGGGCAAGCCCGCATGGAGATGATTCTGCTCCGCTGTTGGCGGGCCGGGCTCTTACGCACCGATGCCCCCATGCATGAGGTACTAGCTGCCGTGGCGAAAGATGGCCGCACCGCGGAAGACCTTCGTCGCCTACAGGCCTGGCTCTACCGCCGTGACTCGGTCGTGACGGTGGAAGAAATTGCCACCCTGGTCGCCCCCCATGCCCAGGAGCCCGCGAGCTCTATCGTTCGATGACCTTCCTTTACCCTAAGCTTTTGGCGCTCCTCGCCATCCCCGTCATCGTTGCCTTTTGGGAATGGGTCCGTCCTGGGCAGCCGCTGGCGATGCCCTTTGACCATGCGAAGGTCGGCCGAGGTCGCTTTTGGCAGTTTCTCATCAACAGTGCGAACTGCTTGCCCGCCTGTCTGCTCGCCGTCGCGATTCTGTTCTTGGCCCACCCGGTTATTTTCAATCCACCGGAAGTCGAACGCCAGTTGACGAATGTTCAGATCGTCTTGGACAATTCAGGCAGCATGCGTTCACCGCATGGCCCCCAAAACGGGAAGCTGAACACCCGCTTCGACTCCGCGATGGCGTCGATTGAGCAATTCCTGCACCACCGCAAGGGCGATGCCTTCGGCCTGACGGTCTTCTCACGAAGTTTTGTGCACTGGGTGCCGCTCACGCTGGATACCGAAACTATCATTCTCTCGAAACCCTTTGTTTCACCCAACGTATTCCCTGACGAGTTTTGGGGCAACACTTTCATCGGCAAGGCACTCTATGGCGCCGCCGACTTATTGGACCAAGCCAAGACCGGCGACCGTATGATCATCATGCTGACCGACGGGTTGAGCAGTGACATCTTGCCACCGAAGGATAGCGCAATCATCGCTGACCTGCAAGCCAAGCGCATCAAGGTCTTTGTTGTCTTCCTTATCGATCAACCAGTCACGCCCTCGCTGGTCGGCATCGCGCAGGCTACGGGCGGTGACGCCTGGGGTGCCGTGACGCCTGACGCCTTGAACGCCGTCTTTAAGCGTATCGATGAAATGAAGAAGGTCGTGGTGCTAGAGAAGAAGCCGCGGGCTTCGGATTACTACGACCCGTTCTTCATTCCCGCCATGGCGGCCTTGGGCTTAGCCATCTTGGCGCTCTTCGGTATCCGCTATAATCCTTGGTAGTCCGCGCTTACTTCAGCTCGAAGAGGTAGCGGAGGAGGTCGGCCAGCTCGGCGGGACTCAGCCGGTCGGTGAGGCCTTCCGGCATGATGCTACCGGCGTCATTACGGGTGGCGAGTTCCCGCTTGGGGACGGCGACTAAGGCATTCGCCGAAAAGTCCCGCAGCGTCAGCGTTTCCGTAGACTCACTCGTGCGGTACCCTTGCAAGGTCCGCCCGTCTTTGGTCGTGACGACCGTCAACATGAACCCTTCCTTGACCTGGCGCTTCGGCCAGAGGACGGACTCCACGATGGCTTCCTTGGTCTGCGCCCGGCCGAGCGCACTGAGGTCGGGCCCGATGTTGCCGCCGAGTTCACCGACCTTGTGGCAGTTCAGGCAGGCCGACTGCGCAGCCTTGAATAGTAATTCGCCACGGCGGGCGTTGCCGGTGGCGTCGGCCTGCGTAACCAGTTGTTTGACGAGGGCATCACTGAAGACGGCCCCAGCGGTCTGGAAGCCTGCTGCTTGTTGTAAGGCGAGCCGGAGTTCGGCGTCGTCGCGGCCGATCTGCGCCAGCCACGCCAAGGCTAGGCGTGCTTGGTCGGCGCTAGGGGGATTGGCAGCCATCGCGGCGGCAAGTGCTTTGGAGCCGTTCTTGAGCCCAAGGTGGCTCTGCAAGAGCGGGCCGACGGGCTCACCTGCCTGCAGCGTCCGCAGACGCCTGCAAGCCTCGGTGGCACCCGCAGTCAGGTCTAGCTCGGTCAACGCAGCGAGGGCCACATCTTGAAGGGCAGCCTCACGGAGGTAGGGGGTGGTTTCTGTAATGAAAGCTTTGCCCCGCGTGCGGGCGAGCGCACGGAGCAGCGGTCCGCGAATCTCTGCGGGGAGGGCGGTCGTTTTCCACAAGGCATTGAATGTGGCCGTTTGGCCAAATTCTTTGCGGGTCGTGGCGACGATGTTGAAAGCCGCTTGTTGGGCTTGGCTGGTACCCGTCAGCAAGGTCCGGATGATGGCCGTGTAGTCTTCGGCAGGCTTGAGTTGAGCGCGTTCGGTCAAGGCCAGCAGTATGGCGGGTGCGGAGTGGGAACGATCCAAGGCGACGAGCGCATCGGCGACGGTGCCAGACTTGACTAGCACCGTGAACAACGTCTCACGGGTGGGAGGGTATGAGGCTTGTTCGGCTAAGGCGCGGGTCTGGATGAGCAGTTGGGGGTCGTTGGCTGTGATGATGAGGTGGGCGAGCGCATCGCCGCGGACCTGCGGCCCGACTTTCCCGGCGAGGAGGTCCGACTTCCAGGTCGGCGCCAACGCGTGGATCGTCAGCGTGAGCGCGTGGTTCAGCGCAGGGTCCATCGGCTGGTCCAGCGCGAGGCAGGCGAGCTGCACTGCGGCCGTCCCTTGGCGGGCTTGCCAGCCGCAAGCGACGACGGCCTCGAGGCGGACGCGTGGGTGTTCGTCGCGGACGGCTTTTTCGAGCCACGTTAGAGTCTCAGGGAGCTGCGGTCCCCAGGTGCAGAGCAGGTGAGCGCCCCAAGCGCGCCAATGAAAGTCGTCGGACGATAGCATGCGTTGAACGATGACCGGCTGTGGGGATTCATGGGCGGCGAAGACGCCGCTCAGTTCGTAGAGCAAACGAAGGTCTGCCTGCTTGAGGTCGACCTTGCGTAAGGCGGCTTGAGCCTCTTTTGCGGGGAGGCGGTAGAGCAGGCTTTTCGCAAGCGAACGTCCCCATGGCTCCTTGGATGACAGGCGACCGACCAAATCGTCCGCGTTGGCATGGGTCAGGTCGGGCATGGTTACGAGCGGCCGGCCTTGCGCGGTCAGACGCCAGATGCGGCCGTGCGAAAGATCGCGGCGAGGGTCGCGGTAGCTCGCTTGGTAATGGCCGATGACGGGGTTGAGCCAGTCAGCGACGAAGACGCTGCCATCCGGACCGACGCGCGATTCCACGGGGCGGAATTCTTTGCCGCCGGACAGTAAGTCGCCGAGGTCGGTGGTCGCGAACGAAGACCCTTGGTCGCGAAGGCGGTACAGTTGCACTTGGCTGGTGAAGTAAGTGCTCTTCATGAGCACGCCTGACAGGTCAGGAGGCAAGTGACTGCCTCCGAGGAATTCCGGCTCCATGCTTTTGCCGCGTGAAATCGCGAGGGCCGTCGGTAAAGGCAAGGCATGCAAAGTGGGGATCAGCCCGGGTGTCGTGTGCCAGAGCGCCATATCCGCCCCGCTGCCATGGAACGTCTGGCCATATTCGTCCCAGGCCGTGCCCCAGCAATTAAGCCCGGCGGCACTCTCATTGAGGAATGAATTCAGTTGGAGCGTGCGTGGGTTGAAGCGCCACACACCGCTCCGGTTGAGTTCGGCGAGCCCGTGCGGCGTTTCGACATAGGACCAGATGTGGTAGCCTTGGGTGAACCACAAGGAACCATCGGGACCCCAGCGGAGTGAATTAGCGTCTTGGTGGGTATCGCCGGTGCCGAAGCCGCTTAATAAGATGGTGCGACTATCGGCGTGGTCATCGTGATTGCGGTCTGGTAGGTGCACCAACTGGGTGCTCTCGAGTACGTAGATGCCGCCACCCACCTCAGCGGGGGCGAACTCAAAGCCCATTGGCATGGTCAGGCCCTCGGCGAAGCGTGTCGCCTTGTCGGCCTTGCCGTCGCCATCGGTGTCTTCGAGGATGAGGATGTAGTCGTTGCCGTGTTCGCCTGGTTGCAGTTGCGGGTACGAAGGGATGCAAGCGACCCAGAGGCGACCGCGCTCATCCCAGCGGATTTGGACGGGACGGACCACGCCGAGTTTTTCGTCAGCGAACAGACTGACGTCGAAGCCCGCACGTAGCTTGAAGTTGGCTTTCTCCTCGTCCGGGGAAAGTGCGGTGGGGTCCGCGCGCAGTGGTGCGGGAGGCAGCGGGGTCGGGGCCTTTTCGCCGCGGGCCAAAGCGAGGATGGTGGCTTCAGCGTGCTCGAGTCGCGGAAGGTGCTTCTTTAATTCATCGACGAATGAAGGGCGCTCGGCGATGGACTTAGCGAAAGGCTGGGTGGTGCGGTCACCATAGGCAAAGGCCCAGTTCATGCAGCGCCAGGTATCGAACCACAGGCGGTTCTTTTCGACGATGGCCGTCCGTAACGCGGGAGCGACCTGGGCTCGGCTTTCAAGAGCCTGTGCGATGGCTTCGCCGACGACTTGGGAGCCTTTCGCCGTGAAATGCATGCCGTTGCGCGTGAGTGGCTGTGGTGAATCCTTTAGTGCTGCGAATAGGTCGACAAAGATTAGGTCGCGGGCTTGTGCGAGTGAACGGGCGGCCTCGTTGAATTCCGCGAGCCGGGTGTTGAGCCCGGTGTTGTCTGGGATGCGCGGGTCGGCGGGCTTTTCAAACGGGGCGGGTCCAATCACCACGAGCCGGGGTGTCACGGCGGCAAAGTCTTGCAGTAGTGCCGCGTAGGCGGCCTTGAAATCCGCGGGCGTGCGCGTGGCGTCGAGTGCTTCCACTTGGCCGAACCACGTGAACACCATCGTGGCGCCGGCGCCGACGAGGTTCTCGCGCCAAGAGCCCCATTCCATCATACGGTTCTGCCGGAAGACCGTATCGCCTTCCCAACTCATGTGGCGGAACTTGGGCGCTTGCTTCTGCCAATGCTGGGTGAGACGGGCTTCCAATTCGCCTTGGCGTTGTTCGAGCACCATGTTTTCGCCGCCCGTGAAGACGATCACCTCTGCAGGGGCGATGGCGAACTGTCGCTCCGTGAACGCTGTTGGTCGCGCCTGCGCCTTGGGGGTGGGGCTGAGGCGTTGCATGGGCGCGGGCAGCACGGCGGCCTCCAGTGGGCTAGGCGGTAGCTCCTCGATGGAGAAATCCTTAAAGAAGGCTTGGCCACCGCCAGCGGAGGAAATCTCCAGCGCGAAAGACCCTTGGCGGCGCCGCGGCGAGGGCTCCTGGTAATCGGCCATCAGTACGCCGTTAACCCAAGTTTGGAGGTGGGCCCCTTCGGCGCGAACGCGGTACTCATTCCAGTCGCCTGCCTTGATCGTCGCCGCCACTTTTTCTTTGGTCGGGTAGGCGACCATGCCACCCTTGGGACCTTCTTTGAACAGGCCACCATCGTAGCTTTGGCCGATATCGCATTCCCAGCCGACGATACGCTTGCCTGGGGCAACCTCGCTGCGGAAGAAAAGGCCCGTCCCGACTTTGCCGAGAGACTTAGCTTTGAACGTCAGGTCGAAGTTCTCGAAGGATTGCGCGGAGCCCAACCAAGAGTCTACGGGCTGAGCTGGCCCGCCGCCCACCATGGCGCCGTCTTGGACCTTCCAGAAGCGGGTGGCTTCACCGCCCCAGCCCGCTAGGGTGGTTCCATCGAAGAGCTGACTGACTTTCTTAGGAGCAGGTGTGGCGGGCGAAGCGGGTAACGCTTCGATGCGAAGATTGCGGTAACGCACGAGCGAGGTTGCGTTTCCATGAATCTGTACCGCGATTAGCCCAGTCAGCGGAATCGCTGCATCGGTCTCGGTGTAGTCGACGGTCTGGACGCCGTTTAGCCAGATTTGGATACGCGGGCCCTCGGCGCGGATACGGTAGTCGTTCCACTCGCCCAGTACCTTCACGGCTTTTTTCTGGGTCGGGGCGTCGGGGCGAGCGAGGACCTTGTTGCGGCGGCTTTCGTCATAGAGGCAGCCGTCGTAGCCCGCGCCGAGGTCGGCCTGGAAGCCTTTCATCTCATAATGATTCGGGATGCGTGTGGAGCGGAACTGCACGCCCCCGTTCACAAACCCCTTCGTACCTTCGAGCTTCCATTGTAATGTCAGGTCAAAGTTCTCATAAGCCTGCACCGTGGCTAGGAAGTTATTCTTCTCCTGGGGCTGGGTGAGGCTCCCGGCTTCGAGGGCTCCCTCGCTGATGCGCCAGACCTTGCCCGTATCGCCTTCCCAGCCAGCGAAGGACTTGCCATCAAATAGGTCAGTGGGTGCGGCGGCGAGGCCGATGACGGATAGGGCAAGCAGGAAAAAGCGCAACAACGTGGCCATAGGGTAGGGTGTTTGTAGGCTAATCCTGACAGGAGGAAACAAGAACCTGCGGTAGACTTATGAGCAGGCTTGCGGGCAGTTTCTTCTTGGGTAAATAAGGCCAATGGCTCGATGCATTCCCGACCGACTTCATGCCGTCCAGTTTGATGAGGCTGAGGCTGAACTCCTTGAGCGCCTGCGGTTCGAGCTCTCCGATGAGTATATCGTGATCCCTTGTCTGGAAGTGCCCCGCCAGCGTGGGGCCATCGATTCGGAGGCGGATTTTGTGATTCTACATCCCCGTGGCCGCCTGGTCCTTGAGGTCAAAGGCGGGGAAATCGGTTGCCAAGGCGGCCGTTGGTACCGCGTCCGCAAAGGCCATCGCGAATCCATCGCCCCGCCTTTTTACCAGGCCCGCGATAACAGCTATGAAATCCGGGAATATCTCGAGCGTCTCTGTGGTCGCGAGTCGGTGGAGGCACGGATGCCGTTCAACCAGGCCATGGTTTTTACGGACGTCGATTTCAACGCCCAGACCTTCGAGTGCCCCAAGGAACGCATCGTCGATCGGGCCGAACTGGCCGCGCACACGCTGGCCGAGATCGTCGGACGGCTACTCGATGATGGCGAAGCGCGTTTCCGCCGTCATTTTCCCGACCGCGAGTTACCTGCTCCCGCAACGGATGCACAGTTGCTGGGCGTAGCGCAGTTACTGCGGCCGGATTTACGCCTGACCTCTAATCTCTCGGCGACGGACATGGATTTAGAACTGATTCGCCTCTCGGCTTCGCAGCTTAATGCCCTCGACTTGGTGAAGAAGAATAAGCGGCTGCGTATCACGGGCGGGCCGGGTTCAGGGAAGACGCTCTTAGCTGTAGAGACTTGCCGGCGCGAGCGGGCGGCGACCCCGTTCGCTAAGATCGGCTTACTTTGTTTCAATCGTCACTTAGGCGCGCACCTCACCGACGTCGCCGCTCGCGAAGGCCTCGCGACGGTCAAGGCTGGCTCTTTTTATGCGCACATCGACCAAGTCTTAGGCGACGTCTCGGATGCGGCTGCCACCGACCCCGCCTATTTCCGGGCGCGCGTGCAGCGGGCGACCGAAGTGGCCCAAGCGTGGCCACTGGAGGCGAAGCTCGACCTCCTTGTTGTCGACGAGGGGCAGGACTTACGTGATGACACCAGCAAGTTGGCCTTCATGGATACCATCTTGAAGGGTGGGCTCAAGGACGGCCGTTGGTGGTGGTTTGAAGACCTTGACCAGATTCTCTCCCCAGAGGAATCAGTGCTACCCTCGGCAGCGGGACAGGCTTTATTTGCGCTCCTGGACGGAGCGCCTGAGGCTGTTGTTGAGCGCAACTGGCGGAACACGGAGCAGATCGCCCGTGCCGCCGCGAAAGTCATGGGCCGTCCGGCGCACGAGGGCTCGGGTATTAGTGGACCCGCCGTGACTACGGCCGTTTATCAGCCCGGCAAGGAGCTGGCTACCTTGGAGGCCTTGCTGCAACACGTCGTGCTGCATCAACAAGGCCCTGAGGATATCGTGGTCCTCAGTGTTCGTGGGGCCGGTAAGGAATGTTATGCCGGCCAAGCCACCCTGGCGGGATTACGTCTCGTGCCCTTTGACCCCTCGCGTCCTTACGTATCAGGCACCTTGCGTACCTCGACCGTCTTCAAATTCAAGGGCATGGAAAGCCACGCGGTTGTCTTGGCCGACTTGGATTCCCTCGCGACCGAACGCGACCGCCGCAAGGCCTACGTCGGTATCAGCCGGGCGAAGTATGCGCTTTACGTGCTGGCCGCACCGGCCGCCGAGCAGGCCTTACGTTAACCCTTGTAGCACGCGCTGGACCGCCCAGTAGAGGCCGGTCGCGGCAATGGCCGCCGAAGCCGGAATGACCAGCCAGCGGCGGTAGACCTGTTCGTCACGAATCCAGCAGGTGAGGGCAAAGGCGAGCGCTATAATGGTCAGCTGCGCGCCTTCGACGCCGAGGTTGAAGCCGGTCAGAGCAATCAGGAAGCCGTCTTTCGGGATGCCGTGTTCGCTGAGTCCCGACGCGAAGCCGAGGCCGTGGAAAGCGCCGAAGACCGCCACGATGACGAGGCGCCAACGGCTATAGTCCGGCCGGAAGATGTTCTCAAGGGCCACGGCGGCGATACTAGCGGCAATGATGGGCTCGACGATGTAGGCGGGCACCTTGACCCAACCAGCGGCCGCAAAGCCCAGCGTGAGAGAGTGCGCGAGGGTGAACGCAGTCACCTGGGTAACCACGGGCTTCCAGGAGCGACTGAGCAGGAAGATCCCCAGCACGAACAGGATGTGGTCGAGCCCGTCTACGATACGCTTCCAGTGTGTCCGCATGGCGCTGAGCGGCAGGACGTGTTGAAAGCCGTGGTCGAGGAAGTTGCTGAATACGTGGGTGCCACTCCCAGTGTCGCCGAGAGCGGAGACGCTACCGACGGTGGGCGTAGTTGGTACGGCGGCCTGCAGGGCAGTCAGGTCGAGGGTGAAGCTCGTCTCTCCTGGGAAGAGTACGCAGAAGCGTGGGTGCTCCTGGCCGTTGACCTTGTTGTTAAAGAGCACCGAAACCTTGTGGCCTGGCAGGGAGCGAATCTTCCAGCCAGTGAGGCCGGCGGGAATCTTCGTCTGCCATTTTCCGACCAACACGACGGCGTCGGTGGGGACTTTGAGTTCCTTGCCGCCTTCGGCCCCGAAGGTGAATGTGAAGTCTGGCTGAATGCGCCCGATCGGCTCGAACGTGAATTCGACCGACTTCACAATAACCTCCTTGGTCTTGCGTACGTACTCAGCCTTCTCGGCCGCGGTCATCTTTTGGAGGTCGGAAAGCTCGGTCGAAGGGGAGTCGATCGGGTTGAGGTCCCAGGCGCGCGGGTTGACCTCGATGGTAATTTCAGCGTTCCCTTGGGCGTCAAAAGAGCCGCGAACGACCGTTTCGGGGATGGAGTGGGCCGAAAGGTTGCTGAAACCGAGGCAAAACACCGCTATTAGCAGGGTGCTGAGCCGTAAAGGGGCTGGTTTCATGGGTCGGACGATGGAAGGGGCAGGGGCGGACTCAATCTTCGATTATAGTTTGCGTTCCTTGGGCCTAGTCACTTTGTAAGACCCGAACCCCAATATATCATAACTATGAAGAACACCCTCAGCATCCTCACCGTGCTCGCACTGGCGGCCGCTGCTAACGCTGGTTGCGGCAAGACCGCTACCATCGAAGGCAAGCTCGCTTCGTTCGACGCCGAAAAGAAGGTCCTCGTCGTCACCGACAAGGCCGGCAAAGACAGCTCCATCACCCTCACCCCTGAAACCAAGGGTGCCGACTCCGTCAAGGACCTCGTTGGCAAGGCTGTGAAGGTTGAAGCCTCCGTCCACGAGAAGACCAAGGCCCTCGCTGTTGAAGCAGGTGCCGCTGCTCCGGCCGAAGAGCCTAAGAAGGAAAAGAAGAAGAAGAAGGCTGCCTAAGCCCTCTGGTCTTCTGACCTCACGAACCCGCCATGAAAATGGCGGGTTTTTTGTTGGCTGGGCGCCAGCCTTGTCATTCGGCTTGGGAAGTGCGATGGTCGGCTATGACCGATCCCGAATGCCCCGAATGCGGGATGAAAGCTATCTTGAGCCACCCGACGAAGTGGGAGTGCGAAACGTGCGGTTTCGAATGGGATAAGCCCGCGGACGGGGCCGCTGCGGATGGCCCGCGCGTCGTCAAGGATGCCCATGGCACGGTCTTGGTCGACGGGGACAGCGTTGTCCTCATTAAGGACCTCAAACTCCGTGGTTCGGCGGGGACGCTGAAGGGAGGGGCCAAGGCCAAGAATATCCGCTTGGTCGATGGGGACCATGAGATCGATTGCCGGATTGATGGTATCCAGGTCGGCCTCAAGGCCTGTTTCGTTAAGAAGGCCTAATTTCTTAAGTCTTTTTACTGGGAACTTGGCGGTCCGAGGCTTGTCTGGAAGGCATGCCCCGTCTTACCCCCCTCCTGTTGTTGGTTTCCGCGCTGGTCCAGGCCGGCGACTTGAAGCTCTCCTCCATCTTCTCGGACCACGCCGTCCTGCAGGCGGGTGAGGCCAACGTCTACGGCAAGGCGCAGCCTGGTTCGGCTGTGGAAGTCGTCTATGGCGATGTAAAAGCCACCGCCACCGCGGGCGCCAATGGCGTCTTTAAGACTACCCTCACGGGCCTGAAGTCCACCGAAGCCGGTAAGGACCTCGTGATCAAGTCCGGGGCGGAGTCCCATATCGCCAAAGACGTCATCGTCGGCGAGGTCTGGGTCGGTTCTGGTCAGTCCAATATGGACATGACGGTTGGCGGTTCTTTTACGGCTAAGGAAACCGCCGCTCGTCCGCGCGATAACGGTATCCGCGTCTTCTTTGTCCAGCGCATCCCCGCCGCTGCTCCGGTCGAAGACGTCAAGGGCTCCTGGAAGATTGCCGGCCCTGACACCGTGGCTGGTTTCTCCGCCGCCGCTTATTATTTTGCTTCCACCGTCCGCGCCGAGCTCAAGCAACCCGTTGGTATGATTGTCACCTCGATCGGCGGCACTCGTGCGGAAGCGTGGGGCCCGCGCGGTATGTATGATGCCCAGCCGGATGCCAAGGGTTGGCAGGAGAAGGAAGATGCCGCCGTGGCTGCCCGCGTCGCCAAGGCCAAGACTGACCCGAAGACCCAGACGGTCTGGTCTAACGGCCCGCACATGAATTGGAACGGGATGGTGCATCCCCTCATTGGCTACAGCTTTAAGGGTGCCATCTGGTACCAGGGTGAGTCTAACGCCGGGCAGGCCGTTGCCTACAAGTGGATCCTCGGAGACATGATTAAGTCCTGGCATAAGGCTTGGGGCCGCGAATTCCCTTTCATCATCGTCCAACTCCCGCGCTTCATGGCGAAGAAGCCCGTCGCCGTGGAAGACGGTGGCTGGCCGGTCATCCGCGAGTCCATGGAGTGGATCGCTGACAACGTCCCCGGCGCCATGATGTCGGTCAATATCGACCTCGGTGATGAGAAGGATATTCACCCGAAGGATAAGTTTGAGGTCGGCGATCGCCTAGCGGCCGTGGCCCTCACCCGAGTCTACAAATCCCGTGCGAACGGGGAAGCCCCGCGCGTGGTGAAGTCCGCGCTCCAAGGCGACGTCTGGGTGCTCACCTACGACCGTGCCGTCGTCCTCAAGGGCGAAGGTAAGGGTTACGCCGTGCAAGGCGCCGACGGCAAGTGGGCGTATGCCACGGCCAAGGCCGATGGCGCCAAGGTCACTGTCTCGGCCGTCGAGGTGAAAGCCCCGAAGGCCGCCCGCTATGCTTGGGCTAATTTCCCAGAAGTCTCCGTCTTCTCTGCGGGTGCCGATGCCCTGCCGGCCGGTCCTTGGCGCAGTGATAAGTGAGGG
>CAIXHF010000152.1 GCA_903919185.1 uncultured Opitutia bacterium | reverse complement strand
GTCGTCTTGGTCTCATGGGTGCGCAGGCCGGTATTCATCATAGCCGATAGCACACGGTCTTCGGATTCCTTCACCGCGGTGTCCGGTAGGCCCACAATCTCGATGCGCGGTTCGCCTTGTTCGCCCGTGTTGACCTCGACTTCGACGGGGACGGCTTCCACCCCGACGAGGGCGGCAGAACGGAGGACGGCGAGCATGCCTACAGGCAGGGCAGGTCAGCGGGTACGTCCACTCCTTTGGTTTAAGGCCCTTTCCGTGGTTTAAAGGCCTTATTTAGGCCTGGGTAATAACCCTATTCCCTTGGAAACCTCGAGGGATTCCCCCTGTCTTAAATCTACCTTTTAATGAAGTCTTTCGCCCGTCTCCTCCTCGTCGCCGCCTTGGTCTCCCCGGCCGTCGCGGCCCTGCCGCCGCTACTCGAGAAGCACTGCGTAGAGTGTCACGACGCCGAGACCAAGAAGGGTGACTTTGACCTCACGGCGCTGAAGCCTGAACTCACGAACCCGCAGGTCATGGCGCAATGGATCAAGGTTTACGACCAGATCGCGTCCGGCGAGATGCCTCCCGCAAAGAAGTCCCGCCCGGATACGGCTGCCGCCGCCGGCTATCTCAAGGAACTGGGGCTGAAGTTACGGGTCGCCGAGGACACGCGTATTCAGTCGGAAGGCCGCACCGTGAAGCGTCGGCTCAATCGCTTCGAATACGAGAACACCTTACGCGACCTTCTGCGGGCACCGTGGCTCGACCTGCGTGAATCCTTACCGGAAGACACCGAGGCCCACCGCTTTAATAAGTCAGGCGAAGCGCTCGATGTCTC
Source organism: uncultured Opitutia bacterium (assembly GCA_903919185.1). Lineage (GTDB taxonomy): Bacteria > Verrucomicrobiota > Verrucomicrobiia > Opitutales > UBA953 > UBA953. Next base: position 6,905 of record CAIXHF010000152.1, on the reverse strand, counting down.
GCACGTGCAGTTAGCCCGCTACATCAGTACCGCTGAAGATGCGTTGCGGCAGGTCTTAGTGGCCTCGGCGGAAAAACTGCCAGTGGTTACCAAGCGTTACTATGCCCGCGATCAAGGGAGCTACACCGGTCCGATGAAGTACTCGGTTTTTAATACAGCCCCCGAGCGCGCGACTTTCCCGACGTTGGGCTACGTGGCGCAGCCAGAAGTGCGGGCGGGCAAGGCGCCGACGACCTTTGGTAAGTCCGACCCGGCCAAGCGTGAACTCGAGGGCGTGGGCGTAGTCGCCAGTGCCTATGAGCCGATCGAACCAAAGTTCTCGGCCTTCAAGGCGCCGATTTCGGGCCGTTATAAGATCAAGCTCTGTGGGCACTCCGTTTGGGTCGGCCCGGGTGAGCCCAAGAAATGGTTCATTCCGAATCTCGATCAAATCTCCAAGGGCCGCCGGCCGGAGCCTATTACCGTGTATGCGTTGACCCCTCCGCGCGTGATGCGGCGAATCGGCAATATTGACCTTAATCCCGATGTCACCGTCGCGAACCTGGATGTGCAATTGATGGCCGGCGAATCCATCCAAGTCGATGCGGTCCGTTTCTTCCGCTCTCGTCCCGGTGCTGGCCGCTGGCAGAATCCGTTGGCCGAGCAAGACGGCCAGCCTGGTTTGGTCATGCGCTGGATTGAAGTGGAAGGCCCGTTGGTCGATAACTTTCCGACCGCTTCCTATCAGCAGCTCTTCGATGACCTCCCGGTAAAGAAGACGGTGACCTCGGTGCTCAATGTCGAGGTGGCCCCGCGTGACGCCGCGAAGGATGCCGAGCGTCTGCTCCGTCGCTTCGTCCAGCAGGCCTACCGCCGTCCAGTCACGCCGCAGGAAGAAGTCCGTTTCTTACCGCTGATTCAGAATGCCCTCAAGACGGGCAGTACCTTCGCTGAAGCCATGGTGACGGGTTACACGGCGGTGTTAACCTCGCCGAGTTTCCTTTATCTGCAGGATAAGCCAGGTCGTCTGGATGACTATGCCTTGGCTGAGCGCCTTGCGTATTTCCTCTGGAATTCCCCGCCGGATGCCGAGCTCCTGGCCTTGGCGAAGGCTGGTCAGCTCCACGAGCCAGCGACCCTTCGTAAGCAGACGGACCGCCTGCTCGACGATGCCCGCTCGCAGCGCTTCGTCGCAGCGTTCCTCGATTACTGGCTCGAGTTGCGTAAGGTCGGCGTGACTAATCCGGACGAGAATCTCTATCCGGATTACTACTTGGACGATAATCTCGTCGAGTCCGCCGGCGATGAGACGCGGCTGTTCTTTGCTGAACTCCTGAAGCGCGACCTGCCAGCCCGTAACGTCGCTTCGTCTGATTTCCTCTTCGTCAACGAGCGCCTCGCGAAACTGTACGACCTCTCGCCGGTCATTGGTTCGCAGTTCCGTAAAGTGACGCTTCCGGCTGGTAGCGTGCGCGGCGGTTTGTTGACGCAAGCGAGCGTGCTCAAGGTCACGGCTAACGGCACGACCACCTCGCCTGTCGTCCGCGGTGCTTGGATGATGGAACGCATCCTCGGTCAGAAGCCCCCGCCGCCCCCCGCCAGCGTCCCGGCCGTGGAGCCGGACATCCGTGGTGCCACCACGATTCGGCAGCAGTTGGAGAGCCATCGTAAACTGGAGTCCTGTTCCGCTTGCCATACCAAGATCGACCCGCCGGGCTTCGCCTTGGAGAGTTTCGATATTGTCGGTGGCTATCGAAAAGCCTACCGCGCGATTGAAGGCAAGGAACGCGAGCTAGGCTTTGGTAAGAACGGCCAGAAGTTCACTTTCCACAACGCCTTGCCAGTGGAGCCCAATGGCCAATTGGGTAAGCGACACTTCGCCGATATCCGCGAATTCAAAGCTCTTCTGGTGCAGAACGAGCGTCAGCTCGCCCGCAACCTGGTCGGCCAGTTCGCGGTCTTCGCGACGGGCGCCCCAGTGGGCTTTGCCGACCGTCCTAAGGTCGAAAAGCTCCTCGATGCCGCCCAGCCAGATGGCTACGGCGTCCGGACGCTCGTCCGCGGGCTTGTCACCAGCGACCTCTTCCTTAATAAATAAGTCACCAACCCCATGAGTTCCCCCTCGGGCTATAACCCTGCCAACGCCCCGCACGTCGCCTTCCAGCGTGCGCTTTCCCGCCGCCGCTTCATCCAAGGCACTGGCGTCCTCATGGCCTTGCCGCTGCTGGACTCCATGACGCCGGCCTTTGCTGCGCCCGCACCCGCTTCGGCGACCCCGGGTGGTAAGCCCCGCCGCATGTTGGGTATCTGTAATAACCTTGGCCTCGTACCGGAGAACTTTTTCCCCAAGGGCGCTGGCGCTGATTACAAGTCCTCGCCTTACCTCGATCTCCTGCAGGAGCACCGCCAAGACTTCACCGTCTTCAGCGGCGTCTCGCACCCAGATGTCGATGGTGGCCACCCGGCAGATAACTGTTTCCTGACGGCGGCCCCGCACCCGAGCAGTGGTGGCTTCCGTAATACCATCTCCCTCGACCAGCACATTGCCGAACGCATCGGTCACCTCACACGCTTCCAGTCGATGACTCTCGGTGTGAACGTTTCGCGCGGCTCGCGCAGCCTCTCGTGGACCGCCGGTGGAATCATGATCCCGACGGAAGAGAAGCCCTCGGTCATCTTCCGCCGTATGTTTATGGGCGGTTCCGCCGCCGAAATCACTGCGGCCGAACGTCGCATGGACCTAGGTCGTAGCATCCTGGACGCCGTTGGTGGCCAGGCGGGTGACCTTAAGCGCACCGTCGGTGCCCAGGACCGCGATCGTCTAGACCAGTATTTCACGAGCGTCCGCGAACTCGAGAAGCGCATGCAGATGTCGAAGGAATGGGAGCGTAAGCCGCGCCCGGTGACTGCGCAGCCTGTACCGCTCGATCCGGCCAGCCCCAAGGAGTATATGGATAAGGTCCGCCTCATGTATGATATGGCTCGCCTGTGCTTCGAGACCGACTCCTCGCGAGCCGTCACGCTCATATTGGACAGCGTTAATTCGCCAGCCATCGACCTCGACCACGAGCATTCCACGTCCGAAGGTTACCATAACCTCTCGCACCACGGTCGCTCGGTGCAGAAGCTCGCCCAGCTCAAGTCCATCGACGAATGGCACATGCGCCTGCTCGCCAAGCTGATGTCCGACCTCAAGCATGTGAAGGAAGACGGCGATACCTTGCTGGACCGCACGATGATCCTCTACGGCTCTAACCTCGGCAACGCTAACACCCACGTCACGACCAACCTGCCGACCCTATTCATGGGTGGTGGTTTCCGTCATGGCCAGCACCTCGCGTTCGACACCTCGCGCAATACGCCGCTCCCGAACCTTTTCGTCTCGATGTTGCAGCGTATGGGCATCGACCAAGATAAGTTCGCCTCGTCGACGGGCACGATGCGCGGCCTCGACCGCGTAGGCTAAGCCTGCCCGGGCTTAGTCGTCGTCATCATCGAGCGTCGGGTCGAGCACTAGGCCTAAGGCCTTAAGCCCGCGACCATGCGCGCCGGCCCATTCGCTTGGGTAGCGCTCGCCCGGACGCGTCTGCGCCCAGATGGCGCGGTTCAGCGTGTCCTCATGAATTAAGTCAGGGGCGGAGAAGTCCAAGCGGTCGAAACGTTCGGCCAGCCGCTCCTCATCGGTGCGCCAGGGCATCCAGGAAGCGGACTTCGCCTTGGCCTTGGGGCGGGGCTCGTTGAGCTTCTGGTCGGGCTTCAGGCAGTTGAAAGGCTCGAGGTCGGGCGTCGTGGCGAAGCAGTCTTCCATGGTCGGGGAGGCGGCCACGACTTGGTTCATCGGTGGTAGTCCGAGGATACGGCAGATCGTGTGCAGCACGGACGTCTGGTTATAGAACTTACTGACCACTGCACCGCGCTTGGCCCAAGGGCTGGCGACGAAGCAGAACGAGCGATGTCCGTCGACGTGATCTTGGCCGGCCTGCGGGTCGTCTTCGTTGACGAAGATCGCCATTTTGCCCCAGAAGCGGCTGTGCGATAAGCCTTCGATGATGCGGCCCAGCGCAAGGTCGTTGTCGGCTAGGTAGGAGTTGGGCGTTAACTCAGCCGCCGTGTGGTCGTTGGGCAGGTAGATAATCGTTAGGTCAGGGAAGGAGCCCTTCTTTTCGAAGTCAGCCAGCTCCTTGAGGAAGATATCGGCCCGAGTCTGGTCGGGGATGGTCATTTCCCAGCCCGGATACTCCATGCAGCTATACTGTCGAAGCGCTGCGATCTTGTAGGAAACGAGGAAGGCCGTCTTGCCGGCTTGGGTTTCCCGGTCGGTAAAAAAATCGTTATAGGTCTTCCCTTTGAGCTTCACCGTGAAGTCGAGTTCGCCGTAGTTGCGGAAGGAATTGCCGTGCAGGAGGGCGTGGTCCCAGATAAAGCCGCAGCCGGCGTAGAAGAGCGCGTCAGTGCCGAAGTCGTAGGCGCAGCGGTAGCCCACGCGGTCCTTCTCGCGGTAGGGCGTGACAATGCCTTGGACGCCCCAGGCGTGGCCATCGGACGAATTCACGCCGTTACAGTAATAGTTATCGAGGAGTGGAAACCGTTCCGCCAGCGCGTGGTGGTTGGGCGTGATCTTACGTGGGAAGTTGCAGAACTTTGGTTCGCAGTTGCCCTTACCCATGTCGCCGAGGACTTGGTCGAACGTACGGTTCTCCTTAATGATGTAGACCACATGCTTGATGACGGAAGGCTGGCCGACTTCGGCTGGCACGGGAACGGGTTTGGCGTTGGGGTTGTTGGTGCGGGCCGCGGCGCGGAGGGCATGCGATAAGTGAGCGGCATTGCGGGCCCGTTCATCGAGCGCGGTCACGGCGGCGGTTGTCGTGGGGAGTTCGACGCGTTGCAGGCCGTTCCGGACATTCGCAACAAAGATCGCGGAGCCGTGGGTACGGACGGCGCCAGGGTACCAGCCGGCGGGGATGAAGCGGGTCGGGAAGGTGGGCTGGGTCAGGTCGGTGCAACCGATGGCATTCACACCGGCGTTGGCGGTGTAGAGGGTCTTGCCGTCCGCGGAGAGGGCGAGGCCGTCGGTCAGCGTGCCCCAAGGTAGCGCTGGGTCGGGCTTCGTGGAGATCGTTGCGGTAACCTTACGGGTAGCCGTCTCGACCACGCTGACGCTGTCGCCGCCCACGTTGGCGATGTAGAGTTTGGAGCCGTCGGCGTTGAGGAGGACCTCGCTGGGGTGCAGGCCCACGTTGATTTGTGCGACTTCGCGCGGCTTGCCTGTGAGCTCGACAATGCTGAGCGTGCCGCTGAGGGCGACGGAGCGAATGTCGACGGCGACGAGGCTGCCGGCGGACGTTTCGCTGGAGTCATTGGCGCCGGGAGGTCGGCCCCCGAAGTTGGAGACGTAGGCAGTTTTGCCGTCTGGAGACAGGGCGACGCCGTAAGGTGCGATGCCTACGCTTACCTTGGCGGTAATTTTTCCGGAGGCGAGGTCGACGACGGCGAGCGAATTATCGACCGACAGGGCGACATAGGCGATTTTCCCGTCCGCAGAGAAGGCTAGCCCGAGCGGATTGACGTTCTTAGCGCCGCCGGAGACATCGATTGAATCACTGAACTTGAAGGAGCCGTCGTCAGCAAGCATCGCGCGGTAAAGGTGGGTTTTGCCGCCCGAGACGAGGACCGTCTTGCCGTCCTTGGCCACGGCTAGGCCGTGCATGGAGCCACCGCCTTTGACGATGGGGTAGTCGGACTTCTGGATTAGCTTGAGCGTTGTCGCTTCGAAACTCGCGAGGACCGACGTTGTCTTCACGAGCACTACCTTGCCCCCTAGCGCGATTTCCACGGCGAGGAGGCGGCCGGGGATGTCGACGAGTTTACCTTCCACATCGAGTTGTTGGCTGCTGAGTAGCATCGCATCGCGGCCCATGCGGGTGTTCATCCATTCCTCGTCGCGGACCGGCGACTTTTTATCTTCGGGAATGGGACCGGCGGCGAAACAGGCGGTGGCCAGGAGTAAACCGGACCAGGTAAGGGCGGCGGGGCGGGGCATGGAATATGACTATCTCTACAAGATGCCTATTCAAGGTCGCAATCGGCGCTCATGTGCCGGAAAGGTTAAAGGAAAGCGTTGAAAGTGGGGCGGGGGGCGACACGCTCGTGCGTATGGAAGTCCTTGCACTTGTCGCCTTAGCGTTGGTCATGGCCTTCCCCATCCTCGTCATCGCGCTCTGGTTCAGGGTCGCGAGTTTGGAGGCAAAGGTCGCCCGTTTGACCTCGGCCAAAGCGATACAATCCCAGCCGTCCGTAACCGCTGCGGAGACTCCGCCGCCTTTCCCTGCGCAGGCCGTGGCTGCCGCCGTGGCGCCCGTCGTGGCGCCCGCCGTAGTGCCTACAGTGGCTTCGCCCGTGGTCACCCCGGTGCCCGTGGCCGCTCGGCCGTTGGCGCCGACGGCCGCGGCCCCCCCCCGTGTCGTCGCTCCGCAAGACCCATGGGAAGGTTTGCGCGAGATGGGCTTACTTCCGCCAGCAGATTTGAAAGGGGAGTATGCCTTGGGATCCTGGTGGGCCGTCCGTGTCGGTGGGGCACTCGCCGTCGCCTCCGTGGTCTTCCTCGCTCTTTGGCTGAACCTTTATTCGAATTTACCGGCTTGGGTGCGTTTGGGCGAAATCCTTGCCTTGGGGGCCTTGGCCCTTTGGGGTGGGCATCGCTTGGAGCAGTCGCGTCGCGATTTGGGCCGAGTCGTTTTTGCCGTGGGGCTCACCGTCTGCCAGTTCGCTGCCTGGGCCTCGTATGGCCTGCCTGATATGCGCATCTTCGCAACGCCCGCCCCGGCGGCGGTTCTGCAGTTCTTCGTGGCCTTGATCGTTGGCGGCGTTGCCTTGGCCCGTAAGGACAAGTTAATCGGCCAGATTTCCATCATCTTTGCAACGGT
>CAIXHF010000151.1 GCA_903919185.1 uncultured Opitutia bacterium | reverse complement strand
GTGGAGAAGCTCCCGCCCTTGAGGGTCGAGAACGCCGCCGCAACGGCGAGCAAGGTGGTGGAGAGCGCCACCCACTTAGTCCAGGCATCGGAGGCAGGGGCGGCAGGCGTGGCTTCAGGCTTCTTGGCTTCGGACATAGTGGAGCCATCCAAACCATCTGTAGTCTTGGCACAACGAGAAACTTACTCGCCAAGGTGCCCGCCTACTTCGCTGGCAAAGCGTGTACCGTGTTCACAATGCGACCGGAAACTTCGACGCCGTCCACGCTGCGCAGGTTATACTTGAGCGACATCTGCATGCAGGGAGCCAAATCGTTAAGGTGCAGAATAGCGGTGCGGCCATCGGCGGAGAGTTCGACCCGCGTGATTTTGAGGAGGTCATGCTTGGTCTGTGTCATCTGCTCCTTACTGAACTCGGGCTTACCGTCCTTACCGACTTCCGCGGCTTGGACCGGCTTCACCTTCGTCGAGATATCCGGTGAACCATAGGCGGCCGACCAAAGGTAATTCCAGATTTCAATATTCCAGCTACCCGGGTCCTTGGCCACGGAGGCATCGAGGGGCTCACCAAAGCGGACTTCCACCCTGCCCTGGGCGACCTTAAGGTCCACGGGGGTCCGGACCTTCTCACCGGTGTAGCGGACCCGCTGCAGGCAACCATTCTTCACGGCGGTCGTCTGCCAGCCGCGGAGTCCAACGACATAGAGTTGGCCATCCTTCGGGTTGAAACGGGCGCGCATGGCACCGCTGTCGAAGTTCACATTAAAACGGGTCAGGCCACCCTGCATCTGCGGCTGCCCACGGAATTCCACTTCCTGCGGCAAGACGCCGTAGAGTGAGCACATCCCATAACTGAGGTGCAGGAGACGGCCCTTCCAAGGGCCCCATTGATCTGAAGTCACCCAGACCTGGCCACCGCTGGAATTATCGACGTCCTTCGGCATCCAACAGAGCGGCCGATCATAATCGGTCGGTTCAGTCGTACGGTGCGCCAAGGGCGGGACGCCATAAAAGCCGCCCTGCTTGATCCAATTCAACCGGCAGACCGGCGTCCAGGTGCCTTCGTTGTCACCGCTGGTCAACTGACCGCTCGGGCTAATGCCCAAACCGTTGGGTGCCCGGAAGCCGGTGGCAACGACTGACATCGTCGATCCATCAGGGCTAACTTTAACCAGCGCCCCATGCTGGTCGCAGATGTCATCGAAACCGCGGCCGCCTTTCTTAACAGGCCCAGCCTTGGCGAAATAGAAGTTACCCGTGCTATCGGTCTGCAGGTCAAAGACGAACTCATGGAAACTCTTGGTCACCTGAATGTCGGAGTTAAACACCGCATAAGTCTGGGCACTGCCTTGGCCGCCGGGGCCTGGTAGGAGTTTCCAGAGTCCGTCACGACAGGTAACGTGGATGACGCCCTGCACGACCTTCAGCCCGAGCGGATGATAAAGCCCCGTGGCAAAGCGCTCCCAGGTCACCTGCTCCAGCTTGGCATCCAGGCCAGACCCAATCCAGACATCCCCATGGAACGTACAGATCGCCACGCGGCCGTCGTCGAAGAAATCCACCCCGCTCACATACATCGGGGCTTTCCACGCGTTGTCGTCGGGAAGTTTAATCCGGTCCGTGACGTAGGGCTCACCCGTCTTGGTGGAGAGTTCGCCCTGGGTGACAACTTTCTTTGCCGAGAAATCAGTAAAGGCCAGCGTGCCGTGTTCTTCGGGCCAGCCGGTCGGACGAGCCGCGCCCACGGGCGCGTAGGCGATTTCCACCTGCTGTTTGCCAGCCGGAATACGATAGACTTCCCAACCATCCATTTGATCACGACGTCCGGGACCGCGCACCCCGATGCGGTCCGTATCCTTGGTGCGACCCAACAGCACCGTCACGCCCGTTGCCGTGTCAGCGCTCAGCGCCCGGACGATGACTTGCGCTTCATTCGAATCGACGACCCGGGGGGTCTCGCTGACCCGGTCGGCGGAACCTGGGACGGCAAAGGTGAGGACGCCGTCGCCCTTGGGCTGAAAATTCGCTAAGCGGTAATGGCCGGCCCCCAGGTGTCCATAGCCCGTGCGCCGAGCAAGCTTAGTCGCGTTCTCACCGACCGCGAGTCCCGCGAGGTCATCGTCCGTCGAGAAATACACGCTACCCAAGGCCGAGGGATACTCACCGCGGGACATCAAGTTCATCTCCGTGACGAACTTGCCCGACCAACCTCCGACGACGCGGGCGAGTTCGGTGTCATAAGCGAGGGCATGCTTGCCATCTTCCCCCAGACGCAGGGCCAGCCCCTTAAGCGCCGTGTGCTCGGCCGTCCCGTCGGGTTTACGGTCAACCCCGATGGTGCCAAAGACCCAGCGGCCTGGCGCCTCGGCTAGCTCCTTAGCTGCGGATTTAGCCGGAGCTTTCTTGGCCGTCTGGGCGAAGAGGAGTGGACCAGCTAAAAGCAGGCCAAGACAAAGACGCATAAAGGAGCGCATGGGGATGCGGCGAGCAAAGCCCTCCCCTCACGCGTGGCAATACCCGAGGCTTACTTCTTCCGCTTCTCGAGGTCATCGGAGCCCGGGAGGACATATTTGCTCTCCTTGCCCAGTGGCTTGATCCGACGCTCGCTCTCTTGGCGGTTCTTGGTCGCTAGGTCTTGGGCCTTTTCCGACGTATCGACAGCACCTTCTTCCTTGGTGCCGTCGCCTTTCTGGCCGCCTTCCTTCTTCGTCTCACCGCGCGAGCCACCGGGTGCCACGACCACCGGCCGGGCAGGCTTGTTGCGGTCTTCCCACCAATCATAGGCATCTTTTTCGGCCTGGGCGACCTGCTCGGGCTTGAGCTCCGCCTT
>CAIXHF010000150.1 GCA_903919185.1 uncultured Opitutia bacterium | reverse complement strand
GGTCGCGGAGTACGCCTTGAAGACGGCCCAGATCTCGGCGTCGAGCGTGAGCGAAGTGTAAAACGCGGTCACCTCCGGGAGGAGCGCATTGTAGGCGGTGCGGAGATCGGGCGAATTGAGCACGGCATCGAGGTGCGTGACCAAGCCCCAACTGCGACCGAGTTCGCGCGTGGCGTTCTCGAAGCCCAGCAGAACGTTGGCATACGTCAGCGCCGAGCCGGAAAGTTTCTTGAAGCCATCAACGTTACTGCGTGCGCGGCGCAGGGCCTCCCGAATGTCTGGCTCAATCGTTGCTGGCTGGAGTTGGCTCCAATTAAAGAGAAAATCGTCTTTGAGAAAAGGGTGCACAGTTCAAAGTTGCCCTAAAAGAGGTTAATTTCAAGGTTGGTTGGGAGGAATATGCGACGGCTTTCGGGCGTAATCAGGCAGTCAGGCTTGCGAACCGCAATGGATAGCCCAAATGCTTTCATCATGAGCAATCTGCCCGTGCTGCCCGTCCAGCACCTCGAGGTCATTCCGACCAAGGGTGGCACGGCCGTCTTCCTGGTCACCGAGCGCAAGACTATCGTCATCCAAGTCGACGCCTCGGTCGGCGAAGCCTTGCTGGCTGCCTTGGCCGGGAAGGTCGCTGATCGTCCGCAATCGCACGACCTGATGTTACACCTGCTGCTCGGCTTAGACGCCGTGGTCGGGCATGTCGTCATTCTGGAAGTTAAAGACGGCGTGTTCTTTGCCCGTATCGTCCTAAGCCAAGAGGGCCCCGTCGCCCGCAAGGTGGCCGAAGTCGATGCACGTCCCAGCGACGCGTTGGTGCTGGCGGTGAAGGCCAAGCGTCCAGTCTTCCTTAGCCGCCAGGTGATCGAAACCTGCGAAGACATGACGGAGACGCTCGCCCGCCTCCGGAAGCAGGCGTGAGCACTCCCCTCCCCGACCCGCAGGTCGCCGGTACCCGTCCGTCGGTGTTGGCGCCGATGCAGGACGTTACCACCACGGGCTTCATGCGCGTCATTGGTCGGCGCGAAGGGCCCGATTGGTTCGTGACCGAGTATTTCCGTGTGCATGAATCGTCGACGCCGGAAAAGCATATCGTCGACTCACTCCTGAACCACGGCACCGGACGCCCAGTCTTTGCACAGTTGATTGGCGAAGATACGCCCCACATGGTGCGCACGATCAAGTTGCTGCAGAAATACCCGATTGCGGGCATCGACCTCAACATGGGCTGCCCGGCCCCCAAGGTTTATCGAAAGAACGTCGGCGGCGGCCTACTCCGCGACCCAGCCAAGATTGACGAGCTCCTCGGAGTCATGCGCGCGGAAACGCCCGGCCGCTTCACGGTAAAGATGCGCATCGGCTTCGAGGACCAACGCCACTTCGACGCCATCCTAGCCCTCGTCGCCAAGCACCAGGTCGACCTGCTCACGGTCCACGGCCGCACGGTCAAAGGGCTTTACTGGTCCGAGGTCGACTACGCTGCGATCACGCATGCGGTGAAGTCGGTCCCCTGCCCAGTCATCGCCAATGGGGACGTGACGAGCTCTGCCAAAGCCCAGCGACTCCTCGCTGAGACTGGTGCTTGGGGCATGATGATGGGCCGCCACGCCATCCGGAATCCCTGGATCTTCCAGCAATGGCGGGCCGTCCAGCAAGGCCGCGAGCCCTTCGTACCCACGCTCGGGGACGTTCGGCAGTATATCCAAGAAATCGCTGAGGAATGTTGCGATCAGGCGATGGCCGTCGACCGCCAGGCCGGCCGCCTGAAGAAATTCCTGAATTTTATCGGCCTCTCCGTCGACACTGAGGGGCGCTTCCTATTCGAGATGCGCCGGACGGAGACGATGGCTGACCTTCTGAAGTGCTGCGATGCCCATCTCCTCGGTGCCCGCGCCACGGAGCGTTACCCCGAAGAGCCACACCGCGGGCTCATCGCGCGGCCGACGCGCGAGACCCAGCAAGGCTGCGAGCTTTAATCAGTCGGCCTTCACCGCGCCACGCAGACGGCGGTCGCGGGCCAAGACCAGCAAGAGCGGGCCACCAATCACTAGCAGCGACCAGAGGCCCGTGACCAAGGCGACGAACGTTCCGAGACTACAGGCGCAGGATTGCTTACGTCGAAGTACCAGATACCAAGGTAAGCAAAGGGCCAGGCCGACGAGCGAGGCCTTGCTGGTGCGCAGGAGCGATGTCTCCAAGGTAGACTCATCGGTGCGGACACGGCGCAGGAGAATGGCTGTCCAGACGATCCACGAGACCAGCCAAGCGACGAGGATACCGACAAGAAACGGACCGCTCTCGAATTCCTTAGGATTCGCGTTGGGCAGGAAGTAATAGAAATCGAGTAACGCGAACAACGGTAGTGCCACGAGGAAAGCCGTGCAGAAGGCGGCCCCGAGGAGTCGTGGCCAGAGTACCGCGGGCTGCGCCGAAAGGGTCAGCTTAGGTGCCAGTGGCAGGAAGAAGACGCAGGACTGCAGGAGCGCAAAGGCCCAGTAGAGCATCACCGGCACGACCTCGATGGTACTTTCCCCGAGGCGC
>CAIXHF010000149.1 GCA_903919185.1 uncultured Opitutia bacterium | reverse complement strand
TACGCCCGCTACCTTCGTCTCGACGACGAGAAAGCCGGCTCCGATTTTAATACGCATCACTCCGTGAGTGCCGCGCGCCGTCCGCTCGACGCCGCTGGCCAAGAAGAAGAAGTCCCCTTTGAGCCGGTCGCCGGCGGGAGCCTGACGGTTAACCGTGATAACATCATGTGGATCGTCCTTGGGGTGGCGTTGACGGGCTTGTTTGTCTGGGTGTTTTTTCACTGAGCTCGTCCTCCGGGACGAGCCAACCCACCCAGCCTAAGAAAGCCACTCCAGTTGTCTTGGTGGGTCGACCACACCTGGTCGGGCTCACGGCCTTACAGAGCGGCACGAGCTGCCAGCTCCGCGAAACCAATTCTGGTGAAATTCGCTACAACCAAGTCCTGGGCTTACGGGGCAAGGAAATCTTCGTCACCGTGAAGGGCGAATTCACCATCACATCCAATGCGATTGAAAACCTCACGGTCACGATCGACGGTCGCCCTTATAAACCAGAAGGGGAGGTTTATGGTCGGCAGATGGCGTCCTTCCCTGACCCGGAAACAGTCCCGCCGGTAGTGCCGGTACCGCCGGCCAAGACCGCCCCCGCCAAGGCCCCGCCCGCCAAGGCGCCAGTGCGCACGCGTTAAGGAACAACGTTTGAGCCGCTGTTGACCGAGGCGGCAGAGTGGGTATGGTTGCCCTCGCCTTGCCCCCTCGTCCTGACCATCGCGTGCTCGTCTTGAACCGCCTCTGGCAGCCGGTGAATATCGTCGGCACCCTGCGCGCCATGAGTTTACTCTTCCGCGGCCGTGCCTCCGTCGTCCATTCGGATGAATCAGGCCACCGGGTTTTTGCCGCCGCTGAATGGGTTACTTATTCTTTGGCGGTACCGCCGCCCGCCGCCGAGGCCGTCCGTTCGCCGTGTATCGTGTTACGTATGCCGCGCGTCTTACTCTTGGGGGCCTACGATCGCGTCCCCCGCCGTGAGATCCGCTTTAGTCGTCGCAATGTCTACCTCCGCGACGCCCATACCTGTCAGTATTGTGGCCGCATCTTCCGGGAGGAAGAACTGAACCTTGATCACGTCGTCCCGCGCGATGTCGGCGGCAAGACCAATTGGGAGAATATCGTCACGGCCTGTGTGCGTTGTAATTCTCGGAAAGCGAACCGTCTCCCCGAGCAGGCGGGCATGAGCCTCCGCCGTCCGCCCGTAAAGCCGAAGTGGCGGCTCGTGGTCGCCTCTTCCTTGGCGCCGGAAGAGCAGGTGGCCTGGAAGGAGTTCCTGGAGGTCGCCCCAGCCGGTCAATTGCCTTGGCGGAACTGAAGCTGGGGCGTCCTTGGTGCGGGTAACCAGATTCGAACTGGTGTCACCACTTTGGAAGAGTGGGGTCCTACCACTGAACGATACCCGCGTGGCCAGGACGGCCACTATTCCCAGTGGGGTGGGCGAGGTCAAGCCTACCTCGGGCTAGGCTAGGTTCGGGCGTTTATCCTTTGGAGCGGGTAACCAGATTTGAACTGGTGTCACCACTATGGGAAAGTGGGGTCCTACCACTGAACGATACCCGCGCGAAAGGACGCCTAGCATTGCCCGCCCCCCGTCCCCAGTCAAGCCGAGGGCACGCGTGTTTGCGCTTTCCGCCCGTTCGCCCATCGTCATCTTGCACCTATGCCACGCCCGACGACTAAAAAGAAGACGGCCCCCCGCCAGGACGAAGTCCTGCTGATGGCGACGCCGACCAAGAACGCCGACCTGCGGTGGTTCTCTGGCTTCCATGCCTCAGATCCATTCCCGGCGTTCAGCGCCCAAGGCCGTAAGGTCGGGCTTCTGCCGTTGTTGGAAGTCGGTCGCGCCAAGGCCGAATCCGATTTGGACGAGGTGCTTAACTTGACGGAAATTATCACCGACCTCCGCCGGACCAATCCGACCGCGGCCATCGCCGACGCCATCGTGTTCGCGGCCTTGCAGCGCGGGGTGAAGAAGTTCCGAGTGCCGGGTGATTTCCCCGTCACCCTCTTCCTGCGCTTGCAGGAACTCGGCTTGGAGCTGGTCGCTACGGGTTCGTCGCGCGATGAGCGTTCGACCCCTGCGCTTTTCCCGCAGCGCTGGGTGAAGACGAAGGCCGAGCTGGCCGGCATTCGCGCCGGCAACCGCGCCGCTTGCGCCGGTTTCACCGCGGTCGAAAAAATCTTGGTAGAAGCTCGTCCCGACAAAAAAGGCTGCTTAATTTGGGAGGGCAAGGTCCTGACGTCGGAAATTTTGCAAGAAGAAGTTCAGGCGGCGACAGTGCGCGCGGGAGCCCTCTGCGACACCGGCCTGATTTGTGCTCCGGGCGACCAGGCGGTCGACTGCCATAACAAGGGGACGGGCCCGATCCACGCGAACCAACTGATCGTTCTCGATATCTTCCCGCGTGATCTAGCCTCGTGGCATTACGGTGACATGACCCGGACCTACTTAAAGGGTAAGGCTACGCCTGCTCAGCGGAAAATGGTCGAAGCCGTCAAAGCCGCCCACGGCCGCATCATCAAGGCCCTGCGCGCCGGCGTCACCGGCGCGGAGATCCATCGTATCCCTATGGATTACTTTAAGTCGCTCGGCTACGAGACCGGACCAAACAAGCAAGGCGTCTATGTCGGCTTCTTCCATGGTTCCGGCCATGGCCTGGGTTATGACATCCATGAAGAGCCTTTCCTGTCTTTGCGAAACCCGAACCCCTTGGTCGCCGGCAATGCCATCACGGTCGAGCCGGGACTTTATTATCCGGGCATCGGTGGTTGCCGCTTCGAAGATTGCGTCGTGATCACAAAGACGGGCTGCGAACTACTCTCGAAGCATCCCTACAACTGGGAGATTGCCTGAGATGGCGAAGGGGCGCGGTCGTGCGGGCACGCACACTACCGTCACGGACGCCGCTCGCCCCGTCGTTGAGCTGCTCGAAAAATACGGCCGCGTCTCGCGAGGCGTCATCCAGGCGCGGGTCGGGGCGCGCCGCCATTCCATTAAGGTCATGTCTTTAGAAGGCGGCTTGCGCGTGACGGTCGTCTCGAAGGGCTCGCGGCAGGAGTTACACGTCTACGGCATCACGGTCGAACAGGCCCGGAAGATTCTCACGTCGACAGACCTGGCGGGCTACTTGATAAATTTTACCGGTGAATAACGCGCCTCCCATGCTCGCCGAAACGACGCTCGCCGAATGGGCGACGGCGGGTGCGGGCTGGACGCACCTTCCATATCTCGCCCGTTTTGCCGCGGCTGGCCTGCCCGCGGATTGGCGTGCCTTACTCCGCGGCCGCTTCCATGCTGTGCTGGAAAGCGGACGGACGGGTAGCCTCACCATTGCGGTGCCGACCTCTGCTCGCGCCACGGTCTTCGCCGCTGATGGCCGCGTGGTCGTGCATGCGGCTGACGGCGCTCAGGAAGTAGGGGCCGAGAAACCGCTGGATACCTTGCGCCGTTGGTCGCAAGAGCACCGCGCACCGACTTTCCCCGGCTGGCCCATTTTCCAAGGCGGTCTCATCGTGGCACTCGGCTATGAGTTGGCCACGCAGCTCGAGCCCGTATGCTCCGCCCGCGCCGATGTGCCTTGTCCCATGGCGGTTTTCCTAGAGGCCACGGAGGCGTACGTTTACGATGACGCTAAACACGAACTGACGGTGGTGGTGCTATGTCCTGCGGCCGGTCGGCACGAGACTACCTGGCGGGAAGCCCAAGGTCGTGCCCTCGCCTTGGCCCAAAATTGGCACGAGGCCTGTGCGTCCGCTGCGCCACTGCTCGGGTCGTCCGCTTTACCGGCGACGCCGGTGGCGGAGTCTTTACCGCGTCCGGAATTTGAAGCCGCCGTTCGGCAGGTGCTGGCCTATATCTCCGCGGGGGATACCTATCAGGTGAACCTTTCGACACGACTCGAGGTGCCCACGGTCGACCCCGCGCTCGCCTACGCTGCCCTGCGCCAAGCAAATCCCTCGCCTTACATGGGCTTGCTGAGTCTCCCGGCCGGGACCTTAGCCTGCGGCTCCCCCGAGCTGTTAGTCGAAGTGATTGGCGGGCGGATTGCCTCTCGGCCGATCGCGGGGACGCGCCCGCGGGGCGCCGATGCAGTGGCGGACGCGGCGTGGGTGCAGGAACTTTCGGGCGACACCAAAGAACGGGCCGAGCACTTGATGCTGGTCGACTTATTGCGCAACGACGTCGGTCGCGTGGCGGCACCAGGCTCGGTGCATGTGCCGGAGTTCATGGCCGTCGAGAAATACTCCCACGTTATGCACCTCGTTTCGCAGGTGGAAGGCCGTTTGGCTGCCGGGGTGGGCCCGGCAGAAGTCGTGCGGGCGTTGTTCCCGGGTGGCACCATCACGGGCGCGCCCAAGATTCGGACGATGCAGATCATTGCAGAGCTCGAACCCGTCGCCCGTGGTTTCTACACCGGCTCCATTGGTTGGGTTGGCGCCAATGGCGACTTGTGCCTGAACATCGTCATTCGATCCCTGTGGACGTCGGGTGGGCGTAGTTTTATTCAAGCCGGCGCCGGTATTGTCGCCGACTCGCAGCCCGAACGTGAACACGCAGAATCCTGGCGTAAGGCGCAGGCGCCCTTACTGGCGGCCGCCCGCGCCGCCTTACCT
>CAIXHF010000148.1 GCA_903919185.1 uncultured Opitutia bacterium | reverse complement strand
TTGCCACCAAGGCCGGTCTTCGTCCTTGATGGTTCGGTCTCCCTCAATCAGCGGGGACTCGTCGCCGCCGATGAGCATCACCCAGCGAGGCGCCTGCTTCTCTAGGCGCTCGTCGACCAACCAAAGGATCACCGTGTGTGGACTGCCCTCTGGCAGCCGGAACGTGAACTTGCGGGGCGTCAGGCTGGCCCGCGCGGTGAGCCTCAGCAAGGTGTAGGACTTGGCCAGTTCCTCGGGGGTATGGCCGAGCGGGGCGTCGGGGTCGAGGCGGTCATCCACCCCGAGGTCGACGCGGCTGGCCTGCAGTAGGAAGTCGGTGGTCGTCTTGCCGTCATGCAGTAGCAACAGGCCCTTCGTCTCGCGGACGAGGTCCTCCTGGGTCTTGATGCGCGGGTTCGCTTCGGCGTCGGCGGTGATGCGCACCGTCACGCTGTTGTCTTCCCCGATGGTGCACTTCGCTAACAACCACTCGCCATTATGCGCAGACGCAAACAGGGGGAGCAACAAGGCTCCCCCTAGCAGGCAGACGGTGCGCAGTCCGCGGATCACTTGGCGTCCCAGCGGAGCACGCGACCAAACTGATTCCACTCGGTCTCGAGGATGTTGCCCTTGCCGTCAAAGGTGATGCCGTGCGGCGAGGTCACGATGCCGGTGCGCCAAGCGTCAGGCTTCACGCCCGGGGTGTTGGTTTGGCCCTTGGTGTCGTTGGCGCCGAGTTCGGCGACCATTTTGCCTTCCTTGTTCCAGACGGACACGCGGCCGGCGATTTCGGCGACGCACATCAACTCGCCATGGAATGAGGCGGACGACGGGTTACGCAGGCCCTTATCGGCAATCATCTGCGGGTTGGTGCCATCGAGGTTGAGGTGGAACATGCGGTTGTTGCCGCGGTCAAGGCAGAGCAGGCGGGCCGGCGAGTAGCGATTGTCGACGAAGATCTTGTGGGTGTTGGCAAAGGCCTTTTCGCCGACCTTCTGGGTGGGGCCGCCGAAGACCTGCTTGAACTTGCCCGCCTTATCGAACTGGAAAATCCAGCTCTTACCGTAGCCGTCGACAATGTAGATGTCGCCGTTGGCAGCCACGTCGCAGTTGGTCAGCTTGAGGGCGTTCTTACCGTCCTTCGTCTTACCTTGGGCGGCCGGGAAGGCGTCAGCCTTGATTTCCATCACGATGGTGCCGTCGAGGGTGCATTTGATGAGGCGCTGCTCGTTGAGGACAGCGGCGAAGATGAATTCACCTTCGGTGGTCTTGCGGATCACGAAGCCGTGGAGGGAATTGGGCAGCTTGAGGGCCTTCACGAACTTGCCGGTCTGGTCGTAGACCTGAAGGCCAGCGTCCTGCTCCTGCACGCTGACGTAAATGAGCCCGGCGGAGTCGACGGCGATTTCGCCGTGGCCATTGCCGATGGTCTTTCGCTCCTGACCCGGCTTGATGAAGTCAGGGACCAGTTCGTATTTGGCTTCAGCGGCAAAAGCGCTGGAACCGGCGACAAGGAGGGCGAGGGTAGGGAGGAGCGAACGCATGGGGGTGGGCTTTGTTAAGGGCAGTCGGCAGGGGGTGGCAATTTGAAACGAGGCCAAGGCTTGCAACCTGCCCACCTTTTAGGTGTCTAGTGCTTACCCCTTATGCGCTCCCTACGCTTTCTCTCCCTCCTCGCCCTGGCCCTGACGGCCACCTTGCGTGCCGCCGATGCCCCTGCGTCCGAGCCGGTGCCCAAGGCTGACTTCGTCTCCGCCTTCAACGGCAAGGACCTCACCGGCTGGAAGGACGCTAAGGAGAATAAGTTCTGGAAGGTCGTCGATGGCGTCCTCGTCGGCGAGAATGACGAGAAGATGAAGGGCAACATGCTCTACACCGAGAAGGCCTACGGCGATGTCATCATCTCCCTTGACTGCCGCTTCAGTGGTGAAATCGACAGCGGCATCATGGTTCGCCGTGATAAGGCCGGGAAGAAGGACATGCAGATGCAGATCGGTGTCTCGCGGAGCCTGAAGAAGGACATGACCTGTACCTACTACGTCGGTAAGTACCCCGAAGCCGGTTTTGCCCCGAAGGTCGAAAAGCTTTGGAAGAAGGATGGCTGGAACCAGATCGTCTTCCGCGCCAAGGGCGACACCTATACCGTTTGGCTCAACGGCGAGCAAGTCTCCCAGCTGACCGACCCCGCTTACCCGACTGCTTACTCTGTGGGCCTGCAGATTCACCCTGGCTTGAAGATGAAAGTCGAGTACCGTAACATTCAGTTGGCGGAGTTGAAGTAAGATCGTCACGCGTCGGCCGGGCTTTCGGCTGGCGAGTCTGCGGAGCTCGCCTTGAATCCATTGATGACTCCCCCTTCTGGATCTGGCCGCAGTCGCCGTGATTTTCTACTGCGTGCCGGCGCACTTTCTTTTGCTTTAGTGCCTGGCTTGGCCTGCGCTGCTGAGGCTCCCAAGAAGAAGGCTGATCCTTATGCGGACGCCGTCTTTGTCGAGGGGGAGCCGCCGCTTCCGGCCGAAAGCTCCTTTACCTTCGCGGTGCTGCCCGACACCCAGTATTATTGCGAGAAGTACCCTGACATCTTCGTCGCCCAGACGCGTTGGATTATTGAGCAACGTGAGCGTCGCCGCATCGCTGCGACTTTCCACCTCGGCGATATCACTAATCAGAACGACCTACCGCAGTGGAAGAACGCCCGCAGGGCGCTCCAGGTGCTCATGGATGCGGGGATGCCGATGTGCCTGACCGCCGGCAATCATGACCATGGCCCGAAGGGCAATGGTTCGGACCGCACGACGATGTTGACGGACTTTTTTCCCGTGAAGGAGCTCTCCCGCGCTACCCACTGGGCCGGTAACTATGACCGTGAGCCCGCGCGTTCGGAAAATTCGTATCATCGACTAGACATCGCCGGTCGACGCTTTCTCATTCTTTGCCTCGAGTTCGCCCCGCGCGGTGACGTCCTCCGTTGGGCCAATGAAGTCGTCACTGACCACGCTGACCGCGAGGTCATCTTGGTCACCCACGCGCTGGTCTATCATGACGATACGCGCTTGGACTGGAAGCAGTACGGCAAGTTGCAGGACTGGAGTCCTCATATCTTCGGTTTGGCCAAGCCCGATGATGATGTGAACGACGGCCAGGAAATTTGGGATAAGCTGATCTCTCGCCACGAGAACTTTATCCTGACCTTGAATGGACACGTCGTGGAGTCAGGCCTCGGTCGTCTTGTCACCTCGACTGCGAAAGGCCATCCGGTGCCGCAGGTCCTCGTCAATTTCCAGATGAAGCCTAACGGTGGTGACGGTTGGCTGCGTCTGATCGAGATGCGTAAGGACGGCACGATGCAGACCTACGATTACTCCCCGACGCGTAAGCAGATGAACGCGTCGAAGCGTAACCAGTTCACCATTCCTTGGGCCTAAACCCTTGCGGGTGCCTGCCCGAGCGCTACATATACCTAATATGACCCCGAACGCCGCAGAGCACCGCTTCCAGCCTTCGCGCCGCGACTTTCTGCTGACCGGAGCAGCCTGGGCACTGGGCGGACTGCCGTTCGTCAGTCGCGCCGCCGAACCCCAGGCTAAGGCTCCGGCGGAAGCTACCCCGAAGAACCCTTATGCAGACGCGGTCTTCGTCGCTGGCGAGCCACCCCTGCCGGCGGAAGGATCGTTTACCTTTGCGGTTCTACCCGATACCCAGTTCTACGCCCAAAAGCACCCGGACACTTTTCTGGCCCAGACCCGCTGGCTCGTCGAGCAGCGCGAACGCCGCCGTATCGCCGGCGTGCTGCACCTTGGGGATATCACGAATAGCAATACCGTCCCGCAGTGGGAGAACGCACGCAAGGCACTGCAGGTCCTCATGGATGCCAAGTTACCGATGTGCCTCGTCCCGGGCAATCATGACTTCGGTCCTGGGGGTGGTTGCGCTGACCGGACGACCCTGATGTCCAAGTTCTTCCCGGTCGCCGAGCTGTCGCAAGCTTCGCATTGGAAGGGGAACTACGATAAGGAGCCCGACCGTTCCGAGAATAGTTGGCACTTCCTCGAAGCAGCTGGCCGCAAATTCCTCGTGCTTTGTCTGGAATTCGGGCCGCGCAACGACGTGCTTCGCTGGGCGCACGAGGTCGTCGGAGCGCACACCGACCGGGAGGTGATTCTCCTGACGCATGCCCATATCTATCACGACGACACGCGCTACGACCAGGTTCGCTTCGGAAAAAAGCAAAATCACAACCCCCATACATATTTCGCCAAGGCCCAGCCAGATATCAACGACGGCGAAGAAGTCTGGGCGAAACTCATCTCGCGCCATGAGCATTTTGTGCTCACCTTAAACGGACACGTCACCAACGATGGCCTTGGCCGCGTAGTGACCTCGACCACCAAAGGTCATGCGGTGCCCCAGCTACTCGTTAATTTCCAAATGAAACCCAACGGCGGCGATGGTTGGCTGCGTCTGATCGAAATGCGTAAGGACGGCACTATGCAGACTTATGACTATTCGCCGACCCGCAAGCAGACGAACGCGTCTAAGCAGAACCAGTTTACCATCCCTTGGGCTTAGGCCCAAGGCGGTTGCCTATTTTTCGTTCTTCTCCGCGGGTTTTTCGCGGAGGAGATAGGTGTCGAGGATGAGGCGTAGGCGCTGCTGCTCGCTGCCGCGGATGTCTGACTCGAG
>CAIXHF010000147.1 GCA_903919185.1 uncultured Opitutia bacterium | reverse complement strand
TCGGGCGAAGCCCCCGTCACGCGATGGTGACGCAGGCCAACGCGCTCTAAAGCCTGCCGCAAGGCCTCGTCCGCCGCCTGATTGCGCTCAAGGGGCCAAGTCTCGCCAGTCGTCGCCCACGCATTGATGATGACGAACGTACTCGGCCAGTCGGTCGGCAAGGGCTCGCCCAAGAAGACCGTCGAGGCGAAGAGCTGGAGCTCTTCGGGGAGCATCGACTTACGCGAACAGTTCCTTGACCAGCTTCGCCTTGTTGCCGACCTGCATCGGACGGCCAGCGGGTGTGATGATGTCGGTCTGCACCGGCAAGCCGGCGGCATGGGCGATGGTCGCGTGCAACGAACCAGGGGTAACGCCATCGCCATCGGGCGCATAGCCCTTGGCGTCGCTGGCACCATTGACGTAGCCACGCTTGATGCCACCGCCCGCGAGAACGGTTGAGAAGACTAAGGGGTGGTGACCACGACCGCCCCCTGAGAAGTCCGGCTTGCGACCGAACTCCGTGGTGACTGCCACAAGCGTGGTATCGAGTAAGCCCTTCGCATCCAGGTCCTGAATAAGAGTCGCGAAGACGCGGTCAAAGTCGCCGCCGACATCTCCCATGCGATCTTCCAAAGTGGCGTGCATATCCCAGCCACCATGCGAAACTTCTACAAAACGGACGCCATTTTCGACGAGACGGCGGGCGAGGAGGCAACCCTGGCCGAAGCGCGAGGTGCCGTAACGTGCTTTAGTCTCGGCGGGCTCGGCGGAGAGATTGAAGGCATTGAGGTCCGAGCTCTTCATGAGTTGGAAGGTCGCGTCGTAGAACTCGTTGTAGGCTTTGACATTCTCGTCAGCGGCCTTGGCGCCAAACCCAGAATCCAGATCAGCGAGGAGCTTAGTGCGCTTGGCCTGGACGGCCTCATCTGTCAGGGCTTTGACGTTCTGTAGGCCGTCCGTCGGCGACTGAATGGGCAGCGGCGAATAGGCGGCGGGGAACCAACCGTTACCGTGATTAGAAGCCCGGCCGACACAAACCGAGGATGGGAGGGTTTTGCTCGAGGGGCCGAGAATATGCTGTGCCCAAGCGCCCAGCGTCGGGTGCTGAATGACGCCGCGCTGTTCAAAGCCGGTACGCATTAAGTAAGCGGCGGAGGCGTGCACCCCAACCTTAGCGGTCATGTTGCGGACAACGGCGATCTTGTCCGCCACCTTAACCGTCTCCGGTAAGAAGGACGTCAGTTGGTAGCCTGCCTTGGTCGAGACCGCCGAAGCGGGACCTTTGTTCGCACCTGTCTTCGGGTCGAAGGTATCGATGTGGGACATGCCCCCGGCGAGTTCGATGAAAATCACGCGCTTAGCTTTACCGAAACCAGGGAGGCCGGCGTTGGGCGCGGCGCCCGGAGCTTCGGCGGCTTGGGCGAGCTTGCTGAAGAATGGGAGGACGCTCAGGCCGAAGGAGACCTTGGCGCAGCGTTCAAGGAACGCACGACGGGCAAGTGGATCGCGTAGCTGGTCAGCAGGAATAGTGAGGCTCATTGGATAAAGAGAAATTCGCGGGTATTGGCGAGGGCCCAGGCGAGGTCAGCTAGGCTGAGTCCATCGGTGAGACCTTTGCCAGCGGCAGCCATCTCCCGGGCGTTGGGACGACGGGATAGGTAGGAAAGGTAGAGCGAAGAGATCTGCGCTTCGCGGCTCTTTTCGGCGTAGGCGGCGACGACCGAGTGTGACTTGAGGTCAGACACGAGACGACCGACGTTACCGTTCATGAGCTGGAGAACCTGTGGCACGCTGCCATCGTTCGTAGCCGAATCCGCGAGGAGGCGGTCGCCTTGACCAAACACGCGAAGGAAGTGGGTTTCCGAAGAAGGCTGCGGCAACTCACTTGCTCGGGCGAGGAGGAGGTTGAACTTCGTGGTCGGCTTCTCGCCTTCATAGCCATTGGCCAAGCCAGCAGTCGAACCACCCGAGGATTTCTTGGCCGCCCCACCCTTGGACATTCCGGAAGTCTTCATACCTTCATAAACTTCCATGAGGGCAGCCGCCGTGACCGGGCCGGCCGGTAAAGCCATCTTCTTGATGTCATTACCGCGGCGGAGTAGAATATTGTCCGCGTTCGCGCCCACCGCGTTAACGATGAGGCTATCCCAAGCCTGTTCGGCGGTCAGGCGGCGGATGATCGGCCCGTTGAAGAGATAAAGTCCTTGGCTAAGGTCCGGTGAAGCACTGGCGGCAGCCTGATAGGTCTTCGAGTTGTAAATAACGCGCTGAAACTCACGCAGGTCGAAACGGGCCGACTTCATCACTTGCGTGAGGTGGGCGAGGAGTTCCGGACTGCTGGAGCTCTTGGGGTCGTCGATGTCGTTGACTGGTTCCTGCACCGCGAGGCCAAAAGCTTTCTTCCAGAGACGATTCGCAATGTTAGTCGCGAAGCGTGGGTTCTGCGTGCTGGTCATCCATTGTGCGAAATTATCGCGCAAGTGGGTCGGCTGCGTGACATCGATTTTATAGATAGGTAACTTCAGGTCGGCCTTCTCCCAGGAGATGAGTATCGGGGAGACTGGCGCATTCGGCTTCGCGTCCTGGTATTTATAGTCCTTCGGGAAGGTGAGCTTCTGCTTGTTCGTGTCTTCTAAGCGGAAGGCGTTCACGTTCGTGATGCTTTTGACGGCGCCCTTGGGGATAGCTTCGCCCTTACCCACAGCCTTTTTAATTTTTTGTTGCATGCCTTCATCCTTGCCGTCCGTCGCACCAAAGAAGGCCGCCATCTGATAAAAGTCGCGCTGCTTCCATTCGGCTAAAGGGTGATCGTGACACTGCGCGCACGCCATGTTAGTGCCCAAGAAGGTCGTCATGAGGTTGGACACGCCATCGAGCGGCATTTCCGCGTCAAAGAGGAGGAAACCCGATGCGCCGTTATCACAGAGGCGACCGTCGGCGGTGAGCATTTCGCGGACCAAGGAATCCCAGGGGGCATTGGTAGCGATACGAGTCTTGAGCCAGTCTTCGAAGGTGAAGGCAGGCACACCCTTGTTAAAGGTGTCCTTGACGCGCAGGAGATCGGCCATCCAATCGAACATCTGCAGCGAGTAGCCCGGTGAGTAGACGAGCTTGTCGATTAACTTGGAACGCTTGTCCGCGGATCGATCATCTAAGAACGCGGACGCTTCGGAGGCGGTCGGCACGCGACCGACGGCGTCGATATAAACCCGGCGGAGGAATTGCTCATCGGTGGCGGGTGCATTCGGCTTTTGATCCTTGGCGGCCAGAACCGCCTCGACGATGCGGTCGATATCGGCGGCGGCCTTCGCGACGCTACCGCCGCTGAAACCCGACTCGCGCATCTTCACGGCGCAGGTCTTCGCGAAATCGATGTCTTCAGGGCAAAGCACGTTGCCATTAAAGTGGAACGTCTTACCGTCTTTCGTTTGGAGGGTGATGAATTCGCCAGCGAGCCCGCAGAACATCGCCTCGACAGTGCGGCCTTGATTGTCCTTCCAGACGTGCCAGATTGCATTGATGGGCGAAACCATCGGAACCACCGCGGCGGGCTCAATCGGCTTGGCCGGTGCCTTGGGCTTGCTCGCTTCGGCGGCGGCCTCCTTCTTCGCGGCCTTACCTGCGGCAGCGCCCAGCGGGGCGGCAGGCAGTAAGCTAGTCAGGGAAAGGGCCAATAAAAGGATACGGGGAAGCATGGGGTTGGACCTGGGGTAAGCTATTCATACATAAAACCCCGCCCCATGCAAAGGAGTTTCGCCTATATCGGCCGAACCGAGGCTTTCTTTTACCAATGGATAAGACAGGCTTCGGCCATGCTTGGAGCCCTCGCCGGAGATACCATCGGTTCGATCCTAGAGTTCAGCCGGAACGCTGACCCCGCTTTTCCCCTATTTACCGAGCGTTCCTGCCCGACGGACGACGGTCTCCTCACCGGGGCGATTGCCCAAGCCCTACTCGATGGGCAGCGAGACATCCGTCCGTATCTCCTCGAGGCCGTCCGGCGAACGGAGCGTTCCACGGCCCCTATGCCACCCTGCTGGGGGTCAGGTTTTTATGCCTGGGCCACCGCGGGCGGTACTTACGATAAGGATTCCTATGGCAATGGGTCGGCTATGCGGGTCTCCCCGGTAGCTTGGGTGGCGCAAAGCGAGGTCGAGGTCCTGGAGCTCGCGGCGCTCACGGCCCAGCCTTCCCATTGCCACCCCGAGGGCATCAAAGGCGCCCAGTGCACCGCCCTGTGCGTCTGGGTGGCCCGGCAGACGCGCGACCCGGCCGCGGTGCGCGCGGCCGCCGAACGGTTCTATCCTGTCCTGCCGACCTGGGACTTCGTGCAAAAG
>CAIXHF010000146.1 GCA_903919185.1 uncultured Opitutia bacterium | reverse complement strand
CGCCGCGATTTCATCCGGGCTCAAGACCTGGTACACCTCGAGGTCAACACGCCGGCCGAAAAGATTCAACAAGCAGCCACGATTATCCGCGAACTGCTCGTGAATCACGAAGGCTTCGACTCGCGCCACCCGCCACTCGTGCACGTGACCGAGTTCAGCGACTGGGCCGTGAACATTCGCCTGATGTACTGGTTCCGCCCAGCCAACGCCGGCAAGCAACTCGAGTTTAACCAGCAGCTCCTGATTCGTATCAGCGAGAAGCTCCAGGCGGCGGACATTCGCCTCGCCGCCCTCGGCACCCCGCAAACACGCTAATTTCCCCATGGCCCTCATCGAAGTTTCCCAACTCCAAAAATCCTTCGGCGCTATTCACGCCGTCAAAAATGTTTCGTTCTCCGTCGACCGCGGCGAAGTCGTCGGGTTCCTCGGGCCCAACGGTGCTGGCAAGTCCACGACGATGAAGTTGCTCACGGGCTACCTTCGTCCTGACGCCGGCACGGCCATCGTCGCAGGCTTCGATGTCGTCGAGAACCCCGTAGCGGCCAAGGCCCACCTCGGCTACTCGCCCGAAGGTGCGCCCGCCTACGGCGAAATGACCGTCCGCGAGTTCCTCCGCTTCGCCGCCGAACTGCGGGGTCTTGCAGATCCGGCCCAGCGCGTGGCCGATACCCTGAAACTTTGTCGCCTCGAAGAAGTCGCCGGACAATCCGTGGACACGCTCTCCAAGGGTTACCGTATGCGCGTGGGCTTCGCCCAAGCGGTCATCCACGACCCAGCCGTGCTCATCCTCGACGAACCCACCGACGGCCTCGACCCGAACCAAAAGTTTGAAGTGCGCCGCATCCTCAAGGACATGGCCGCCCGCAAGGCCGTCATCGTGTCGACGCATATCCTCGAAGAAGTTGACGAACTCTGCACGCGCGTGATCGTCATCGCTCAAGGCGAGGTCCGCTGCGACGAGTCCAAGGAACGCTTTCTCCAACGCGGTGCCGACCTCAATCAGGTCTTCCGCAAACTCACCGCCTAATCCACTTACGACCATGTCCGACCAACCTGCCTCCCCTGCCCCGCGTCCCGGCGCCGCCTTCTGGGCCGTGCTACGTCGCGAATTCGCGGGCTTCTTTCGTACGCCGCTCGCGTACGTCTTCCTCGCGGTCTTCAACGCGTTCGCCATCTCCTTGGCTTTCTTCATCGGTAATATCTACGAAGCCGGCGTCGCCAGCCTCGACCGCTTCTTCCTCTACCATCCGTGGCTCTGGGCCTTCCTCGCTCCCGCCGCGGGTGCTCGCCTCTGGGCCGAAGAACGTCGACAGGGGACGCTCGAACTGCTGCTCACCTGGCCGGTCACGGTCTGGCAGGCGGCCCTCGGTAAGTTCTTCGCGGCCTGGCTCTTTTTGGGCTGTGCGCTCCTCATCACCCTGCCGATGGCCTTCACGGTGTGCTACCTCGGTGACCCCGACGTCGGCGTGATCGTCTCGGGCTACGTCGGCTCGTTCCTTTGCGCCGGCGCCTGCCTCGGTATCGCTGCCATCGCCTCCGCGCTCACGCGCAGCCAGGTCATCGCATTCGTCACTGGCTTCCTCGCCTGTTTCGTTCTGGTCCTCGTCGGGTACGGCGTCTTCGACGAACTCCTCTCGGGGGTATTCTCGTCTGGCACCGTCGACGAAATCCGCCGCCTCGGTCTCTGGCGCAACCTGGAACCGTTCACGCTGGGCCTCATCGACCTGCGACCGACCGCCTATTTCTTGACCGTGGCCTTCGCAGGCCTCGGTCTCAGTACCCTCATCGTCGAACGCCGCTAATCGGAGAACCCCACCATGTCCCGCTTCCAAGCCTTCTTCGCTGCCCTCGCCATCCTGGCCGCGGCTTTCTTCGTCAGCCTCATCGTCGGGGTCGTCGGCGACCGCTTCGGCGGCACGCGCGTCGACCTGACCGAAGACCATACGTTCACGTTATCCCCGGGCTCGCGCCACATCGTTGGCAAGCTCGACGAGCCCGTGACGCTGGAGTTCTTCGTCAGCCGTACCGACGTCAAACTGCGCCCCTACCTCGAAAGCTATTCCCGCCGCGTCGAAACGTTGCTCCGCGAATATGCCTCCGCCTCCAAGGGCAAGGTCAAGCTGATCATCACCGACCCCAAGCCCGACACGAAAGAAGAGCAGCGCGCCCAGCGCCAGAGTTTGGGTGCGATGAACACGCCCAACGGTGCGGCCTACCTCGGTGTCACCGCCCAACAGGCCGATACGGTCAAGGCGATTGCCTTCCTTGACCCCACGCGTGAAAAATTCCTCGAGTACGACTTGTCTAAGTTAATTGCGTCCGTGGCCCGCCTCGAACGCCCCAAACTCGCCATCGTCAGCACGCTGGCGATCACGAATACGGCCCCGCAAGGCGGCGACCAGCAACCGGGCGCCGCCGATGTGCTCATGGCCGAACTGGGCCAAACGTTTGAAGTCATCACCGTCAGCAACCAGGCGACGGAACTCCCGAAGGGCACGGCCGTCGTCGCCCTGATTCACCCGCACCACCTGTCCGATAAGCTCGCCTACGCCATCGACCAATTCCTGCTGAATGGCGGCGCGGTCTTCGCCGCAATCGATCCGCTCTCCCGCTACCAGAAGTTCCAGCAAGGTGGCATGCCCTTCATGGTTGCCCCGATGGCGCTCGGTGCTTCGTCCGACCCCGCCCTGCTCCGCGGCTGGGGAGTGAACGTTGAGATGGACGCCGTCTCCGGCGATAGCCAGCGCTCCGTGCCGATCCGCGGCTCGCGCAACCAGCCCGTGCAATACCCGCCGGCCTTCTCCGTCGGTGCTGAGTCCTTGTCCAAGGAATCGCCCCTCACTTCCGACCTACGCGAAATGGCCTTCATGGAGGCCAGTGAAATCACGCTCATCTCGGGCGCCGAAAAGCGCCTGAAGATGGATGTACTCATCGCCCTCAAGGGACCGACCACGGGCGCCGCCGCCACGACGCTCGCCAACGCGGGACCGTTCGAGAAAGTCGCGGTGGGCTTCAAGGCCGACGGCCGTCCCCGCATCCTCGCCGCTTCGTTCACCGGCACGTTCACTTCGGCCTTCCCCAACGGTGTCGCCGCCGACGAGAAGGACAAGACACCCAAGGCCGGCCCCGACCACCTCAAGGAATCGAAGAAACCTGGCCGTCTCTTTGTGGTCGCGGACTCCGACTTCATGCTCGACCCCTTCACCGTCCGTCAGCGCCAGCTCAACGGCCAAACAGTCATGGAAGAGCTGAATGACAACCTAAAGTTCGTCCTGAGCTCACTCGAGACCCTCGGTGGTTCCGATGAGCTCGTGACGCTGCGCTCCAAGGGCACGTCCATCCGGCCGTTCAAGCGCGTCGTCGCCCTCGAACGCAACGCCCAAGCACTCTATCAGGCTAAGCTCGACGAGATCGAGAAGCGACTCGAAGAGGCCAATAATAAGGTGAATGAAATCTCCCGCCGCAGCGGTGGTGACCTCTCTAAGGGCCTCGTCATCACGCCCGAGATGCAGCGCGAGATCGACAAGTTCCAGAAGGAGGTCGCCGAACTCTCCGAACAGCGCCGGCAGATTCGCCGTGGCCTCAGCGAGGACGTGAATGCGCTCGGCCGTAAACTGGCCGTGGTCAACCTCCTCATCGGGCCAATCCTCGCTGGCCTCTTCGGCCTGCTCTACTTCCTCTCTCGCCGCCGTAAAGCCGCCTAACCCATGCGTAACAAGTCCCTCCTCATCGGAACCTTAGTCCTAGGCCTCGGTGCCCTCGCCCTGCTTAACCTCAAGCCGCAGGATGCCGCCGACAGCGGCCCCAAGAGCCCGCTCGTGGCCACCGAAATCCTCGCCCAGCCGAAGAGCCTCACAATCAAGGCCAACGGCAAGTCGACCACGGTGGAGAAAGCCGCCGACGGCACCTGGGTCGTGAAGGAAAAGTTCAACCTGCCGGTGGATGTCGAAAATCGCCTCCGCCCGTTGGTGATCGCCTT
>CAIXHF010000145.1 GCA_903919185.1 uncultured Opitutia bacterium | reverse complement strand
GCGATGGGCTTCAACCTCGTCGCGTGGGGCATGTCGTGGGTCAACGTGCGCGCCATCGTCCATGAAGTCGGCGCCGGCGAGCTCGGTGCCCTGCGCTACCTCATCGCGTCCTCGGTGATGCTGATGGTTTGGTTTTTCCGGGGCCGTCCCCTGCCCGCGTTACGAGATATCCCGCAAATCGCCCTACTCGGTTTATTCGCGTTCACGCTGTATAACCTCGGCATCAATTTCGGCGAACGGACCGTCGATGCGGGCACTGGCTCGATGCTCATCTCGTGCGTACCGATCCTCGTCGTGCTCTTCGGCGTCCTCACCGGCCGCGAACAGGTCACGCCCTTCGCGTGGCTTGGTATCTTCATCTCCATGCTCGGCGTCGCCTTCACTTCGGGAGTCTTCGACCAAGGCCTCACCCTTAACCAAGGGACGATGTTCATCTTTGGTTCGGCCATCTGCGCCGCCATCCAGACGCTCATGAGTAAGGCCCTGACCAAGCGCTACTCCGCGATCGACGTCACGACGTGGGCCATCTGGCTTGGGACGCTCGGTCTGTTACCCTTCTCGAACGACCTATCAGGGACGGTCACTCGCCTCAGCCCGTCCACATGGGGACACCTGCTCTTCCTGGGGGTCGTCCCCGCCGCGCTCTGCTACACGCTCTGGGCCGTCGTCCTCCAACGCCTACCGATGACCGTGGCCATGGGCTCGGTCTACGTGATTCCGCTCTTTTCGGTCCTGTTCAGCTGGGCCATCTTGGCTGAAAAGCCCGCCGCGACCGCCCTCACCGGCGGACTACTCACCTTGGTGGGTGTAGCCATCGTGCAGACGCTGGGTGCGCCCAAGCCGGCGGCTAAGCAGGCTTAGTTACCGCGATACCCCCAAGCCTCGTTGAAGAAACCGGCGTCGACGATGTTGCCAGGCTTCTGCGCATTCGGCGGGGTGCTCAGATCCACTACCGCCCAATCGGGGAGCTTCGGTACCTGCCGGGCATTATTGAGGTAATCGTATTCGCGGTAAGTGAAGCAGCTATTGATGACGACGTACTTCTGCGGGTTGAGCGGGTTCGGATAAACGAGGATCGGCGCATGGTCGGCGGCGGTGTAAGTCTTGCCGTTGACGACGAGCTTATCAGCGGTCCACTGGATCGGCAGCTTAGCGACGACGCGGGCGAGGAGTGCGTTGCTCTGCGGGTCGCCCCAGAGGACGAGGTTATTCGCGGCGATGTCTTCGTCCTTCACGTCCTTATCCAGTTTGACGGGAGCGTTGCCACGGAACTGACGGCGCCACTCCCAAGAGGCACGCTCCATCTCGGACTTAGCCCAAGCGCCCGCTTTTTCATTCAGGGCCTTACCCGAGGGAGACACGAAGAGGAACGCATCCATGAAGGCATCGTCAATCGGGCCCGAGAGGCCATGCTTCTTGACCAAGCCAGTTTCCGGCAGGCCCTTCACCAAGGTCCAGCGGCCCTTACTGTGGGTCAACGTAGCCTTCCAAGCGCGATCCGAAGCGGGGCGAGGACCATCGACATCTTGTCCGTCGATATGAATCACGACCTTCTCGCGCACATCAAAAGGGGCTTGGCCCGACGCCATATCGAGGGTCAAGGCCGCGACGTTGTTGGTCTTCACCGTGACAGCCTGATCCTTGCTCGCGATCTCGGCGATGACACGGGCGGCCTCCCAGTGTGTCTCCATCCTATCCACCTGGACCCAGTGCATACGATTATAACGAAGGAAATAGGTGACGAAACTGACCTCGGTCGGCAGAGCATTACGACCCTTGGCGGCGATGAGGTTCAGGCGGCGCTCGATCTCAATGAAAGAGTCTGGGTGGATTTTGTGGGCGGTCTGTGGGCCGATGATGTGGACGAGGTCAATATTCTCAGCTAATAGGTGCTTAGCCATTATGTCGGCGGCCTGCTTCTGCTTATCGATCTCACCGCTATAAGCGACGGTCGGCGCATTGGCGAAGTTGGCGGCAACATCCGTGGCGTTATACCAAGACCACAGGGTCTGCTGATAAGTCGGGATCTTGGAAACATCTTCGGACTGGAAGACATTCAGGAACTGCGGGGTCTCGGAGAAACCCGCGCCAGGGTTGATTGCGCACCAGCGGTCGGTGTAGTGGGCGCCAAACTGCCACACGGCAGCGCCACCCATGCTGAAGCCGCGGATGAAGAGGCGGTCATCATCGATCGCGTACGACTTGCGGGCGTGCTCATACGCTTCCCAGAGGTCGACTTCGCCCGCGAACTTATTGGCGCAGCAATAGCGGCCATAAGGATGCAGCACGAAACGGTTGGTCGCCGGAATCTGGCCAACGCTCTTGCGGCGGTCCTGGAGGAAACTGAGCTCGCTCAAGGTCTCGCCACGGCCATGGCACCAGAAGTCTAGGCGGAGCGGTGCACCGACATAGGACTCCGGTACGACCATGCCGTACGGCTGAATGGAACCATCAATGCGCGAGCGGTAGGCCCGGACGACTGGGCCCTTCTGCGTGGTCCACGGGGCTTCCCCCTTAGCGAAGGCGGCGGCGCGGGCCTTACCTTCGGCGATGAGTTCATGGGCCGTCTTGAATTCGGTGTTCTTGAAAAACTCATTATAGCGGACCGCCCAATCGACGGCCTTGTGGAAGATCTCGACGTCGGGCAAGAGCTCGGCCAAACGCGAGTTCTTCGCCTGGGACTTAGCCGCGTTATCGATGGCCACGCGCAGTTCAATGACGCCCTGCTGGATGGCCTTCTTGTCGGCCTCCGGCACGGGGACGCCGGACGGCGGGATCGGGCGAACGGCCTCGGCCACATTATCCTTGGGCCCATCGGCGAAAACGACGGTGGCGAGTAAAAGCAGAAGAAGCGGACGCATGGCTGGGGGTTGTGACGATTTGAGCGAAAGGACGCAGAGGAAGGAAGGACATTCCTATCTCCGAGCCTAAAAACACAATTAAACCGCCCTAAGTGGGCCCGACGACACCCTTCGACGTTGTCCATTTGACTCGCCTCCCCCGCCTCGGTCGCTCACTTCTCCGCGACATGGCTCTTCTCAGTCTGCTCGACGTCTACGTCGGTTTCGGCGGCCCACCCGTCCTCGACCACCTCAACCTCCAGATTGAGGAAGGGGAACGCATCTGCCTCCTGGGTCGTAACGGGGCCGGGAAGTCCACGCTCATGCGCATCGCGGCGGGTGAAAGCCCCCCGGACTCCGGCACGGTCACGCAGCCCGATGGCGTCTGGATTGCGCGCCTCACCCAAGAAATCCCGGAAGACCTCCCGGGGAACGTCCGCGAGATTGTGACTTCCGGCCTACGCGCAGACGATATCTCCGAAGACTGGGAAAAAGACATCCGCGTCGACGACTTGATTGCCCGCCTCGGCCTACCCGAGGATAGGGCCTTCAATGACCTCTCTGGCGGGCTCAAGCGCCGCTGTCTCCTGGCTCAGGCACTCGCCGCTAAGCCTGGCCTGCTCCTGCTCGACGAGCCGACCAACCACCTCGACCTCGATTCGATCCTCTGGATGGAGGAGTTTCTACTCGGAGAAAAAATCCCGCTCCTCTTCGTCACGCACGACCGCGCCTTCCTGCGTCGTATGGCCAACCGCATCATCGAACTCGACCGCGGCAAACTCATGAGCTGGTCCTGCGACTACGATACCTACCTCGTCCGCAAGGAAGAGCTCTTCGTGGCCGAAGAACGTCAACGGGCCGCCTTTGACAAGAAACTCGGCCAAGAAGAGGCCTGGTCCCGACGCAGCCCCGGCGCCCGTCGGACTAAGTCCAACGCCCGGATGGAGGCCCTCAAAGTCTTGCGGGCCCAACGCGGCAACATGCGTAATGTGACCGGCTCGGCGAAGATGGAGATCAGTGAAGCCGAACGCTCCGGCGTCCGCGTGGTCGAAGCCGAGGACATCGCCTTCGCCTACCCGGGCGGTCAGCAGCTCATCCGCGATTTCAGCATGAACCTAACCCGCGGTGACAAGATTGGCCTCATCGGCCCGAACGGCGCTGGCAAGACCACCTTGGTGAAGATGCTCCTCGGTCAGCTTACCCCGACCAGTGGTAACCTGAAGTTTGGCACCAAAATCGAAGTCGTTTACTTCGACCAGATGCGTGAGCAGATCGATGATTCCAAGACCGTCGCTGAAAACATCGCCGGGGATGCCGACAGCGTGGAAGTCCAAGGCCGCTCCCGCCACGTCATCAGTTACCTGCAGGACTTCCTCTTCGACCCGACGCGGGCACGTTCTAAGGCCAAGGTCCTCTCGGGGGGCGAACGCAATCGCCTCCTGCTGGCGCGACTCTTCACCAAGCCCGCCAACGTCTTGGTCCTCGACGAACCGACGAATGACCTCGATGCCGAAACCCTCGACGTCTTGGAAGACATCCTCGTCGACTACACCGGCACGCTCATCGTCGTCTCCCACGACCGTGCTTTCCTGGATAACGTCGTGACCAGCACGCTGGTCTTCGAAGGCAACGGTATCGTCACCGAACACGCCGGGGGTTACACCGATTGGCGCAACGAGTTGGCCCGTATCGCCGTGGCCAAGCGCACCATCGCTGCCCTCCAGTCCTCCCCAAGGCCGACGGCCTCCAAGGCTGTCGCCCCTGTCGGTGCCAAGCTGAACAACAAGGAACGCAAGGACCTCGAAACCTTGCCTGGTAAGATTGAGCAACTCGAAGCCGAACAAGCGACCTTGAGCGTCCAGTTAGGCGACCCTGAAATCTATAAGGATGGCGGCGCTAAGGCTGCCGAACTGCAGAAACGCCTCCACGCCGCCGAAGCCGAACACTCGGCCGCGCTCGGCCGCTGGATGGAACTCGACGCCCGGAAGGAAGGGTAAGTGAGCGCTGCGAAGAGTACGGAGTACAGAGTACAGATTACGGAGAGTAACAATGCATTGGGGCAGTTTCTTTCCCTGCATCTATGACCCTGTAATATATACTCTGTAATCTGTACTCCGTAATCTGTACTCTGAACTCTGTACTCTGTACTCCGTAATCTACCCCTAGTCTCTTACTTCCCCTTACCACCCTTGGTACCGCCCTGGGCCATGCGCTGCTTGCGCATTTCGTCCATAGCATCGAGGACCTTGTCCACGGTCTCATCGGTGACGTCGGGATCGGCAGCCGTGATGGCAGCCTTCTGCGCCTTACGGACTTCCTTGGAGGCTTCGGCAATGTCGGCTTCGATGTTCTTCTTTTCCTCGTCCGTGGCGCCGTCGAGCTCCTTGCGGATTTCGTTTACTTTGGTGTAGGCGGCACGGACTGATTCGTCGCGGAAGGTCTTCATCAAGGCTGCGCGGCACTTGGTCAACTGCTCGGGGCTAACGCCGGGAATTTCTTCGGGCAGGAAACCATTGCCCTTACCTTTAGTTCCATTCGTGAAACCACCCTGCGTCTTACGCTGGCCATCGGCAGCCGGAGCCTGCGCGTCGGCCGTGGCGTTACCGCCAGCGACGCGGGGAGCACCCTTCGTAGACTTCGCCGCCGGAACGGAAGCCTGCTTGGAGTCCATGATGAAATAGGTGGCGGCGGAACCAAGGGCAGCGGCGAGGAGCAGAGGTAGGAAGTTCTTCATGGGGGTAGGTTATTTATAGAACCCCATCGTTTGTAAAAGGTTTTAGAAAACAATGCTACCCCTGACCCTTGACACCCCCCACCCCGCACCCAATTTAGAAGATGCTGAGCCTCAATGAGTCACACCCCTGACTCCCCCACCCGCTCGCACCCCTACCCCCATGCTACGCACCCTGCTACCCCTCCTGCTTTGCCTCAGTTGCCTGGCGCAAACGACTGACCCACAGCACCCCCTCTGGCTGACCTACAAAGGCGGTGAAGGCCCCGGCAAGGGGAAGCACATCGTACTCATCGCCGCCGACCAAGAATACCGGAGCGAACAGTCGATGCCGATGCTCGCGAAGATCCTCAGTACCCATCACGGCTTTGATTGTACCGTGCTCTACGCCGTCGACGAAAATGGTTTGGTCGACCCCCGCATGCCGGTCTATCCCGAAAAAGGTAAAGAGAAGGAATTCAAGACGCACCATATTCCGGGCCTCGAGCACTTGGCCAAGGCCGATCAGGTGATCTTCTTCTGCCGCCTTCTTACCCTGCCGATGGCGGAGCGCGAACTCATCGTGCAGTATATCGACTCCGGCAAACCCTTCATCGCGCTGCGTACCGCCAATCATGGCTTCCACGCGTCCTTGCCGTACAAGATCGACGGCAAGCAAGTGAACTGGGGAGAAGATGTCCTCGGCGGAAGCTTCCGCGGTCACCACGGACGCTACCATGCCGACTCCACCCGCGGCATGATCGTCGAAGCCCTCAAGGATCACCCGATTCTCTCCGGCGTCAGCGATGTCTGGGGCAACTCGGATGTTTACCGCACCTACAAGGAAGGCGGCAGCTTACCGGCAGGTTGCACCGCGCTTATCTGGGGGCAGCCCCTAATGGGGCGCAAACAAGACGATGCCCCCAACCCAAAGCTAGAAGCCCTCCCCGTTGCCTGGTTCAAGACTTGGCATACCAGCACGGGCAAGGATGCCCGCGTCTTCCAGTCCACGATGGGCAGCGGAGACGACTTTCGTAACCCCGGCCTACGCCGCCTCGTCATCAACGCCGCCTATTGGGGCATGGGCCTGGAGGCGGTCATCAACCCCAAGAGCTCGGTCGACATCGTCGGCACCTACGAGCCCCTCGCCACCGGTTTTGACTACGCCAAACTCGGCATCAAACCGAAGCCCGTTTCAGACTACCGGTAATTGGACGCCCGACAGGTAGGTACTTTGAAGGCCTACTTCACTGCCGCGACCTTCGCGGCGGGTGGCGTGAATTCAGGATACAGAACCCAAGCATAGGAGAGGAAGCCGATACCAGTGAGGCCTGCGACGAGTCCGATGAGCCAGAAGATCTTCTTCTTCATCAAGGCGGCGATGGCCGAGAGCATGATGGCAATTTGCAAGAACATGATGGCCATCCCGAAATTGCCACCACGAGCTTGGGCGTAGCTGGCC
Source organism: uncultured Opitutia bacterium (assembly GCA_903919185.1). Classification (GTDB taxonomy): domain Bacteria; phylum Verrucomicrobiota; class Verrucomicrobiia; order Opitutales; family UBA953; genus UBA953. Next base: position 381 of record CAIXHF010000145.1, on the reverse strand, counting down.
TTGAGGTCTAAAGTCTCAGCCTCGAGTTTGATTATGGCTTTCTCTTCTTCGTACCGCTTGATTTCCTTTTCGGCTTTGGCGATGGACGCGAGGGCGACCGCCTTGGCCTCAGGGTTGGTGGCACCCGCAGCGATGGTCGTGATGATCTCGCGCTCGGTCTCACGTGCGGTCTGCTTCAGGCTCTTGGACTGGAAATAGGACCACTTATTCGAAGCCGAAACCGTCGCCAGCTGTGTCTGGGTGGAGAAGCTCCCGCCCTTGAGGGTCGAGAACGCCGCCGCAACGGCGAGCAAGGTGGTGGAGAGCGCCACCCACTTAGTCCAGGCATCGGAGGCAGGGGCGGCAGGCGTGGCTTCAGGCTTCTTGGCTTCGGACATAGTG
>CAIXHF010000144.1 GCA_903919185.1 uncultured Opitutia bacterium | reverse complement strand
GCCGTCTCGACCGCGAAGGGCGAGTTGTAGATGGGGATCATGTCCTCGGCGATGCGACCAGAGCCGAAGCACGACACGTACTCGGCGTCAGCTTGGGTCAGGGCGAGCATCGGGCCGACGCAGTGCGTGGCGTAGTACATGGGTGGGAGGCCAGGCCAGTAGCCAGGCCAGCCTTCCATATCCTGTTGGTGCGAGGCTTGGAGGAACTGTAGGCGACCGAGTTCACCGTTGTCGTACATCTCCTTCACGAAGAGGAATTCGCGCGCGTAGACCACCGTCTCCATCATCATGTAGCGCAGGCCCGTGGCCTTGACCAACTTCACGATCTCTTCGCACTCGGCGATGGACGTGGCCATCGGGACGGTGCAGGCCACGTGCTTACCGGCCTTGAGGGCGGCGATGGACTGGCGGCCGTGGTCGGGGATCGGCGTGTTGATGTGGACCGCGTCGATTTCGGGGTCCGCGAGCATTTCCTCGTAGGACGTGTAGCGCTTGGCGATGCCGTAGCGGTCACCGACTTCCTTCAACTTGGCGGGGTTGCGCTGGCAGATGGCGGCGATCTCCGCGTTCGGGTGGGCGAGGTAGATCGGGATGAACTCGGCGCCGAAGCCGAGGCCGGCCAGCGCGATGCGGATTTTCTTGGTGCTCATGGAAAGATGGGGTTGCCTTTATTCAGTCCGAAACCTCCGGGGACGGAAGCCGATTATCTGGGAAGATAACGACACCGACCCAGGTGCCTGGACAACAAAAAGGCCGCACGTTTCCGTGCGGCCTTCGCGGGGAGGGTTAAGCGGGTGCTTAGACCTGCTCTTCGATCTTCAGGGCGCGATAACCACCGATGCTCTTGAAGTAGAAGAGCAGTAGGAGGTAAATTGCGGCCATGCCCAGTGGGATGAAGGAGTCAGCCTTCAGCGTGGCGCGGTCGCCGGCCTGATTGGCGGCGACGATAGCCTTCTGGTCAGCGGTACCCTTGTCACCGGCGTCCTTGGCGGCTTGGACCTTGTCACCCGCGACGGCGGTGGCCGGAGCGAGGAAAAGGAACTTCGACTCGTCCTTAGCCTTGTTGGCTGCGTAGACGGCCGGAGCGGAGGCTTGGAGGGCTTCGCCGGTGAAGCGGTCCTTGGCGTAGCCGAGACCGGGGCCACCGATCAAACCAGCGGAGAGCATGCCGATGCCGCCCATGATGGACATGGCGACGGCGCCAGAGCGCGGGAAGCGGTCACCGACGACGGCGAGCATCGTGGGCCAGAAGAACGTCTTACCGAGGGCGTAGATACCGAGAGCGAAGAGGGCGACGGCGAAGCTATTCATGCCGGAAGCGAGCTGGAGGCCACCGAAGGCGAGGAGCGCCGACGTCACCAGGATGCCAATTGGGGAGAGGCCGAGCTTGGTTTCAATCCAGTGTGCGCAGAAGCGCAGACCGAACATGATGGCCGAGGTCCAGATGAAGAGCGCCTTGCCTTGGTCCGCGGTGAAGAGGTTACCCGTGATGGCTTCGATCCAGGAGTCCGTGCCGAGTTCGACGGCACCCACGAGGGCGTGGGTGACGAAGAGCACGAACAATAGGAGGGAGCCAATCGAGAAGCGCGTGATGACGCCGACTGCGATTAGCAGGATGCCTGCGAGGTAGAGGCCAAGGTTGGGGATATTGAAGACGGGGCCGAGCACGTTACCCAAGAAGATCGAGAGCAGGTAGCAGGCGACGAGCGAGCCCAAGATGCCGACGTCCTTGAACATTTCGGAGAAGGAGGCACCTTTTTCGGCGGCTTCCGACTTCGGGAAGGTCTGGCCCATGAACATCACGGCGTAAGCCACGGTGGGGACGAGGTAGAACGCGAGCTGGCCCTTCCAGCCTAGGCCCAAGACCGAGCCGAGGAGGTAAGAAGCGGCCGCGCCGACGACCATGCCCAGCGGCCAGGAGGCGTGCAAAATATTGAGGTAGTGCGTGCGCTGCTTAGGGAAGATTGTCGCAACGAGTGGGTTAGCCACGGCTTCGAGGGTGCCGTTCGCGAAGGCGAAGATGAACATACCCCAGTAGAGGAAGCCGTAGGCGTTTTCGGGCGTGGACGCACCGAAGGTCACGACGGCCGAGAGGATGTGGCCGGCGAGGGCCACCGCGACGAGCTTACCGTAGCCGATCTTGTCGACGATGACGCCGCCAATGATGATGCCGAAACAGAAGCCGGAGAAGCCAGCGCCACCGATGGCACCGAGCTGGCCGTCGGTGAAGGCGTAAGCCGCTTTCCAGGCGCCAAAGATACCGCCACGGAGAGCGAAGCCTACGCCGGCAGCAAGGATAGCCATGAAGCCTGCCCAGAGGAGGCGCTTCGCGTTGGGCACAACGGAGGGTTGTTCGTCAGTCATAGTACTCATATAGGTATGGTTGGGGGAGGGGGTACGCTCCCGATAAAAGACAGTTTTTCGTCACTGTCGAGACGGCAAAACAGCCCCCGCGGAGGGACACTCAGGCTTCTTTACCGTTCTTATGCATCCGGCGGAAGTGGGTCGGGCTCATTTTCAGGGCCCGGCGGAACTGTCGCGAGAAGTCACTGGCGTCGTAGAAACCAGTCCGGTCGGCAATTTCCGAGGGCCGGAGGTCGGTATCTTTAAGAAGGTCGGAGGCCGCGGCCACCCGCATGCGGACGTGGTAGGCGCGCGGGCTGACCTGATAAGCCTTATGGAATTTGCGCTCAAACTGCCGGATGGAGAGCCCCGTCAGTTTCGCTAATTTCGCGATATTCAGGGCCTCGGCGAGGTTCTGCTGGATGAAGTCAGCGGCGGCTTCGACCTTAAGGAAGGGCTCGAGGAGGGCCTTGGTGCCTTCGTAGCTGCGGACGGTTCCGAAGACCCCGCAGGGCTTGCCGTGCACGTCAAAGATCGGGAGCTTCGTGGTCTCGTACCAGACGTGTTCGCCGTTTTCGTTCGGGAAGAGCTCGACGAGGCGCATGGCCGGCTGGCCGCTCTGACAGATTTGTAGGTCCTTCTTCCGAAAGTTCGCCACGAGCTCGGGCGGGAAGACATCGGCGTCGGTCTTGCCCAGGAGGGCGACTTCATCGGTTTGGCCGCACCGCTGGGCAAAGGCGAGGTTGGCCATCGTGAAGCGCCCCTCCAGGTCTTTGGCGAAGAACATCACGCCCGGCAGATGGTCGAAGACCGTCCGCAGGCTGCGCGCCTGGATTTGGTTTAGCCAGACATCGAGGGTCGGTGTCGTTCGCACCCTATTTAATTAGCCCGCCAATGGCGGCAGGTCGATGCGATTTGCAGGGAAATACGGCTTTAGCGGATTACGACGCACGGAAGGGTATTTGTCGTTTTAATACTATTAAAAGGGCTCCTTGGGCCTTATCCCGGCTAGGGGTGGGGCTTATGGCTTCATCCGTGGGCGGGCCTTTTGCATTTTCGTTTTGAGATTCCCGGGCAAGTCGCCTCCTTGGTGAGACACCACGACTATGCCCTCCCTGAAGTTCCTCGCCCTCGCCTCCCTCGTCACGACCGTCGCCGTCGCCGCTGAAACGGCTAAGTCGGCCGCCCCCGACGCCGATACCATGAAGCGTGGTCAGGCTGTCTACAGCCGGACCTGCATCGCTTGCCACCAGCCCACGGGCGCTGGCCTGCCTCCAGTCTTCCCCCCTCTGGCTGGGTCCGAGTGGATTGCCAAGAGTGCCTCCATCGCCGTCCGTAATATCACCAACGGGATGATGGGCCCGGTCACCGTCAAAGGTGTGACCTACAATGGCATGATGCCTCCGGTCACTGCTGTGACCGACAAGGACATCGCCGACGTTGTGACCTACGTGAACAATTCCTTTGGTAATTCAGGCTCCGTCGTGACGGAGGCCGAAGTCACCGCCATCAAGAATAAGTACGCCGACCGCAAGACCCCTTGGACCGCGGCTGAGTACGAGAAGGAAGCTAAGTAAGCCGTTTTTCTAAGGGCAGGGTGGCTTGACCCGTGGGGACCTCTGTCGCACTTTGGTGTCTAATGCCCCAGGGCGCTTCAGCGTCCGTCCTCCCATGTCCGACTCCAACCCCCTCGCCGGCACCCCCCGCCGGACCCGCGACCAAGTGGCTGACCTCCACTTCATGGACGCGCGTTTTAAGCTCCTCGACCTCGCGGCCTTCCTCGACCGCCTCGAAAAGGCCAGCGGCCCCGAAGACCATCGCGTCCGCGGGCTTCGCGCCGCGCTCCCGCTGTTACTGAAGTCCGGCGATGACCGCGTCGCCCAGATTCTCCATCTCTGGAGCGACCCGTCCGTCACCCCGATCGAAAAAGCCGACACCAAAGCCGCCTCCGGCGTTTGGCCCGGCCTTAAGTAAGCCCCGACCATGCGTTATATCGAACCTCATGGCCACATGGTGAGCCGCACCACCGATGACTACCAAGCGATGGCCTTGGCCGGTTGCGCGGCTATCTGCGAGCCAGCCTTCTGGGCGGGCTTCGACCGCAAGACCGCGGACGGCTTTTACGATTACTTCTGCCAGCTGACGCAGCACGAGCCCAAGCGTGCCGCGAAGTACGGCCTCCCGCATTACTGCTGGCTCTGCATTAACCCGAAGGAGTCCGAGGATATGAAGCTGGCCGACGACGTGCTCGCGCTCATCCCCGAATTTATGAAGGCCAAGACGGTGCTCGGCATCGGTGAAATCGGCCTGAACAAGAACACGCGCAATGAGATGCTCATCCTCGAGAAGCACGTCGAACTCGCGGTGAAGTATGACCAACTGATTCTCGTCCACACCCCGCACCTCGAAGACAAGCGCAAGGGCACGCGCCTCATCATGGACGTTATTAAGGCCGCTGGTAAAGTGAAGCCCGAGCGCGTCATCATCGACCACGTCGAAGAGCACACCATCGGCGAAGTTCTCGATCAAGGCTTCTGGGCCGGTATCACGCTTTACCCGGAATCGAAGGCCACGCCCGTGCGCGCCGTCGACATGCTCGAGAATTTTGCGTCGCAGCGCGTCTGGTTGAACAGCGCTTGTGACTGGGGCCACAGCGACCCGCTCGCGGTGCCGAAGGCCATGCAGGAGATGCGTCGCCGCGGGCACTCCGCCGCCGCCATCGACCGCCTCGTCTACGGTAACCCCGTGCGCTTCCTGTCGCAGTCGCCGAATTTCAAGGACCCGCAGGCTCTGCGCTGAACGTGAAGCTCTCGTCCGGCCTCAGCCTCGCCTATTGTACCAACGTCCATCGCGGCGAAGGGTGGGTGGAGACCTTCGCGGGTTTGCGCGACCACGCCCTCCGCGTGCGTGACCGCGTTGCGCCGGGTCAGACGTATGTCCTCGGCCTGCGCCTTGGCGACCGTGCTGCGGCGGAGCTCGCCGAGCCAGCGACGTTGACGGCCTTCCGCCATTGGTTGGATAAAGAAAACAGCGTCGTCGCGGGTATCAATGGTTTTCCGTTTGGCCCATTCCACGGCCAGGCCGTGAAGGACAACGTCTTTGCGCCTGACTGGTGCGAGCCCGCGCGCCTCGAATATACCAACCGACTCTTCGACCTCCTCGCTGCGTTTGGCCCACCCGACCAAGTCGGTACCGTGAGCACACTGCCAGGGTCGTTCAAGGGCTTCGGCCGCAACGCCGACGAGCTCAAGGTCATGCGTCGTAACCTGCTCGCGTGCGGCGAGCACCTCGATCGCTTGCGTGATCGCACCGGCGTCACGCTGCGCCTCGCGCTCGAGCCCGAGCCGATTGGCCACGCCGAGAACACGCCGGAAGCCATTCGTCTTTTTGAACAGCTCCGCGCTGAAGAACCATCGAAGGGCCTCGTCGACCGCACGCTTGGGATTGCGTACGATACTTGTCACTTCGCGTTGCAGTATGAGCAGGCCCATGAAGCCATTGCGCGCCTCGATGCAGGTGGTGCGCCCGTCCTGAAGTTTCACCTCAGCTCCGCGCTGCGGCTCAAGCCTACCGAGGTTGCCCTCGCGCGCTTGGCGAAGATGCATGAGCCCGTGTACCTGCACCAGACCATGGGGCGGGCCAAGGACGGCTCCATCGTGCGCTTCAAGGACATCCCGTTGGCCATGGCCGCTATCGATCAGCTCCGCACGCTCGAGGAACTCCGCGTGCACTTCCACGTCCCCGTGAACGCGGATCACCTCTCCGACGAACTCGCGACCACGAACGACCACTTACGTGACGCCATCGCCGTCATCGGCAAGAACCCTGGACGTTGCCGCGAACTCGAGATCGAAACGTACACATGGGAAGTCCTCCCGCCGGAAGTCCGCACCGCGGACGTCGCGGACATGATCGCCGCCGAGTACCGCTGGACCCTCGCCGAACTTGCGAAGGCCGGCGTGAAGCCCCTTTAATATGTGGGCAAAGGTTCGAGCTTGGCTGATCTTGACCCGTGGTTCGAACCTGCCGACCGTCTGGAGTAACCTCTTTGCGGGTTGGTTGCTTGGCTACGTGTTCACCGACCGTTTCCCGTGGGGGCCTTTCCTGCTGGCCTCGCTCCTCGGACTACTGATCGGGGTCTCGCTCATCTATGTGGGCGGCATGATCCTCAACGACGCTTTCGACGCGCGCTGGGACACCGAGCGCCGGTCGAGTCGGCCGATCCCCGCCGGCATCGTCTCCGTGCGCGCGGCCTTCGTGGTCGGCTTTCTCTGCCTTGGACTGGGCGCCTGGTTCACCATCGGCTCCTCGCTGACCGACCATCGCAAGATCACGGCCCTGTTGGTCGGCGGGCTCGTTGCGGGCGTCCTCATCTACGACCGTTGGCACAAAGGCGTCGCCTGGGCCCCGTTCGTCATGGGGGCCTGCCGCGCGCTGCTACCACTGATTGGTTTCTTCGCGGTTGGCGGCCTGATCGACGGCCCGCATTTCCGCGGCTGGCCGCTAGTCGTCCTGCTTGCGCACCCGCTCGTCCTCTGGGCTCAGGTCGTCGCCATCACCATCGTCGCCCGCCAAGAAGCCTCGCCCGGGACCATCCCGCGCTGGGCGGAATGGCTGCCTTACCTCCTGCCGCTCCCAATCGTCCTGGTGAGTAAACGACCGGGCCTCGCGCTTTTCGGCTGCGCTCTCTATTGGGTATGGTTGTGGCGCTCCAATCGCCGGCACGTTCCGCCCGTCGGTGTGGGCGCCCGCGTCTCCGACCGGCTTGCGAGCTTGCCGTTGCTTGATTACGCGGCCGCCGGGTTGTTCTACGCTTCCGCCGTCGACATGGCCGGTTCCCCGGACTCGACGCAGAACGGCTGGGTGGCGACTTGCCGCGGGCTGGCTTGGCTGGTACCGTTCACTTGCTTTGGCCTGACCCTGCT
>CAIXHF010000143.1 GCA_903919185.1 uncultured Opitutia bacterium | reverse complement strand
TCCAGCGAGCGACCGCTATCCCCGCCGCCCTCGCTGAAGCCCGCCGCCTCGTCGCCGGGGGCACGACGGATGCGGCCCTGGTCCGCGCCGCCGCGCAAGCCTGCCTCGCCCGGGAACCAGCCATCCGTCTCCAATACATTGCGCTCGTCGACCAAGAGACGATGGGCCCCGTGACGCAGGTCACCCCCGGCCGCTGCGCCTTGGCGATTGCCTGCCACCTCGGGAACACCCGGTTAATCGACAATACCCTACTCTAAGTTGGGTCGGTAGAAAAAACGCGACCGGGACAGGCAGGCACTTGCCCCCGACCGCCTTTCGGGCACTCTGCCAGCATGGGACAATACGCGTACAAAAACGACCTCGTCACCCCTTGGCGCAAGACCCTCTCGGAGCAGCTGGTGCATGACTTGGCTTTTGTCCCACAGGGACCGCTCCTGGCCCTCGCGAAAAAGACCCCGGGCGGCTGGGGCCACCGGACGCCTTTCCTAAAGAATGCGCGCCGTCTCTTCCAAGCCCGCTACAGTTTGATCGCTGCAGATTTCGGCGCGATTGCCGACGAGTTACCGTGGATGCCGGCCCTACTGAAGCTCGAGAAGGCGACGCTGGTGGCGCACCTCGATGACCTCGCCAACATCCTCGGTGGCCCGCGCACCGCCCTGCTCTGCCTAGTACGGGCAGCGCGCGCGGAAGATAAAGACGCGGCCATCGCTTCCGAACTCTTCACCAAGCAAGCAAGCAACGGCAAGCCCAGCGCCGCCAGCCCCGATGCGAAAGCCCTGCGCCTCTGGCTCCAGAAGGTCGGGGCGCCGACCGTCGAGCCCCCCTCCGAAGAGGAAACCCCTTCCAGCTCCGACCCCTCGGTCCGTAAACTGAAGGAAGAAATCGACCGCATGGCGACGGCCCGCGAGAATGAGTTACGCGCCGAACGTCGCCATCACGCCCACCTCCTCGCCGAACGTGATGTCCAGGTCGTCGCCCTCGAAGCAGCCGCGAAAGCTAACCTCGAAAGCCAAGCCCGGCAACTGGCCTCGCAGGAGGCAGCCGCGCAGACCTTGCAGACCCGACTGGCCAAAACCGAAACCGAAGTCAGCCGACTGAAGAGCGAACTTGATCAAGCCCGCGAACACGTTGCGAAGAAGGCCCGCGAAATCGCGGAACACCTGCTCTCCGAAGAGCTGCGGCCGTGGTTCACGGATGCGCGCAAACTACGTGAGGCGTCCGACGAAGTCGCGCAGCTCCGCCACCTCACCGCGGAAACCGTGGAAGCCGTCCGCAAGGCCCAGCGCGACGCCGACCCATTCTTAGCCAAAGAGCATGAACTCCGGCAGGCGATTCCGCAGATGGAGGATATGCTGAAGTTATTGCGACGCTACCAGCGGACGGCGGGAAGCGTATTGCCCGCCATTGTGACCTTGGAGAAGCGCGTCACTGAACACATCGAGAAAGTCCGCTACGAACTCGAACGACGCGACCTCCCTTCCGACCCATTCTTAGAACGGATTGCTACCAAAATTAATGGGGCAAAGATAGCCGAGCTTAAAGCCATCGAATCCGCGCTGGCGGCCGCCGAACAGTCGGGCCTCGTCGATTCGCGGCACGCCGACCTTTACCGCGGCGACATCCATCGGCGCCGTTCCCTCACGGCCGACCAACAGTTCCACGACCAGAAAACGTCCGGTCCGGTCGCGCTGCTCGAACGCGCCGTGGCTCTGGGCGAGCCCGCCCGACTGGGAATCGACGCCAATAACTTTGCCTGCCTCCAACAGGCTTACCTCGGCTTAAAACTCGCCTCGAAGCGCAACGCCCAAGGCGACCTGCGTCTACTGCTGGATACGCCCGCCCGCCAGAAGGTGCTCAACCTCTTAGAAAAACTCGCCCACGAAGGATCCGGGCTCCTCATCTGGGCGAGCTTCGATGGGCAGGCCTCGAACCTGCGTCTGGATCACCCTCGCCTCAAGGCGACCTTTAGTCGGGCGGGCGCTAAAGCCGACCACGACCTCATGGACCTCGTCGGCAAAGACAAGTCCTCGGAGGGCCCGTGGTTTATCGTCTCCGACGATGCCGAGGTCCGCGACGCCTGCACTCGTCAGGGTGCGTTCATCCTCAGCAACGATGCCTTTGTACGCCTGTTAGCCGGCCGCGGACTGCGCAGCTGAAAATAAAAGAGGCGTCCCTCGCGAGACGCCTCGATGGTTACTTACCTGAAGGCTTACTTGGCCGCGGGCTTCTTCGGGGCAGGGGCCGGAGCGGCGACGGCGTCGGGCAGGACTCCGGCGAAATCCGCCGCCTTCAAGCCCTTATGGAAGAGGTTGAAGGAGTACTTGCTAGGCTTCCACTCAACGAGCGGGGTGACGTCCGCCTTAGCCGGGACGTCGAGTTTGAGTCCCCAGAAAACGCCATTAACGAGTAGGCGACGGAGCGACTCATCCTTGAGGTCGCTGGCGGAGGCCATTGTGGTACAGAGAATACGGTTCACGGTGCCAGTGTCGTTCTTCAGCTCGCGGGTCCACGCTACTGCCATCGCCGGCTCATTCACACCCTGCTCCTGCTTGTCGGACGCACGCTTCTTGCGGCGCTCGCTGGGCGGGCTCTTGGGGTCCATATCCTTGAGGACCACGCCGCGGAGCAGCACCTGGGCGTCGGCGGGCGGGTAAGCTTCATAGACGTCGGTGTCGCCGTAGGCGATGTCGACGCCGTTAAGGATGGGGTTCTTTTCAGCCCCTGGCTCAGTGGCCGTGCGCGTAGCCTCGCCCTTGTGGTTGCCCCAGTGACTGATCCAAGTTTCGCCGAGGACGTTCTTCCCGAAACCGCCCTTGGCATTGTAATTATAGGAGGCAAAGGCGCTCTCCTTGGGGATGCCTGCAAAAGCGTGGGTGCTGGTACGAGTGCCGATGATTGGCACGCCACGCTTCACCGCGGCATCGAACTTAGCGAGGGCCGCCTCATTCCACTTACGGAAGCGAAGGCCGAGCACGACCGCGTCGGCGCCATCGAGGGCTTCAGGCTTAGCGAGCGAAGCCCCATTGTTCGGGTTG
>CAIXHF010000142.1 GCA_903919185.1 uncultured Opitutia bacterium | reverse complement strand
GTTCGGACACCACGGCCTTCAGTTTGGCCTCACGCAGGGCGATGAGCGTCTTTTCGAGGGCCGCAAACGGGATACGGTCGAGTTCGTAGTGGCCCTGCAGGCCAACGGCGTGGACCGGGACGCCGCGGGCGCGGAGGCTCGTGAGCAGCTTCAGCATCTGTTCGCGCTTACCGTCGAGCTCGTTGTTGTAGTCGTTGTAGATGAGGAGCGCGTCGGGGTCGGCCGCATGCGCGTATTCGAAAGCCTTGGCGATGAACTCTTCCCCGCAGGCGCGCGTCCAACCCGATTCGCGCAGGTAGCCACCACCATCGGCCAGCGCCTCGTTGACCACATCCCACGTCGCAATGCGCCCGCGGTAGCGTCCGACCACCTTATCGATGTGTTCCTTCATGTGGGCCAGCAGGACTTCTTTGGATGCCGGCTTATCGCCGTCCTGGTAAAACCACGCCGGCGTGCGGTCGTCTTTGGCCCAGACCAGGCAGTGGCCGACGACCTTCAGGTCTTTAGAGCGGGCGAATTCCACGAAACGATCGGGCCCCTCGAGGCGCCAGACCCCTGCGCTCGGCTGCGTGGCCGCCGGCTTCATGCAGTTCTCAGGCGTCACGTAGGCGAACTGCTTCGTGAGGAGCGGCCAATCCTCAGGGTGATCGGCGATGCGGTCGGACAGGCCGACACCGGAGGCCCAGGGCGAAGCTTGGCGCAGGCTGTCGGCGGCGAAGGTGGCGGAAGCTGCGAAAAGTAGGCAGGTGAACTTACGGAGCATGGGCGGGGAGTAAGTGGAGGCAGTTAGGGGGCGCTGCGGCCGGAGGTTTTGCTTTGATCGAGGAGGACTTTGAGTTCTTTCACGATCTCAGGACGTTCGAAGTAGAGGTTCGTCCGTTCGCCCGGATCGGTCGTTAAGTTATAAAGTTGGCCGGGGGCGGTAGGGGCGGTGTCGGGTAGCGCGAAAGGGGCGAGCGCTCCCTTTTCGTAGCTGTTCCCACCCGAGCCGCGGTGGTCGAGGTATTTCCAATCCCCGCGACGGATGGCCAGCTCGCTCTTAATTGTTTGGTGTAAGGTGAACGGACGTTGCGGGCGTTGATCGGCGACGCCCGTTAACGTGGAGAGGAAGCTAAAACTATCTTCACCGGCATTGCGCGGTAGGGCGGTGTCGGAGAGCGCCGCACAGGTTGCCAGCAGGTCGGTCAGGCAGATTGTTTGCTCGCTGACGGAAGGCTGCACGCGGGCGGGCCAGCGCACGAGGAACGGGACGCGGTGGCCGCCTTCCCAGTTATCACGTTTTAGGCCGCGCCAGGGGCGGGCCGGGTCGTGGCCTTGGTCCGCGCGCATGTGGATGGCCGTCGTGGTTTCGGGGCCGTTGTCGCTAGAGAAGATGACGAGCGTATTTTCGGCGACCCCTAGTTTGTCCAGCGTCGCGAGTAATTCGCCCACGATGAAATCCAGCTCGGCGATGAAGTCACCATGGGGGCCGGCTTTCGTAGAGCCTTGAAAACGTGGCGCGGCGAAGGAAGGCAAGTGAGCGGCCTGCGTCGCGTGGTAGAGGAAGAACGGTTGATTGGGCGCGCGCTTTACGTGGTCGGTCAGCCAGGCTTGGCTCTTTTCTAAGAACACCAAGTCCACCTGATCATGTTCGAAACCGGGCGCCACGAGCCCGCGGCGGCAATCATTGGCGTAGGGATGCTTCGGCAGTTTCGAGGCGTCGAGCAGCGTGGTGGGTGGGATGGGGACGCGGTCGTTCTCGATGTAGGCGTAGAGCCAATCGGTGGTCGGGCAGCAGGCCGTGCCGAAGAAGTAGTCGAACCCGCGATGCACGGGACCGTCGGTGATCGGACGACTGAAGTCGGTGAGCCGGATACGGGCGAGCTCGTTCCCGGCGCCGAGCCCTTCGCTGGGGACCTTCACTTGGTGAATCGGAGTACCATCCTTCGTTTGGAAAGTCAGGCCCACGTGCCACTTGCCGACAGCGGCGGTCGCGTAGCCCTGTTTCTTGAGCATTCCTGGTAAAGTCAGGCGGTCGGCTTCGATTAAACTCGGCCCGCCGACGCCGGTGAAGACCCCGCCGCGGTAGCCTGTGCGGAAGGCCATGCGGCCTGTCAGT
>CAIXHF010000141.1 GCA_903919185.1 uncultured Opitutia bacterium | reverse complement strand
GTCACAAAGCCGTCGTCCGTGATGCGCACATTAGTGTTCGGGCCTTTCTCACGCACGACGAGCGTGGCTTCGGCGCCGTTCGTGATGTGGTGCGCATAGGCTTCAGCGAGCTGGACGTCCGAGAGAATATCGCCGTTCCAGACCACGAGTTGCGTATCTTCCACCGTCAGGAATTGATTGATGTTAGCCAATCCGCCGCCGGTTTCGAGCAGCACGGGTTCATGGACGAACCGGATTTCGGCGTCCTGCCAGCGGCCCGTCGGAAAGGCCTGCGTCCAAGCTTCCGGGCAGTGGTGCGTGTTGATGAGGAAACGGCGCGTGCCGGCGGCGTAGAGCTTCGCGAGCGCGCGCTCAACCATCGGCTTACCGCCCAAGGGGAGAAGTGGCTTTGGACAATGCTCCGTCAGCGGACGTAGGCGCGTGCCGAGGCCGGCACCGAGGATAAAAGCGGTCTTGGGAAAATCAGGCATGGGAAAGGGGTTGGGCGGAGCAGGCCGGGCAGATACCGTAAATCTCCATCACATGGGTCAGGTCCGCAAAGCCTTTACCTCGGGCGGCGGCTTCGAGGCGGCTGGTATCGCAGCCGGGCAGACGTTCGATGCGGCCGCAACGTCGACAGATGACGTGGTGGTGATGATGCCCCGGGGAGACGAGGGCGTAGAGGCTGCGGCCCCGCTCGAGCGGGTGCCGTTGCAGGATGCCGGCTTCATCCAAGGCGCCGAGACTACGGTAGACGGTCACGAGGTCCAAGGTGCCATCGCCAGCGGCGGCGTGTATCTCCTCGGCGCTCAACGGGCGGGTGGCTTCGGCCAAGATGTTGAGCATGGCTAACCGTGGGGTGGTGACCCGGAGGGAGCGCTCTTTCATCCTTAGGACCGCCGCTTCGACCCGGGGCAGGGGGCTACCCCCGCAACATTGGTCGTCGTGTCGATGTCCCTGGGCCATGGGGGTAGTTTGCTGAGCCTTATGACGTGGCAACACCGAATGGCCACTTGCCACCCGTCCTGGTCTGGTTTCTCTCGTGTCACGCATGTCCGACCGTCCGGTCCAGTCTGCGGCCCCGCGTGAGCTCGGCCCTACGTCCTACCAAGACTTCGTCTCGGCCGAGTCCTTTCCGCTCGAGCTGGGCGGCGAACTGCCTGGCCTGACGCTTCGCTATGAGACCTACGGGAAATTGCTCCCCGATAAGTCTAATGCGATCTTAGTGCCGCATGCACTCAGCGGTGACCACCATTTGGCTGGTCGGTATACCCCCGAAGACCCTAAGGCCGGTTGGTGGGATCATTTCGTCGGTCCCGGTAAGGCCATCGATACCGATCGTTTCTTCGTCATCGGCGTTAACTGCCTCGGGGGCTGCCGTGGCTCGACCGGTCCACTTTCCATCGACCCCCGGACGGGTCAACGTTTCGGCGGCTATTTTCCAGAGATTACTTTGGGCGATATCGTTCGCGCTCAACGGTTGGTGCTACACCATCTCGGCATTACGAAACTCCACGCCGTCGTCGGCGGTTCCATGGGCGGCATGCAGGCGTTACTTTGGTCCGGCGATTATCCCACCGAGGTAGGCCGCATCGCGATCTTGGCCGCCGGTCTCAGCCAGTCGCCCATGGCCATCGCCCTCAACGCGGCCTCCCGGGCCTGCGTGGAAACCGACCCTAATTTTCGTGGGGGCCATTACACCCCCGGTGAAGGACCGGATTCCGGTTTGGCCGTCGGTCGCATGATCAGCCATATCAGTTACCTTTCTTCCGCGGCGTTCGATCAGAAGTTCGGCCGGGCCCGCGTGCCCGGCGCTCAGCCCAAGGATCCGGTCTTCTGGCAGGTGGAAAATTACCTGAATCACCAAGGCCAAGCTTTCGTGAAGCGCTTCGACGCCAATAGCTGGCTCCGCATCACCCGGGCCGTCGACCGTTTCGACCTAACCGCCCGTGCCGCCGCTGGCCGTTTGTTCCAGCCAGCCGGACCCGAAGTCCTGGCGATCGGCTTCTCCAGTGATTGGCTTTACCCGACCAGCGAGCTCCGCATGGTCGTCGCGGCGGCGACGGCGGTGGGCGTAAATGCGGCCTACTTGGAAGTGATGACCGATGCCGGCCACGATGGGTTCCTGCTGCCCGATACGGGCTTGAGCGTCCGTCTGCACGCCTTCCTCGGCTAAGTCAGAGCAGCGGCGCCAAGGTCTTCGAGATGGCTTCAAGCATCCGGCCTCTCCAGGTTCGGCTCCGGCGGTAGAGGTCCTCGGAGTAAGGCGAAGACTCGGCCACCAGGCTCGCCACGAAACTTTGGACCGCGGCTAACGCCGCCGGGTCGCGCACGACGGCCGCAATCTCGTAGTTGAGGAAGAGCGAACGCATGTCGAGGTTCGCCGAGCCGATGATGAGGCTTTCGTCGTCGGCGATGAAGAGCTTGGCGTGCAGGACGTCGGGCTTGAAGAAGAGGATTTCGGCCCCGGCTTCCTTGAGCTGGCGTAGATACCAGCGGCGGGCGAAGTCGAGGAGGCGATGGTCGGAGCGGCGTGGGACCAGCACGCGGACGCGCCGGCCCTTCGCGGCGGCGGCCACGAGTAGCCGGAAGAGCGCTTTGTCCGGCACGAAGTAGGGCGTAACGATGGTAATCGAGGCGCGGGCGTTCTCAATCAACGCGACATATTTCTCCCACAAGGGATCGTTCACGCAGTCGGGGCCGGAAGCGATGACTTCAACGTCGACCTCGCCTTGGGGGGCAGGTTGGTTGCGGAGGAGGTCCGCGAAGGTCGCGGGATCGGCGTCCGTGGCTTGGCACCAATCCGCAATAAAGACTTGTTCGAGCGCCGCCGCCGCGGGCCCAGCTAAGCGGAACGAGCAGTCGCGAAAGCGCCGGTTGGAGGGCTCACGCCCCATGTAGGCGAGCCCAAGGTTCTGTCCGCCGATGATGGCCACCTGGCCGTCGAAGACCGCAATCTTCCGGTGATTGCGCCAATTCGCGGAGCCCTTGCCTTGCATCGGCAGGACAGGGTTGAAGCGCGCCACTTGCCCGCCCGCCTTGACTAGCGTGCGCCCAAGGCGCAACGGCGTACCCCAGCTGCCGACGGCATCTACCAGTACCCGCACTTCGATGCCTTCGCGCGCACGGCGTACGAGTAAACTCCTGATTTCACGACCGACGGCATCCGGGGCGAGGATGTACGTGGAAATGTGAATGCGGTGACGGGCGGCGAGAATCTCGGTATGCAAAGCTTCTAAGGTGTCGTGGCCGTGTCTATCGCCCAGCATGCGGAAGGCATTGCCCGCCGAGGTCACGGGGCCCGCCAGCCGCCGCGCCGCGGCCTGGATGCGTTGCTTCGCTTTTGCCAAGGCGCTGTGCTTGCGGCCGCCGAAGAGGAAAATCACCGTGGCGGTGATGAGCGGGAAGAACAGCACCGCCGGCCCCCAGAGCAACGCATAGCTCAGCGTAACGCGCGCGCGGACGACCCGGATAATGACAAATAGGCCAGCGACTAGACGTAACCCGAGCCACATGTTTTCAGCGTCGAGCGCGAAGGGCAGGGGATTGGTCCAGACCAACATGTCAGGAAACTAGCGGACACCCCGGGCCATGGGCACAAAAAAAGACCCCGGTTGCCCGGGGTCTTGTTGGGAGCGCGGTGAGCGCTTAGTTGCCAGCCTTGTCGAGCAAGTCGCCGAGGCTGTTGAAGTCGCCGCTGCCCGCGGAGGACGAACCGCCCGTCGACTGCGCCGGAGCGCCACCCGTGGACGGGCCCTTGATGCGCTCGTAGGAGCTGATTTCGGCCTGCAGACGCTCTGGGTCGTAGTTCGCGGCCTTAATCGAGAGACCGATGCGGCGGTCTTCCTTGTCGATCTTGATGACGCGAGCCGTGACTTCCTGGCCGACCTTGACGATGTCCTTGACGTTCTCAACGCGCTGTTCGGCGAGCTGGGAGACGTGCACCAGGCCATCGATTTCGTCGGAGAGTTCGATGAAGGCACCGAAGTTGGCCACCTTGGAGACCTTGCCGTTGACGAGGTCGCCGATGCGGTACTTGCGGTCGATTTCGCTCCACGGATCCTGCTGGGTCTGCTTGACGCCGAGCGAGATGCGCTGCTGGTCGACATCCACATCGAGCACGATGGCTTCGACGTCGTCGCCCTTCTTCATCACTTCGGCCGGGTTGTTGATGCGGCGCGTCCAGCTCATGTCGGACACGTGCACCATGCCATCGATACCGTCTTCGAGTTCGACGAAGGCACCGTAGTTGGTGAGGTTGCGCACCTTGCCGCGGACGCGAGCGCCCACTGGGTAGCTGTGGCGAACCTTTTCCCATGGATTGGTTTCGAGCTGGCGGATACCGAGGGAGATCTTCTGCTCTTCCTTGTTGAAGTTGAGGATAACCGCGTCGACTTCCTGGCCGACCTTAAGGATGTCAGACGGCTTCTGGACGCGCTTGGTCCAAGAGAGTTCGGAGACGTGGACGAGGCCTTCGACGCCGCCTTCGATCTCGATGAACGCACCGTAAGCGACGAGGTTGACGACCTTGCCGTGCACCTTGGTGCCGACTGGGTAACGCTTCTCGATGCCTTCCCATGGGTTGGGCTGGGTCTGCTTGAGGCCGAGGGAGACGCGTTCGCGCTCACGATCGACTTCGACCACCATGACGGTGATTTCTTCACCGACCTTGACGACTTCGCTCGGGTGACCGATGCGGCCCCAGGACATGTCGGTGACGTGGAGGAGGCCGTCGAGACCGTCGAGATCCACGAAGGCACCGTAGTCGGTGATGTTCTGGACGATACCGCGACGGATGACGCCTGGCTTGACCTCTTCGAGGAGCTTGCGGCGGCTTTCGCCACGCTGTTCTTCGATGAGTTCGCGACGGGAAACGACGAGGTTCTTCTTCTCTTTGTTGATCTTGATGATCTTGAAGTCGAAGGTCTGACCGACGAAGCCTTCGAGGTTCTTCGGAGGGTTAACGTCAATCTGCGACGACGGCATGAAGGCGTCGACGCCGACGGAGACGATGAGGCCGCCCTTGACGACGGACTTCACGCGGCCCTGGACAATAGAGCCTTCTTGGCAATTGGCTTCGATGCTTTCCCACTTCCGGATTTGGAGGGCGCGATCGTAGGAGACGGTCGGGGTGCCGTCCTTGTTTTCAAGGCGTTCGAGATAGACTTCGATTTCCATGCCGACCTGGACTTCGGCCATGTCGGGGAATTCGGCTTGCGGGATGAAACCCTCGGACTTGCCGTTGATGTCGACGATGACATCCTTGTCGCCACGGATTTCCGTAACGGTGGCCTTGATGACCGAGTGTGCTTTGAGCGCGCCGAAATTAGAATCGGCGAGCAGTTTTTCCATGAGGCTCATTGTATTTTGACTGTTTGTCCTGGTCGTCGCAGAGGACGTTTCCAGGGTTTGGTTGTGGGTTTTGGTTTTCCCTCCGGAGATTCCACGGGCAGATGCCAGCGGGCCGAAAGGAGGTCCGAAAGAACCTGCTGAGGAGGGGGGTGGCAAGCCCGATTATCGGGCGACGGCGTCCCAATGGGCCTTGAACTCGGGGTCATCTTTCCAGGCGGGTCGGCCCTGTAAGCCTTGGAGGGCCTTCTTGGCGGGTTCTTTCAGGCCTTTTTTCTCAAAAAAGAGGGCGACCTCCCAAAGGAGGCCGTCGTCAGCCTTGTCCAGGCCAACCCAGACTTGGGGATTCCAGACGAGGGGGAGGGCTTGCTCCTGCCGGGCTTGGGCCAAGGCGAAGGCCAGCGGCAGAGAAGGGGTCCGGCGTTGGGCGGCATCGAGGTCGGCCAAGGCCTGGGCGCTTTCGTCCTTCGGTCGGAGCTGGGCGGCCCGGATGACGGCATAGGCCCCGAGTTCGTCAGGCTTCTTCTGGAAGTCCACCAGTTGCTTCGAGATATCCCGGGCAAAGGGGCGGTAGAAGGGGTCCCCCAAGATCGTCCCCTGCCAACTGACAGCGGGGGTGGCATACCAAGCGGCTTCCCCAACGGTCATGCCTTGCTGTAAGCCTTGGATGAGAAGGTCGGGCCGTAATGTGAGGGTGAGGTAGGGCTCGTAGACGTTGCCGGAGGTGTGCGCGGCGCCTTGCTTCACCAGCCAAGGGGTCCAGCCGGCGCTGTCAAAGCGCAGCGTGCCCGCCGAGTAACTGTGCAGGTGTAGAGCGATCGCGCCGGGTGCCAACTTGACGGATGGTAAGGCAAAGCGACCTTCGGCTTTCTGGCTATACCAACCGAGGTAAAAGGCGGGAGCATCGGAACGGGCCTTCACGCCGAATTGTTGCCGCGTGCTTTCGATGTCCGTCGGAAAGCCGAGTTGCTGCGTCAACTCCGCGGCATTCTTAAACCAAGTATCACCGTCCGGATAGGGCCCGCCGACATCTACATAGGCGCGTCCGCGTAGGCCTTGAGCCTCCGCTCGCCAGGCGCCTTGCATGGCGCGGAGGACATCGGCTGGGGTGGGCCCATCCAGCCGTGCCGTCCGGATGATTTCCGCCGCATCCGCCGGGGCTAAGGACCGTTGCTGAAACCACGGGTTCGGCTTCGCGCCTTCCGGGTCGAGGTTCACGGTGGCGAGCAGCGCGAGTTCGCTGTCCACGCAGGCTTGGTCGCCGCGAATGCCTGGTTTGCCTCCGCCCAGCACCTTGATTCCGCTAGGCTGAATCTTCAGCGGGACGCCATGCATGAGTACAATCCAGCTGAGCTTGGGCGCCGCCGTGGGCAGATAATCTTGGCGCCCACGCACATCTTGGCCGGCGGCGAGTTGCCCCGCGAACTGTCCAGTGAGCAGGCCCGCCGCAAGGAGCTTGCTGCGAAGCGGGTTGAGCAACGTCTCGCTGTATTGCGGCCAGGTGATGGCTTCCTCAGTCGAGAGGTCCAAGATGATCAGGTTCTGGTCGGGGATGCCGCGATACCGCATGAAGGTCTTCGCCAGCTCGACGCCCGCCGGGACTTTGCCATTCGCGACGACGACGGTCGTAGTCGGCGCCATCTCCGCGCGCATAGCGGACACGCCCGCGAGAATCAGTAACAGTAAGAGGGACCGAACCATACGCCGAACTTAACGCTCTGCGTCCGTCGCGAAAGCGTAAACGCTTGGCTACTGCTTCGAGCGCACGCGCGTCACGTACGCAATCACGCCTTCGGTAATGGCTTCCGCCAGCTTCTGGCGGTAGGCGGCGTTGGCAATCTGTGCCCCTTCGGCGCGGCTGGAGATGAAGCCACCTTCCACTAAGATGCCCGGACAGTTCAAAGGGCGGAGTACGGCGAACCGGGCCCGCCGGACGCCGCGATCCTCGGCGCCCGTCGCCTTGAGTACGGAGCGATGGACGTTCCAAGCGAGGAGCAGGTTAAAGGTGTCAAAGCGGTTACCGGCTTCGGCGGTGATGTCCGCTTTACCCGAGGCCTTATTGGTCGAGTACTGGCCTGGCGGGGTTAGGCAGTAGGTTTCAATGCCCGCGCTGGTGGCGTCCCCCGCCGCCCCACCATTATAGTGGAGGCTGACGAAGAGGTCGGCTTTGGCCTTGTTCGCGGCCGCGGCGCGATCAGCGAGTTCGATGAAGACGTCCTTCTCGCGCGTGAGGACGACCTCGAAGCCGCGCTTTTCGAGCAGGAGTTTAAGGCGGATTGCGGTGTCGAGCGTGGCGGCTTTCTCTTCATAGCCGAGAGAGGTATTGAGTTTCCCTGGGTCCTTGCCGCCGTGCCCTGGGTCGATGACAATCCGCTTTGAGCCCGGGAGTTGCGGCGGTAATCGCCAGAACAGCGGCACCAGCACTTTATCGTAGTCGAGCCGCGCAACCGTCAGTTTCCCTTTCTTAGAGTCGATGTTGTCGTCGAGGAAAACCTTGGCCCCACCCACGTACACGTATTCACGATTCTTCTCCGCGAAAAGCTCGGGGAGGCCTTTGGCGGTAAACCGTTCGACGTCCGCGGTATCGCCTTTTTGCGCAACCTGTTGGAGGCCGAGCAAGCGGACAGAATCGCCGAGGTAGATGTCTTGACTAGCCGCACATAACAGGGCGGTGCCGCCCAACAGGACGAACAGGGAGGCGCAGATGCTCAGGCGGCCGCGCACGACCTCACTCCGGATCGTTCTCGCCGTTGTCCACTGCGGAGTCGTCTTCGCCGTCGTCCTCGGCTGGCGCCGCATTGTGGATTAACTTGCGTCGATTAGCCTGCAAAGGGGTCATGCCGACGACGATGGCTCGGCCACTGCGCTTGGGCTCGTTGTCGCGCGTGGCGATGTGAATCAAGGCTTCGATGGCACGCTTCATGGTCTCGAGGCCGATTTCCGGGTGCTCGAGTTCGCGGTAACGGTACTGCAGGAGTAGTTTTACCTTGTGGCCGTGATACAGGAAGTTCTCAGCCCGACGGACCTTGATAAAGAGGTCATGCACGTCGATACGCGGGCGGAGTTTGATTTCCTTAACCTTGGTCGCGGTCTTCTGGTGCTTGTGCTTCTTCGCTTCTTCGTAGAGGTACTTGCCGTACTCCATTAACTTGCACACCGGCGGCGTGGCCGTCGCCGCAATCTCGATGAGGTCGACGCCGAATTCACGGGCCAACTCCAAGGCCTTGGCGGTCTGCATGACGCCCAGCATTTCGCCTTTGGGTGAGATGACGCGGATCTCGGTCGCACGGATGCGGTCGTTGCGCTTGGGACCTTTATCCTCCCGGCTGCGGAAGTTTCCGCGTTGTTGACCAGAGCTGCTGGAGGAGGAACTCGGCCGGGGGCCGTTCGGGCGATAGGGCGGTGGCATTAGGTATCTTCGTGCGTGTCGTTACGTGCCTAAACTCCCCTTGAATGCGGTTGGGTTCAAGCACCGATTACACCGAAGACCGCTTAACGGCGGCCCAGCAGATTAACTTATTTCAAGGCGGCGATGGCGGCGAGGACCTGGCTGCCGTGCTCCGCGGCTTCGACTTTCGGAATCACTGCCAAGAGTTTACCGTCCCCGTCGAAGAGGTAGGCGGCCCGCAGCGGACCGAGGTACTTTTTACCGTACATGGATTTCTCGACGATCGCATCCATGGCTAGCGAGAACTGGTCCTCTGGGTCCGCCACCAAGGTGTACTTGAAGCCATGCTTGGCGGCGTACTTGGAGTGGGCGGCGCAAGTATCTCGGGAGACACCAATAACTGTAAACCCTTGCTTACCAAGGGCTTTCTCGTGTTTAGCAAGGTCCGCCGTCTGCTTATCGCAGGCCGAGGTGTTGTTACGCATGTAAACCGAAACGACCGTCGGACCGTCCAAGAGCTTAGCAAAGGGGCCATTGACGGGCTTTCCGTCGACTAGGGCCTCGATTTTAAAGGATAATTTAGGCTTTTTTCCTGGTGTCAGCATGGCGAGGCGAGTGAGAAGGGTGTAATGCGGAGGGGAGGCGATCGGTGGGCTTTGTCAAACGGGGCAGGGTTTTCGCAAATAACTGTACCGCCCGCAGGCTTCCTCGCCCTTTCCCCTTTACAAACCACCCCCAGTCTTCTTTGTTCAGCCCCTTTCCGCCATGCAAAAGACCCGCAAGTCAGTCTCCAAGCGCTTCAAGGTGACCGGTACCGGCAAAGTGATGCGTCGTTCCTCGAACACGCGCCACCTGCTCAGCTCCAAGTCCCGCAAGCAGCGCCGTCGTGCCAACAAGTCCAAGCGCGTCGACTCCGGCTTCGAGAAGAAGATGCTGGCTTCGATGCCTTTCGCCTAAATCGGCGTTCCCCTCTGGCCAAAAGGGTGTTCTTAAGGCGACCCCGCGGCCTCTTATAAACCAATAATAATACCATACCAACATGCCTCGTGCAACCAACGGTCCAGCCACTAAGGCGCGCAAACGTCGCGCCATTCGTGCCGCTAAGGGCTACTTCGGAAATAAATCCCGCCTGTACATCTACGCTCTCGAAGCCGTACAGCGCGCGCAGAAGTTCGCTTACCGCGATCGTCGCAAAAACAAGTCCACTTTCCGCCAGCTGTGGATCGTGCGTCTGAACGCTGCCTGCCGTCCCCTCGGCATCAGCTACAGCCGCCTAGTCAATGGTCTCAAGAAGGCGAATATCACGATCGACCGTAAGAACCTCAGCGAGCTCGCGATTCACGACGCTCCGGCGTTCGTGTCCATCGTGACCAAGGCTCAGGCCGCGCTGAAGTAAGCGCGCTGCCCAGCGTCTCCTCGAAGGCCCCGGTCACCCCGGGGCCTTTTTGTTTTCGCAGGGGTGCTTTCGCTTGCCGATTGGCCCCGCGCCCGCACAAATCAAGGGCATGCAGCAGCCGCTCGCTCAGCTCGTCGCCACCGCCCAGCAGGAGGCCCTCGCCGTCACGTCCCGTGCCGAGCTCGAGGCCTTTAAGGCGCGCGTGGTCGGCCCCAATGGCTCCCTCACCGCCGTGATGAAGGGGATGGCCACGTTGTCCAAAGAGGAACGGCCGGTCGTAGGTAAGCTCATCAACGAGGCGAAGCGGTCCGTCGAGGAGCTGCTCGCCGCTTTACTCCTTAAGGTCGAGGACGCCGAAATCGCCGCTGCCTTGGGCACGCCCTGGGATGCCACGCTCACCGGCCCCGATGCTCCCGCTGGCTCGCTCCACCCGCTCACGCGCACGCGCGAGCGCATCTTGGCTTCGTTTCGCAAGTTAGGCTTCACGGTCGCCGAGGGTCCCGAAATCGAAACGGAGTGGCATTGTTTCGACGCACTCAACACGCCCGCCGATCACCCCGCGCGCGACATGCAGGATACACTCTACATGCCGAAGGCTTTCCGCTCCGCCGACGCGCCGCGTAAGGGTGAAGAGGCGCTCGTGCTGCGCACCCACACGTCGAGCGTCCAGGTGCGCACGATGCTTTCTCGCCGGCCACCGTTCCGGATCGTGGCCCCTGGCCGTTGCTTCCGCCGCGATGCGGTCGATGCGACACACTCCGCCAACTTCCACCAGGTCGAGGGTCTTTGGATCGACCGCAATGTGACGCTCGCCGATTTACGCGGGGTGCTCGATTTCTTCGTGAAGGAGACGTTCGGGCCCGACGCCGAAATCCGCCTGCGTCCGTCGTTCTTCCCGTTCACAGAGCCGTCCTTCGAGATGGACCTGCGCTCGCCGAACCTCGGCCGTCTGTCCAATCGCTGGCTCGAAATCATGGGCTGCGGGCTGGTTGACCCGAAGGTACTCGAGCTCTGCGGGCTCGACTCGAATGAATTCTCCGGCCTGGCCTTCGGGCTCGGGCTCGAACGTATCGCCATGCTGGTCCACGGTATCGATGACATCCGCCATTTCTACAACAACGACCTGCGCTTCCTGCGCCAGTTCGCCTAAGCCATGAAAGTTTCTTTCCAAGCGCTCTCCCGCCACGTCGACCTTTCCGGGGTCACGACCGATCGTCTCGCCGAGGTGCTCCCGATGCTGGGACTCGAGGTGGAGTCAGTCCATACGTTCGGCCTCGCGCCGCTGCCCCTCGTGGTGGTCGGTGAGATCGTGTCGTTCGAAAAACACCCGTCCGCCGATCGTCTGAGCGTCTGTCGCGTCGATGTGGGTGATGGTAATCCACGCCAAATCGTTTGCGGCGCCAAGAATTTCAAGGCGGGCGACCGCGTACCGGTCGCGCTACCCGGCACGGTGATGCCGAGTGGTACGGAAATTAAGGTCTCCAAGCTACGTGATGTCGACTCCGCGGGCATGCTGTGCTCATCCGAGGAACTAGGCCTCGGCAAGGGCGAGGACGGCTTGCTCATCCTGACGCCCCAACAGCCGGTGCTCGGGACGCCGCTGAATAAGTTATTCGGCGCCCCGGATACCGTGCTCGAGATTTCCGTGACGCCAAACCGCGGCGATTGCCTCGGTCTCCGTGGGGTCGCCCGTGATGTCGCCGCTGCCCTCAACTTGCCGTTGAAGCCGCTGACGGTAAAGACGGCTGCCGGGCTCGCCGCCGCGCCGACCGCTCACGATGCGTTCGGTTTCGTCCGCTCGTCCTCTGAGTTCTGTCCTTACTACACGCTGCGCACGTTGAAGAACGTGAAGGTGGGCCCAAGCCCCGATTGGCTCCGCCGTGACCTCGAAGCCGCGGGTCTTCGTCCGATTAACAATGTGGTCGATATCACCAACTGGGTGCTGCTCGAACTGGGCCAGCCGCTCCATGCGTTCGACGCAGCTAAGGTTTCCGGCGGTATCGAAGCCCGCCCCGCCCGCGAGGGCGAGGAGCTCGTGCTGCTCGACGGCAAGAAGGTGAAATTGGAAACGGGAATCTGCGTCATCGCCGATGCCCAGCGTCCACTCGTCGTCGCCGGTGTCATGGGTGGCAACGAAAGCGGTGTGACCAACACCACGACCACCATCCTGCTCGAAGCGGCTTGGTTCAAGCCCGGTGAAATCCGCCGCGTGGCCCGCCGGCTGGGCGTGTCGACCGATTCTTCCCACCGCTTCGCGCGTGATGTCGATCCCGCTGGCGTTGAACTGGCTTCGCGCCTGGCAACGGACTTACTCATCGAACTGGCCGGCGCCGAAGTGGTCGGCCCCGCCGTCGTCGTGGGCCAACCGCCCCGCGCCGACGCCAATATCGCGCTGCCCGCCGGCTACGTGGCCGCGAAGTTGGGCACGGCCATCGCCGATGCCGACGTGACCCAATCGTTCCAGCGCTTAGGTTTTACGGTCTCCCCGACTTCCACCGGTTTCTCCGTGCTGGTGCCGTCCTTCCGCTCCGATGTGACGCGCCCCATCGATTTGGTCGAGGAATTCATCCGCATCTACGGGACCGATAAGGTGCCCGCCGGCCGCCCCATCGCCCCGCTCCCAGGCGACGAAGATACGCGTTCATCCGGTTTCACCCGCGAGGTGGCTATCCGTCTCGCCGGCGCTGGTTTCACGGAGTGCTGTCACTACACTTTACGCGATGCCGCTGAGGTGGCGCGTACACTCGGTGAGGCCGCGACCCCACAGCTGGCCCTCGAGAACCCGCTCACGGCCGACCAATCGCATGTACGCGCATCGCTCGTCCCCGGCCTCACCGCCGCCCTCGCCCTCAATGTCTCGGTCCACGCCGATCCGCGCGGTCTCTTCGAGGTCGGGGTCGTCTTCCGTCCGCAAGCCGATGGCACGGTGCGCGAATTCCTCGCGGTGGCCTTCGCCGCTCCGGCCGAATCATTGGTGCGTTCCTGGAAATCGCGCGAGGCCTTTGATGTCCTGCGCGCGAAGCGCTTGCTGTCCGACGTCGCCACGCTCGCCGGCGTGACGGCCGCACGTTTGTCCTTCGGCGTCGCCACGGGTGGTCTCTGGCAGACGGACCATGCTTCTTCTTTAGTCGATCGCGGCCGCTCCGCTGACGGTGCCTGCGGCGTCCTTGACCTCCGCTGGACGCGCTCACTGGGGCTGAAGGGTTCCATCGTGGCCGGCGAATTCCTGCTGCCTCGCTCCACGTTCGCCGACGCGCTCCGTATCCCGCGCTTTGAGGCGTTCTCGTCCTTCCCGCCCGCCACACGCGATGTCGCCGTCATCGTGCCGACCACTACCGCCGCCGGCGAGGTGCTCAATCGCGTCCAACAGGCCGCCGCCAAGGCCGCCGGTAAAGAGTTCGCGCTGGAGTCGGTCAATTGTTTCGATGTCTTCAGCGGCCCCGGCCTGCCCGAGGGCACGCGTAGCGTAGCCTTCGAGATTCGCTGGCGCCACGCGGCCCGCACACTCACCGACGAAGAAGCGAACCGCGCTATGGCCACCGTCATCGCCGCGCTCGAGAAGGGCGCTGGCTGGACCATCCGCAGCTAATAGCCATGGCCGAAGGTTTTGACATCGACCATCTCGCGAAGCTCTCCCGCCTCAGCCTCACTCCCGAGGAGAAGGCGCTGTATTCGTCCCAGTTAAATTCCATCATCGGTCACTTCCAGGCGCTAGCGCAGGCCGACCTGCCCACTTCCATCGACGATGCCCGCGTGGTTCGTGAATCCGCCCTGCGCTCGGATGTTCCCGGCCCGTCCCTCGGTGCCGAGGCGGTGACCCGGATTGCACCGGCTTCGCGTGATGGCCAAATTTCCGTCCCGCGCGTCGTGGACGACGAAGCCTAAGCCATGGCCGAGACTCTCCACACGCTTTCTGCCGCCGAATTGGGCCGCCGCCTCACCGCGGGCGCGCTTACATCCCGCGCGCTTTGCGAGGCGCTCATCGCCCGCTACGACGTCTTAAACGAAAAGGTCGGTGCGTTCACGCACCTCGATCGCGCGAATGTGCTCGCGCAGGCCGACGCTTCCGATGCCCGCCGTCAGGCCGGGCAGGGCAGGGGCCCACTCGAAGGTATCCCCGTCGCGATTAAGGATAATATCGCCGTCAAGGGTCAGCCCCTGACGTGCTCCAGCAAGATGCTGGCGTCGTTGGTGTCTCCTTATGATTCCCACGTGGCCGAGCGTCTCCGCGCTGCCGGCGCCATTCTCTACGGCCGCTTGAACATGGATGAGTTCGCGATGGGTTCGTCCACCGAGAACTCCGCGGTCCGCAAGACGTTTAACCCTTGGGATTTGACCCGTATCCCCGGTGGCTCTTCCGGTGGTAGCGCCGCCGCCCTCGCGGCCGGCCTCGTCCCGCTTTCTCTCGGTTCCGATACCGGTGGCTCCATCCGCCAACCGGCTTCGCACTGTGGCGTGGTTGGCCTGAAGCCTACTTACGGCCTGGTCTCCCGCTTCGGACTCGTGGCCTTCGCATCGTCGCTCGACCAGATCGGCCCGATGGCCCGCAGCGTCGAAGACTGCGAACTATTGCTCGCGGCGCTGGCTTCGGCCGACGCCCGCGACATGACTTGCTTCAGCTCCGACGAGCGTGCGCTGACAGCGGCGGGCGAAGCGAAGAAGCTTCGCATCGGTATTCCGAAGGGTTTCCTCGGTAAGGGCGTCGCCCCTGAGGTCGCTGCGGCGGTCAATGCCGCCATTGAATTCTACCGCGCCCAGGGTTGTGCGGTCTCCGAGGTTGAACTGCCTTCCGCTGACCTCGCGGTGCCGACTTACTACGTGGTCGCAACAGCCGAGGCTTCCTCTAATTTGGGTCGCTACGATGGCGTCCGCTACGGCCATCGTTCCGCGCAGGCCTCGACGCCAGTCGAGATGATGACCAATAGCCGCTCCGAAGGCTTTGGCGCCGAGGTGAAGCGCCGTATCCTCCTGGGGACGTTCGTGCTGAGTGCCGGTTACGCCGACGCGTATTATAATCGCGCCCTCCGCGCCCGCGCGAAGATTCGTGCCGAATACTTGGCCGCACTGTCGCAGGTGGACGTGCTGCTGACCCCGACGGTCCCAACACCGGCGTTCAAGGTCGGTGAGAAGGCCGCTGATCCGCTGCAACTTTACTTGGAAGATATCTTTACGATACCGGCCAACCTCGCTGGTCTCCCGGCGCTCTCCGTGCCTTGCGGTCAGTCCGGGCACCTGCCGGTCGGCTTTCACCTCGTGGGTGCGCCACTCTCCGAAGCTAAACTCCTCGCCGCGGGCCGCCTCTTCGAGGCCGCCCATGGCTTCGCCCACCAACAAGCCGCGCTATGAGTTCCTCCTCCGACTGGGAAGTCGTCATCGGCCTCGAGGTGCACGTCCAACTGCACACGCGCGCCAAGGTCTTTGCGTCCTCGTCCTGGGGTTTCGGCCAAGAGCCGAATGAACAGGTCGACCCCGTCGTCCTCGGCCTGCCCGGCACGCTGCCCGTGGTGAACCGCGAAGCCGTCGAGAAATCCATCTTGTTCGGCTTGGTCGTCGGTGCCGAGATTCCCGCGCACTGCTCCTGGGATCGGAAGAACTACTTCTACCCGGATAACCCGAAGAATTACC
Source organism: uncultured Opitutia bacterium (assembly GCA_903919185.1). GTDB lineage: Bacteria > Verrucomicrobiota > Verrucomicrobiia > Opitutales > UBA953 > UBA953. The sequence goes on along the minus strand of CAIXHF010000141.1, from coordinate 2,026 downwards.
AGCTCACCCAGAAGGACTTCCCAGTCGTCATCGGCGGCTCTGTCGAAATCGAGCTGCCTGGTCCTTCCCGTAATGTGATGGGCGAGCATAAGCACGTCCGTATTCACCACGCCCACCTCGAAGAAGATGTGGGTAAACTCAGCCACGCTGGCAGCGGCTCGTTGGTTGACTATAACCGAGCTGGCGTGCCTCTGCTCGAGATTGTCACCGAGCCCGACCTCCGTTCCTCCGCCGAAGCTGAAGCGTTCCTGCGTTCGCTCGTGGCGATGCTCACCCAAGCGGGTGTGGCCGACTGCGATATGGAAAAGGGCCAGCTACGTTGCGACTGCAATGTCTCCATCCGCCATCCCGGCGCCCCACTCGGCACGCGCACGGAGACCAAGAACTTGAATTCTATCTCGAGCGTCCGCGACACGGTCATCTTCGAGACGGCCCGTCAGGTCCGTGAGCTGGAAGCCGGCCGCACTATCACGCAAGAGACGCGTGGCTGGAATGCCGACCTCGGCCGTGGTTATGTGCTCCGCGATAAGGAAGACGCCCACGATTACCGTTACTTCCCGGACCCAGATATTCCCACGCTCGAATTATCCCGCGCGACGGTCGAGCGTCTGGCCAAGCAGGTCCCCGAAAACCTCTACGACCGTCAGCGCCGTTACATGGACACGCTGGGGCTGCCCTTCACGGCGGCTTCGGTGCTCGTTGCCAACCGCGAGCTGGCCGAATGGTTCGAGTTATCCGTCGCTGCTCACCCAGCCAACCCGCAGGGTATCGCCAACCTCGTCGCCAACGACCTTCTCCGCGACCTTTCCGCTGCTGTTGGTTCGACGACAGGCTTCGACGAAGCCGCGCCGGCTCCAGTCTCCCTTTCTTCCTGTCCAATCAAGCCCGCCCAGCTCGCCGGCTTGGTGAAGCTCACCGATGAAGGCGTCATCTCCAAGCAGCAAGCCAAGGAGGTCTTCGCTGAGATGTTTAAGTCCGGCCAAGACGCCGCCGCCATCGTCGACGCCAAGGGTCTCCGTCAGAATAGCGACACGGGTGAGCTGGAGAAGATTGTCCAAGAGGTCATCGCCGATCCGGCCGTGGCTAAGTCCATCGCCGAATACCGCGCCGGCAATGAGAAGGCCATTAATGCACTCAAGGGTCCCATCATGAAGCGTACGCAGGGTAAGGCGAACCCCGGTCTGATCGACCAGTTACTCCGGAAGGCCCTCGGATGAGCGAAGCCCTCGCTGCGGAGTCGCCTTGGGCCGCTGGCCTCAAGGCTGCTCGCGATAATCTCATCCCGTCGTTACTCATTCTGGCGGCGGCCGCTGGCTTAGTGGTGTGCTATTACCAGGTCCCCTCGGTCAAGGTCTGGCTCGATGTGGTGGGTAAAATCAACGCCGATAACCCGACGCTCTTCGCGATGCTCTGCACGGGCGTGACGGCGGGTTTTATTCCGTGGTGTTTCCGGATGGCTTTCCCGAGCCTCCGACCCGCCCGTCCGGGCCTCGACCTACTGCACAGTTTTGTGTGGTGGATGACGATGGGGATTCTCGTGCGTTACTTCTACGCTTTTCAGGGCTGGTGTTTCGGCACCGAGCCGTCCGTCCGCGTGGTCATTCTGAAGGTCCTCGTTGATCAATCTCTGTTTACGGTGCTCTGCGGGGCGCCCTTTAACGCAATCTCTCACCTCTGGAAGGATTCCAACTGGGATACCGCGAAGCTACGTGCGTCCATGGGCCCAGGCTGGTATCGGCGTTTGGTCCTACCGAACTTACTCCCGAACTTCTTGGTTTGGTTGCCCGGCAACGTGATCTTTTACAGCATGCCGACCGAACTGCAGCTCCCCGTCGCCAATTGCATCGGTTGCTTCTGGGCCCTCATGTGCGTCCGCATCGCCAAGCATTCGGCTATCCGTAGGTAGGGCATAGCTGTCTCGGGTAGGGTTGGCACTGTATCGAGGTAGGGTTGGCACTGCGTGCCAACCTAGCTGCCTCTATTCGCGGGCTCCGCCCGCGGGTAGGGGCGCGATTTATCTCGCCCT
>CAIXHF010000140.1 GCA_903919185.1 uncultured Opitutia bacterium | reverse complement strand
CCTAATACCTACCGGACCCGCTCCGTCCGGATTGCACCTACGGGCATTTCCCCTTTGCTTCCCGCCATGGAGAACACCAAGACCCTGCAGTCGATCCGCTATGCCCGTTGGTCGAGCCTCGCGTTCGCCGCGCTCTGCGTGGGGCTCGGCTTACTGGAACTCGTCGGCGGCTTTACTCTCGGACCGCTGCAGATCCCTCCGCGCTGGAACCCGGCCTACGTGACCTTCCCGATCGCGCTCCGGACGGAGTGCTGGTTCTTCTTCTTCTTCGCGGCACTACTGGCAATCCCTTGGCAACGCACGCCCAATGACCGTATTTGGCGGATCTGTTTCACGGTGCTCTCCGCCGCGGCGGTCGTCTTTGCGTTCGCGATGATCTCCGAGGTCATGGCCAAGAACTACATCGCTAACGCCCAGAAGACCAAAGCCCGCATCCCGGTCTTCCAGGCGATTCTGCTCTTTGTCTCGCTCGGCCAAATCCCGATCGCCCTGTTCTCGCGCAAGCCCGAGCTGCTCGATTAATCAGGCCGACAGCGTGGCGAAGAGGCCTTCCGCACGACGGAGAGCGTCCGCCAGTGTCGATGCAGTCACGGTGACGTGGCCCATCTTCCGTCCGGGTGCGGCCTTACCTTTGTCGTAGAGGTGCAGCTTGGCGGAAGGCTCCGCCAGGACTAGTCTCCAGTCGGGTTCTTGGCCGTTCTTCCAGAGATCGCCCAAGAGGTTGAGCATCACAGACGGTTGCAGTGGCTTCGTCCCGCCGAGCGGGAGGCCGCACACCGCGCGGACGTGTTGCTCGAACTGGGAGGTCTCGTTCGCGTCGAAAGTCTGGTGGCCGCTGTTATGCGGCCGGGGCGCGAGTTCGTTAACCACGATGCGGCCGTCTTGGACGAACATCTCGACGGCCAGTAAGCCGACGAGGCCGATTTTTTCGGCAATACCCAAAGCCAGTGCCCGCGCCTCGGCCGCGGTCGCCGTAGAAATACGGGCCGGCGACAAAGACAGATGGAGGATGTGGTGGCGGTGGACATTCTCCGCCGCTTCGTAGACGGCCGTACGGCCATCGTCCGTGCGCGCAACGAGGACGGAAATTTCTAACTGAAAAGGCACCCAAGCCTCGAGGACACCGACGGCACCACCGATCTTGTTCCAAGCAGCGGCCAGGTCGGCCTCGGCGGTCGGCAACTTGACCTGTCCTTTGCCGTCATAACCAAAATCGGCAGTCTTCAGTACGCACGGGAAGCCGATGGACTTTACGGCGGCCTGCAGTTCGGCGAGCGAAGCGACGACGGCGAAGTTTGCACACGGAATGCCGGAAGCGCGGAGGAATTCCTTTTCTCGCCGACGGTTCTGGCAGATGGCCAAGACATTCGCAGAGGGATGGCACGGAGCAGATTGGGCGACGAACTCGACGGTCGCGGGCGGGATATTCTCGAACTCGAGCGTGATGCGGCCACAGCCTTGGGCGAAACGGGTCAGGGCGGCGGTGTCGTTCCACTCCGCTGCAATGTGCTCATCGGCAATGGCAGCCGCACAGGCCTGCGCGGAGGGATCGAAGGTCTTTACCTTGTAGCCCATTCGGCGGGCGGCGATGGCCGACATCCGGCCGAGCTGACCGCCACCGAGAATCCCAATCGTCCCACCTGGCAACAAAGGTAGTTCCATGGCTCAGCGCTGCTTCCGACCCTTCTGGCCAGGGACAGGATTATCCAGCACCGCCTTAGTCTGCTTGGCGCGGAATTGATCCAAGCGAGCCGCCAGGGCGACGTCGTTCAAGGCGAGGATGGCCGCGGCCCCGAGGGCCGCGTTAATCGCGCCCGCGCGCCCAATCGCAAACGTATGCACCGGGATACCCGCAGGCATTTGGACGATGGAAAGGAGCGCGTCGATGCCGTCGAGGGCCTTCGACTGGACCGGTACGCCCATGACGGGCAAGGCGGTCATGGCGGCAGCCATGCCCGGGAGGTGGGCGGCGCCGCCAGCACCAGCGATGATGACCTTCAAGCCACGCTTCTTAGCGGTCAGGGCATAGTCCTTTAACTTGAGGGGCGTGCGGTGTGCGCTCACCACCTCGGACGCAAAGGCGATGCCTAAGCCTTTTAAGGTGTCTGCCGCATGGATCATCGTCTCCCAATCCGACTGCGAGCCCATAATGATGCCGACAACTGGTGCGGGTGAGGAAGACTTGCGAGCCATGCCTTCAGCGTGGCGATATCCGCTAACCCTGTGAAGCCCGAAGCGTAAAAACTAATCGAGGTAGGGCACGTATTCGGGCACCAACCGCTTCAAGCCCTGCTTACAGGCCGACTTCTCCTGCGGAATCAAGGCTCGGATGTCCGACAGCAGCCCGGCCAGCGCATCATACTGGGTGCCGGAGGCGATGAAACGGAAGATGCGCTCATGCTTGGTCGTACGGTACTGCTCGCCATGGTG
>CAIXHF010000139.1 GCA_903919185.1 uncultured Opitutia bacterium | reverse complement strand
GGCTCACTCTACCCTTCGATTGAGACCTCCGTTGCCGGCGTCCGCGTCTGCGAACACCTCCCGCGCACGGCTAAGCTCATGGAGCACGTCACCGCTGTACGCTCGGTCCACCATAAGGTCATCGACGAGCATGCTTTTGCGACGAACCTCGTCCACACGGGCCGCATGGTCAGCGGTAACGCCATCTACCCGTCCCTCGGCTCGATTGTGGCGCATCGCCGCGGTGCGCTCGACCCGAAGGTCCCGGCCTACATGCTCATCGGCTTCCCGAACGTCAGCCGTGGCCCAGGCTTCCTCGGCGTCAAGGATGGCTACGTCTACCTAGTCGACACGCAGACGGGTCCCGCTGGCTTCGCACGGCCCGACGGGCTCACTGGCGACCGCGAGGCCGACCGGCGCGCCCTGCTGGCCGCCACGGGCGAGGCCGCGGCCGATTCCGCCCTCGCCGAATACGCCGAAGCCCAGCGCGAAGCCTTCCGCTTGGCTGGCCCGTCGTTCATGAAGTATTTCGACCTCACGAAGGAACCGGCGGACCTCCGCGCCTCCTACGGCGGCGAGTTCGGCCAGCGCTGCCTACTGGCACGTCGACTCGTCGAGGGTGGCGTCCGTTTCATCGAAGTCTCGCATAACCTGAACTTTATCAACGGCACCGGCTGGGATGCGCACAACGACGGCATCACCCAGCAGCACGTGCTCATCCGTGAGCTCGATAACGCCCTCGCCGCGCTGACGACCGACCTCAAGTCGAAGGGTCTGCTCGATAAAACCCTCATCGTCGTCGCAACGGAGTTTGGCCGTCCGGCAGAATTCGACGGACGCGGCGGTCGCGGCCACCAGGGCACGGCTTTCTCGATGGTCCTCGCCGGCGGCGGCCTCAAGCACTGCGGCGCCTACGGCGTCACCGATGACCTCTCCAAGAAAGTCGTCGAGAAACCCGTGAGCATACCCGACTTCCATGCGACGATTCTCGCGGCGATGAACGTCGATATGACCCACGACCTCATGGACGGCGCCCGCCCAGTCCCCATCACCGACGGCGGCAAGCCGATCGCGGAGTTACTCGGCTGAAGACGCGAGGGAAGGCAGTGCAAAGGTGCAAATGTGGAAAGGTGCACCGGTGAAGACAGGAGGGGATTCGTTGGCTGGAGTATGGTTGGCTAGGGGTTGTGCGGCGGCCTTCGGCCGCATACTCACATTCCGGTCCCCCTTTGGCTCTTATTCCGGTCCCCGGTACCCCTTTTCTGTTTTCAACTTTTGCACCTTTACACAGGCCTCTGGCCGATTGGCACCTTTGCACTAGGTCATCTTGCCAACCATCCCCCCTCGCGGTCTTAGCCTGCGCTGGCCTTGTCTCAGAATTGACACGCGAAAGAAGGCGAGATGACGGCGAACCTATTAGGTTTTCCCGTGACTCCTCTTGGTCACAGACTCACCCTTTGCTTCTGACCCATTGCCATGCGACTCACCCCGACCACTTGCTTCCTCCTGCTCGCCACCCTGCCGGCGTTGCTCACGGCCGATCCTAAGCCGACCTTGGCCACGCGCCAACCGGGCGAAGACGTCAACAGCATCGAGGTCCGCACCCGTCCAGGCCTCGCCGCTAGCGCCGACCTACTCTTCAATGGCTGGGGCGTGTCGCCGGCTGGCAAGCACGTCTCCTGCGGCGACATGGCCTTAAAAATGGTCATCGCCCCCGATAAGGCGGCGGTGCTCGCCGTCTGCGCTGGCTACAATTTGCAAGGCGTTAACATCGTGAGCCTAGATGCCAAACACGAGGCCAAGTTTATCCCGCTGAAACAGGCCTTCAACGGCCTCGCCTTCAGCCCGGACGGAAAGAAGTTCTACGTCTCGGGCGGCGATTCCGGGGTGATCTACGTCTTCAATTACCAAGCCGGCCAAGCCACGCTAGAGCGCGAGGTGAAGCCCAATCCGGCCGCCCAGCACACCTTCCTCGCGGGCATCGCAGTGCACCCTAAGACTGGCACGGTCTACGTCTGCAACGAGGGCAACCACGAGCTCTGGGAACTCAACGCCAAGACCCTCTTGCTGGAGAAGAGCGTCGCCGTGGGTCAGCACCCGCATACGGTCGTCCTCGGCGCCGACGGGGTTCACCTTTACGTCAGCAACTGGGGAAGCCGGAGCATCAGCATCGTCGACTCGGTGAAGCACACCCGTCTCCGCGACATCACCGTCGGCATCCGCCCCAACGACATGGCCCTTTCCCCCGACGGCCGGCTCTTCGTCGCCTGCTCCGGTGACAACTCCGTCCATGTCATCGAAACCGCCAAGTTGGAACGCGTCGGCGATGCGGCTGGCCCAACCCGCCGACTCTGGGAAGGTACCCGCGAAATTATCGTGACATCGCTCTACCCGCAGTCCCCCGAGGGCAGCACGCCGTGCAGCCTTACCGTCGCCCCCGACGGCAAGACGCTCTTTGTCGCCAACGCCGACAATAACTCCGTCTTCGTGGTCGATGTGACCGGCAACCTCATGGAAGAAGCCCAAGAACGCGGCGAGAAAATCTCCCTCGTCAACGGTTTCATCCCGACCGGCTGGTATCCAACGGCCGTAGCGGTGACGCCGGACAACCAATTCCTCTTGGTAGCCAATGGCAAAGGACTGACTTCTCGCGCCAGCTATCCCGCGCAAAGCCCGACGCCCAATAAGCTCCATACTGGCCTGACCTTTGACCACCCAGGCAAGACATTCGCAGGCTCGATCTCCTTCATCGCCAAGCCCGACGCCAAACAGATGGCCACCTACACCGAACAAGTTCGCCGGAATTCGCCTTACCACCCCGAACAGTTTGCCCGCGCACCGCTCCCCGGCACGAGCGTCATCCCCGCCAAGGTCGGCGACCCCTGCCCCATTAAATACGTGCTCTATATCGTGAAGGAAAACCGCACGTACGACCAGGTCCTCGGCGATATGAAAGACGCGAACGGTAAGCCCATCGGTAACGGCGACCCGAAGCTGACGATGTACGGCGAGAAGGTGACCCCCAACCAACACAAGATCGCCCGCGAATTCGCCCTCCTCGACAACCTCTACTGTAACAGCGAAGTCAGCGTCGACGGCCATAGCTGGACCGATGCGGCTATCGCCACCGACTTCAACCAGCGCTCCTGGATCATGTCCTACTCGAAGCACGGCAAACTCTTCGGTAATGAAGAGATGGAAACACCCGCCAACGGCTACCTCTGGGACCTCTGCAAGCGCCATGGCGTCTCCTATCGTAATTACGGCGAAGGTGCCCAACGCGTACCCAGCGAAAACCGCGGAAACTGGAAGGCCGAAAAGAAAGGTGCCCGCGACATGGACCTAGTGAAGGTCTGGATTAATGACCTCCAGGCTGCCGAGAAGACCGGCAAGCTGCCGCAATTCACCATTATGTCGCTCGGCGAAAACCACACCCAAGGCACGACCGCGGGCGCCTTCACCCCCGAGGCTTGCGTGGGCAGTAATGACCTTGGCCTCGGCCGTATCGTCGAAGCCGCTAGCCGTAGTAAGTTCTGGAAGGAAATGGCCATCTTCGTCATCGAAGACGACACCCAGAACGGCCCTGACCACGTCGACGCACACCGCACCATCGGCTACGTCATTAGCCCTTACGCCAAGCGCCAAATCGTCGACAGCACGCTCTACACACAGGCGAGCATGATCCGCACGATGGAGCTCATCCTTGGCCTGCCGCCCCTCACCCAATACGATGCCAGCGCGACGCCGATGTTCAGCCTCTTCCAGATGGAGCCTGTGCTTACGCCTTACGAGCCGTTGACGCCGCAAGTCGACCTGCAGGCCAAGAACACCAAGAAGACGGCCTTCTCCGAGGAATCCGGACGCATGAACTTCGCCGAGTACGACCAAGCCCCCGAAGACGAACTCAACCGTATCCTCTGGGCTGTCGCTCGCCCTGGCGAACCCTACCCTACCCCCATCCACCGCGCCATTTTCACCCAGCCAGTGAGTGGGAAGTAAGGGATGAGGGCGGGCTAGAGTCAGTGCAAAGGGGCAAAAGTGGAAAGGTGCACGGGTGGAGACAGGAGGGGACTCGTTGGCTGGAGTATGGTTGGCTAGGGGTTGTGCGGCGGCCTTCGGCCGCATACTCACATTCCGCTTTCCCTTTGGCTCTTATTCCGGTCCCCCTTTTACCTCCCTTTTCAACTCTCTGCCTCGGGTAGGGACAGCACCATGTGCCGTCCT
>CAIXHF010000138.1 GCA_903919185.1 uncultured Opitutia bacterium | reverse complement strand
GAAAGGCGATGGTCGCGACCATAACCCCACGGGCTTTACGATGTGGATGGCCGGCGGAGGCGTCAAAGGTGGCCAGACCATCGGCAGCACCGACGACCTCGGCCTGCGCGCCGTCGACACGCCCCTGCATGTGCACGACCTGCATGCGACCATCCTCTGGTTACTCGGCATCGACAACATGGGCCTCACCTACCGTTACAAAGGCCGTCCGGAACGCCCGACCCAAAACGAAGGCGAGCCGTATAAGAAGATTGTTGGGTAAGAAGAAGCGAGGGGACTGCCATCCATCTTTCCGGTTCCCCTTTTACCTCCCTTTACAGCACCTTACCTCGGGCAGGGGCAGTACCACGTGCTCGACCGGCTACAGCTATGCCGTGCCGCGGTCCCGACCCGACCCGTTACCAGGTAAAGCGAATGGTGTAGGTGACCGTCTTCTCTTCGTCCGGCTTGAGCGGGACGCGAAATTCGAGGGTCGTGGCGTCTTTCTTCTCATGCGGTTGGCTCTGGGCAGTCAGCGTCCAGTTGCCGCCTCGGGTCGCATGCTCGAGCACGCGAATCTCGACGGGCTCCTTCTTGTGATTGCGTAACTTGATCTCGAAAGTCTGGGTGGCGACGCGATTGGCACTATCCTCGGTGCTATTCGTCATGCGACGCTCGCCGACGAGGTCGAAGCTATTACCGGTGAGCACGCGAATGATCTCGTCCTTCGGGGTGTGGTCGATCCGGTTCTCGCCCACGAACTCGAGCTGACGGTCGGCGTCCTGAGAATAAAATCGCACCTTACCCTTCGGGAGGGCGATGCCGAGTTTGTTGGCCTCAGAGTTCTTGAACTCACGATAGACCTGCACCTTGCCGGGCGCGGAGACGCCACGACGATTATATTGCTGGGCGCCTTCGAAGACATAGACCCGCTCGGCCTTCACGCCCGTGGCCCGCACGAACTCAACCTGCTTGATCTCCTTGTCGCGCAGGGTCGCCGGATTACCAAGCGTATAGAGGTGAAATTCGTCGAAGGACTTCTCGGTGACAACCTTGGCGGCATCCGCGACAGCCCCGCCGTAAGCCGCGGCACGAGCCATCTGGGGATATTCCGGTTCCACCCGATTCACGTCGCCAGCCATGAGCTTGATCTTAGCTTCATTAAAGGTCATCCCGCTCTGATTATTCATCGTGACCCAGCCAACGACGTCCACGATGTCACTCTTCTCAGTGGCAACGAGGTTGTAGCTAGCCTCCCAAGTGAAACCACGGCTGAGATAGGCGACCTCGGCGGCGATCTTGCCGGACGAAGCGGAGTTGAGCTTCCAGTTTAGCGTCGGCTTAAGGACGTTGTCATTGCCGAGCGAAGGGAATATTGGTTCTCCGGGCAGCGAGAACTGTAACTTGCCGTCAACCTCGATGATTGGTTCGACGAAGTTACCGCCGGGGACGAAACCACTGCGCACGACCTTACCCATGACGACGCGGTCCGGCTTATTGACTTCGCGACGATTGAACTCGAGGGTCTTGCCTTCGAAGAGCGACAGCAGCATCGCCTGCGTGACGGGGTCGTTGCGATACGACTGCTCGAGGATCTGGAACTCAGCCTTGCCCGCGATGTCGCGCAAGATGACGGAGTCAGCTTCGACCTGCGCGGTGGCGCCGGCGAAGGAGACCTTATTGACGCCCGACTTGAGATCAATCGGCAGCGTCTCACGCACCACGGCGTAACCGCCGTTGTAGATCGTGAGTGCCGGATCGGCGGCGAAGGAGACGGCAGCGGCGGCCAGCAGGAGGAGCGTGGGGAGTTTCATGGGGATAGGGAAATTCTGGGTATCGGAGGGACTTTTCCGATAATAATTAAGCGAAGCTAGTGCCGATATCCGTCTAATAGGACATCAACCGGAAGCCGTAAGGCCTTAACTCACCCCTTTCCCCCTTGAACATTACCCCCGCTTTCGTGTCCTCAAGGCCACCCCATGACCACCCCCGTCACGTATCGATTCTCTTTCGGCCCTTGGAACATCAGCGAGGGTGGCGACCCGTTCGGTGGCGAGGTCCGTAAGGCCTTCCCCCACGAGGAGAAATTCGCCCTCTACCGAACCCTCGGCTTTGAAGGCGTCCAATTCCATGACGATGATGTCGTCCCGGGCATGGACGACCTCAAGCCTGACCAAATCCTCAAGAAGGCCACCGAGGTGAAGGCGATGCTCGCTAACCAGGGCATCACCCCGGAGTTCGTGGCCCCGCGCCTGTGGTTCGCCGACCAGACCGTCGACGGCGCCTACACTTCCAACAGCGCCTCCGACCGCGCCTACGCCTGGGATCGCACTAAGAAGTGTATCGATATCGCCAACGCCGTCGGCTCCAAGGCCATCGTGCTCTGGCTCGCCCGCGAAGGGACCTACATCCGTGAAGCGAAAGATGCCAAGCTCGCCTACCAGCGCTTGCTCGAAACGGTTAACGCGATGCTCGACTACGACCAGAACATCGAGATCTGGATCGAACCGAAGCCCAATGAGCCGACCGACCAAGCCTACGTGCCGACCATCGGTCACGCCCTCACCCTCTCCTACGCCTCCAAGGATCATAAGCGCGTTAAGGGTCTCATCGAATCCGCCCACGCCATGCTCGCCGGGCTCGATGCCAGCGACGAGATGGCCTTCGCCCTCGCCCACGACAAACTCGCGAGCGTCCACCTGAACGACCAGAACGGGCTGAAATACGACCAGGATAAGAACTTCGGCGGCGCCAACCTCCGCGCGGCCTTCAACCAAGTCCGCGTGCTCGAGGAATCCGGCTACGGCCGCCGCGGCGAATTCATCGGCCTCGACGTCAAGGCCATCCGCACCCAACGCGGCTACCCCGTGACCGACCACCTTAAGAATAGCCGCGAGCTATTCCTAGCGCTCGTGACCAAGGTCCGCTCCGTCGATCAAAAGCTCATCCAGCAGTACCGCGACGCCCGTGACTACGAAGCGCTCGAGCTCTACATCCTGAAGCACCTCATGGGACTGAGCTAAGTCCCCACTCTACCTCCATGAAGCAGTATCGCCTCAACCGCCTCTTCAACGCCTCGTCTAAGCGCTGCTTCGACGTCGCCGTCGACCACGGCTTCTTCAACCAGCCCGGCTTCCTGCAGGGCATCGAGGACATGCGCCAAGTCGTGGCGACGCTCGTCGACGCCGGCCCCGACGCTATCCAACTAACGGTCGGTCAGGCCCGCCACCTGCAGTCTATCCCCGGCAAACAGAAGCCGGCCCTCGTCCTCCGCACCGACACCGCCAATGTTTACGGGAAGGAACTCCCCGACACCGCGTTTAGCTTGATGATTGAAGAGACGATGCTCCAGGCCGTTCGTCTCGATGCCGCCTGTGTTTGCGTGAACCTCTTCCAGATTCCCGGCGCACCCGACGTCACCGCGCAGTGCATGGAAAATATCCTTAAGCTAAAGCCGCAGGCTGATTACTACGGTATGCCGATGATGGTTGAGCCGCTGGTCTTCCAGCCCAACGCCATTGCCGGCGGTTACATGGTCGACGGTGACCTCACCAAGATTCTCCATCTGGTCCGCCAAGCGGTCGAACTCGGCGCCGACGTGATTAAGGCCGACCCGACCGATGACGTCTCGCAATACCACAAAGTCATCGAGACGGCTTCCGGTATCCCGGTCCTCGTCCGTGGCGGCGGTCGCGTCAGCGATAAGGAAATCCTCGTCCGCACCGAAGGCCTCCTCCAACAGGGCGCCTCGGGCATCGTCTACGGTCGCAACGTCATCCAGCACCCGAACCCGCGTGGCATCACGCAGGCTCTCATGGCGATGGTACATCGCAACGTGTCGGTCGACGAAGCCCTGAAGCTCATCTGAGCCCCGTGTCCACTCCTGACCCAGCCGTCCTCGGCCGCCTACGTGAAATCGTCGGCGCCGAGAACGTGCTGACGTCGCCGGAAGATACGATTCCTTATGGCTTCGACGGTACGGCCGCCCTCAAGGGACCGGTCGGCATCGTCGTGCTGCCCGGTTCGACCGAAGAAATCTCCGAGGTAGTGAAGCTCGCGGCCGCACGCGGCCTCGCAATCGTCACCCGCGGCTCGGGCACTGGACTCAGCGGTGGCAGCGTTCCTTCGGAAGGCTGCATCATCCTCTGCCTGACGCGTCTCGATAAGATACTCTCAGTCGACGACGCCAACCTCACCGTCCGTGCCCAGTGTGGCGTGATTACCGCCGCCATCGACGCCGCTGTCCAAAAGCACGGTCTCTTTTATCCGCCCGACCCGGGCTCGATGAAGATTAGCACCATCGGCGGCAATGTGGCCGAGAACTCCGGTGGCCTCCGCGGCCTCAAATACGGTGTCACCCGCGATTACGTGATGGGACTCGAGGTCGTGCTGCCCGACGGACGTATCGCACATTTCGGTAACGCCTGCGTGAAGGACGTCGCCGGGTATTCCATGAAGGATCTCTTCATCGGCTCCGAGGGCACGCTCGGTATCATCACTGAGGTCCTCCTCAAAGTGCTGCCCCGCCCCGCCGCCCGCCGAACGATGCTGGCGAGTTACGACCGCATGGAGGATGCCGCGCAAACGGTATCCGACATCATCGCGGCGAAGATCATCCCCTGTACGCTGGAGTTCTTGGACCGCATGACCATCGGCTGCGTCGAGGATTATGCGAAGATTGGCCTGCCCCGCGATTGCGAGGCACTCCTACTCATGGAAACCGACGGACACCCCGCCGCAGTCGCCGAAGAAGCCGAACAGATGCTGGCCTTAGCCCGCGCCCGGGGAGCCCGCGATGTCCGCGTGGCCCGTGATGATGCCGAGGCCTTGCAACTCGCCTCCGCCCGCCGCTCCGCCTTCGCCGCCCTCGCCCGCGTTCGACCAACCACGATCCTCGAGGATGTCACCGTGCCGCGCGATAAGCTGGCCGAGATGGTCGCCTTCGTCGCCGAGGTCGCGAAGAAGCACAAACTCCTCGTCGGCACCTTCGGTCACATGGGCGACGGCAACCTGCACCCGACTTTCCTGACCGATGAGCGCAACACCGAGGAAATGGCCCGCGTCCACGAAGCACTCGAGGAGATTGTGACGAAGACCCTCGCGCTCGGCGGCACCATCACCGGCGAACACGGCGTTGGCCTCGCCAAGAAGGCGTGGCTCCGCCGCCAAGTCGGTGAGAACAGCCACGACCTGATGCGCGAGATTAAGCGCGCCTGGGACCCACGCAACCTACTCAACCCCGGTAAGATTTTCGACTGAGGGATGAAGCCTTCGCTCAAACTCCTCGATTACTCGATCCTCCAGCAGTGCATGCATTGCGGGATGTGCCTCCCAGCCTGCCCGACCTATGTCGCGACGAAGAAAGAACGCCATAGCCCCCGCGGGCGAATCTCCCTCATGCGGGCAGTGGCGGACGACGAGCTGAAGCTATCGCCGGCCTTCGCCGACGAGATGAGCTACTGCCTCGGTTGCCTCGCCTGTGAGACGGCCTGCCCCGCGGGCGTGGATTATTCTAACCTACTCGAGACCGCCCGGGCCGAAGTCCAGTCCGCCGGCCTGAATCAGACCTTCACTAGCCGCTTCTGGCGGACGGTCACGATGCGCGGGCTCTTCATGCGGCCCCGACTGCTCCGCTTCGCCGGTCGTCTGCTCTGGCTTTATCAACGCCTCGGACTGCAAACCGCCTTCCGGAAAATGGGCCTGACGAAACTACTCCCGCCAGACCTTCGCCGCCTCGAGCCGCAGTGCCCGACCATCGCCACAAAGTTCTCGCCGCAGCTTATTCGCCCCGTCGAATCGCCGGCCAAGAAGTCGCACCGCGTGGCCCTACTCACGGGCTGCGTGCAAGACCTCGTCTTCGCCGAACTCAACCGCGACACGGCCGATGTCCTCTTGGCCAATGGCTGCGAGGTCCACACGCCCTCCGTCCAACCCTGCTGCGGCTCCCTCCACGCGCACAATGGCGAAGCCGCTGCGGCCAAGACATTGGCCAAGCGGATGATCGACCTTTTTCCACCGTCTCAGTTCGACGCCATCATCTCGAACTCGGGCGGCTGCGGGAATCATCTCCGCCATTATGGCGCCTTACTCGCGGACGACCCCGTCTATGCGCCTCTGGCCAAGCTCTGGGATACCAAGCTACGGGACATCCACGAGTGGCTGCTAGAGTACGGCTGCCTTGCCCCGCGGACGGGCCTAGGCGACCTCACTGTCACTTACCACGACTCCTGCCACCTGACGCATGGCCAGAAGGTCACCCAGCAGCCGCGGGACCTCCTTAAACTCATCCCTGGCCTGAAGCTCGTCGAACTCCCCGAGGCCAACTGGTGCTGCGGGAGCGCCGGGATTTATAATATCACCCAGCCCGTGCAGTCGGAACAGCTCCTCGTCCGTAAGGTCGGGCACGTCATCGGCACCGGTGCATCCGTCCTCGCCACCGCGAACCCCGGGTGCCACCTTCAAATCGCCCGTGGCCTCCGCCAAGCCGGCTCAGCCATCACCCTCGTCCCACCCGTCACCCTCCTCGCCCGCGCCTATCGGAAAGAAAAGAGTGCTGAATCGAGGACTGTGTAGAGGGCTGAATCGAGGAAAGTATCGAGGTCAGGGTCGATGTCAGGGTCGAGGACAGGGTCGAGGACAGTATCGAGTATCGTAAACGCACTCCCGCTTCTTTAAATCATACCTTCAAAGCACCCCCTCCGTAATCTGTACTCTGAACTCTGTACTCCGTCCTCTGTCCTCGCTCCCTCCTCCCCTTATGACTCCAGTCAACATCGGCATTATCGGCGGCGGCCTCATGGGGCGCGAAATGGCCAGTGCGTTCGCCCGCTGGTGCGCCCTGACCGACGTCTCTGTCCGCCCAGTCCTCGTCGCCGTGGCTGACCTCAATCCCGCCACGCTGTCGTGGTTCGATTGCATTCCCTCCTGCACTCAGAAGACCACCGACTATAAGGCACTCCTCGCCAACCCCGATGTGGACGTGGTGTATGTGGCCGTCCCGCACCACCTCCACGAACAGGTATATTGCGATGTCCTGGCCGCTGGGAAAGACCTCTTTGCGGAGAAGCCATTTGGCATCGACCTCGCTTCCGCCCGCCGCATCCAAGCCGCCGCGACCGCCAGTGGCCGCTTCGTGCGCTGCAGCTCCGAGATGCCCTTCTTCCCGGGTGCGCAGCGCGCCTTCGAACTCGCGAAGTCCGGCTCCATCGGCCGCGTCCTCGAAGTGGTCTCGGGCTTTCACCACAGCAGCGACCTCGACCCCACCAAGGCCGCGAATTGGAAGCGTCTCAATGCTATGTGCGGTGAAGGCGGTGCGCTTAATGACCTCGGCATGCACGCCTGCCACATCCCTCTGCGTCTCGGCTGGAAGCCCGCCCGCGTGTTCGCTCAACTCCAGAAGGGCTACCCGCAACGCCCCGACGGCAAGGGCGGCGTGACGAATTGCGACACCTGGGATAACGCCCTCTTGAACACGTGGATCAAGGTCGGTGAGCACGAAGTCCCCATGCGCCTCGAGATGAAGCGACTCATGCCCGGCGCCACCAATACGTGGTATATCGAAATCCTCGGGACGGATGGCGGCGTGCGCTACAGCACCGCTGACACCAAAGCCCTCTGGCTCTTTGAGCGCGGCAAGGAACAGTTCTGGAAGCGCACCGAGCTCGGCTTCAGCACGCCCTTCAAGACCGTCACCGGCGGCATCTTCGAACCCGGCTTTGCTGACGTCATCCAGCAGATGTGGGCCGCCTTCCTGCTGGAACGCGCTGGCCTGCTTAATGGTCGCTTCGGTTGTGCCACGCCCGCCGAAGCCGTCGCCACCCATGAAATCTTCGCCGCCGCCCTGCAGTCGCAGGCCCAAGGTACCGTCGTCTCGCTCTAATTCTCATGCCCAAAACTTCTCGCCAAGGCGTCCTCGCCGTCGGCAATTTCATCGTCGACTACGTTAAGGTCATCGATGCCTACCCCGCCCAGGACATGCTTGCGAGCATCCTGAGCGAGTCGCGTTCCAACGGCGGTGGCCCGTACAATGTTCTCCGCGACCTCGCTGCCATGAAGGTCGAGTTCCCCCTCGCGGCGTGCGGCCTCGTCGGCAATGACCCCAACGGGCAATGGATTAAACGCGACTGCCAGAACCACCGTATCGACGTCACGCTCTTACACCTGAGTCAGGATTACCCGACGTCGTATACCGACGCGATGACCGTGCAGTCGACCGGACGGCGCACCTTCTTTCACTGCCGCGGTGCCAACGCCTACTTCGACGTCAAACACTGCTCGTTCAGCAAGACCAATGCCCGCATCCTGCACCTCGGCTACCTGATGCTACTGGATCGCCTGGACAGCTTCGAGGGCGGCCAGACGGTGGCGGCGAAATTACTCTTCAATGCTCGCTCCGCCGGCCTCGAGACTTCGGTCGACATGTGCAGCGCGACGCACCCGGAGTTCCGCGAGATTACGCTCAGTGCCCTCCCGATGATTGACCACCTAACGATTAATGAAATCGAAGCGGGCCTGACCGTCGGTGAAGTCATTGACCCTAAGAATTCCGGCTGGCTTCTGCGCACGGCGGAGCAGTTGCTCTCCCTCGGCGTCAAGCAGACCGTCACGATTCACACCGAATACGGCGCCGTGTGTGCGACCGCCGATGGCCTTCGCCTCAAGCAGCCATCGCTCAAACTCCCCGTCGGTTACAGCAAGGGCGCCACGGGCGCCGGCGATGCGTTCGCTGCAGGCATGCTCTACGGCCTACACGAAGGCTTCGAAATCCAGGAACGCCTCCGCCTCGCCGTCTGCTGTGCCGCCGCTTGCCTGCAGGACCCCACTCCCTCCAAGGGACTCCGTCCGGTCAAGGACTGCCTCGCCCTCGCTGACCAATTCGGCTTCGGAGAGTTTTAAGAGAACGAGGGGGCTCGTTGCAGAGGTGCAAAGGTGCAAAAGTGGAAAGGTGCACAGGTGGAGACAGGAGGGGACTCGTTGGCTAGAGTATGGTTGGCTAGGGGTTGTGCGGCGGCCTTCGGCCGCATACTCACATTCCGCTTTCCCGTTTGGCTCTTATTCTGGTCCCCCTTTTACCTCCCTTTTCAACTCTCTGTCTCGGGTAGGGACAGCACCACGTGCTGTCCTTCTTGTTTTGGTAGGGTTGGCACTGCGTGCCAACCTAGCTGACTCTGCTTCGCCCATCCGCCAGCCATCTAACCGCCATCACCCAATCCGGGTAGGGGCGCGACTGCGTCGCCAACTTTCCGCTTCCACTTTTACCCCCCTAGGTCAGCACGCGGTGCTACCCCTACCTTTCCCCCTTGAACATTCCCACCTCTTCCGTGTCCTAAAGGGCGTCCCCATGAGCCTACCCCGTCTCATCGCTTTGGCCAGCTGCCTCGGCACCCTTGCCGCAGCGGAAGCACCGATGTGGTCGTTCGACGGGACGGCCCAACCCGCGCTCGCCAACGTCGGGGGTGTGACCTTCGCGCAACCCGGCCCCCGCCGTCCTGATTACCCGACCTTCGACCAGAAAAACGCCTCCGCTCGGTTCAACGGCAAAGGCGCCCACTTAGTCTTACCCGACACGGGCCCAGCCAGTGGTTTCGATTTCAAGAACGGTGACGCCATCACGCTCGAGGCTTGGGTGAAACTGGACGGACTTCGCAAGGGCGCGAATGTCTACCTCATCGGCAAGGGCCGCACCAAGGCCGGCTCGTCCAATCAGAATTGTGCGCTCCGCCTGCGCGAGATGTACGGGTCAGCCTGCCCAAGTTTTCTCTTTGCGACGACGCCAACTGCCAACGACCAGGGCGACGATCGCTGGCATCGCTGGACCACCAAGAGCGGGATCGCAGATGATGGGCGCTGGCACCACGTGGCGGTGAGCTACGTCTTCGGCGATCCAACCAGTGTCCGCGGTTACGTCGATGGCCTGGAAATCCCTGGAGCGTGGGATATGGGCGGCGCCACGAAAGAGGCACCAGTGACCGACGACGACGCGGTCTGG
>CAIXHF010000137.1 GCA_903919185.1 uncultured Opitutia bacterium | reverse complement strand
CCGGTCGAGAAGGCGCCGTGCGACCTGGCTGACCTCGCCGACGAGGCCGTGGCGCTGCTGGCCCGCTTGTCCCGCGAGAAGGGCGCTACCTTGGAGGCGAAGCTCGAAGGTGTCTCGGTTCTGGCTGATCCGGCGCGTCTGGGTCGGGTGATCCTGAACCTCGTCATGAATGCCATTCTACACAACCCGTCCGGGGTGCGCGTCTTGGTGACGACTGGGCTGGTGGATGGGCAGGCGGAGTTGGCCGTGGCCGATAATGGTCGCGGCATCCCCGCGGAAGCCTTGGAGCATATCTTCGAACGCTTCCGGCGCATCGACCCCGAGGGTTCCCGTCACACCGAAGGCGCTGGCCTCGGCTTAGCCATCGTCAAGCAGGCCGTAGAGGCCCACGGCGGCACGATCGCTGTCACCAGCGAAGTCGGCCGCGGGACGACCTTCCGCGTGCGTCTGCCCCTAGCGGTCTGAGGCCGAGTCTTAGACGGTCGCCAGGATGCGGGCCTTAATCTCGGCGATAGGCATCGCGTTGAGTAGGACGGGCGAAAGGCGGTTTTCGTTTATCTTCGGCAAGGCCGTGAGGTGTTCGCTGAGCACCAAGGTGCGGTTCGCGGCGACTTCATCGACGCGGTCGACCGGCGTGAAGCGCGGAGCCGACTTGAGCACTTCTGGATTCGAGCGGATGAGTTCGCCGATGGCCACTACGGCGTCAGCAAAGCGATCGAGTTCGTCCTTCGTGTAGGATTCCGTCGGCTCAATCATGAGGCCAAAGACTTCGGGGAAGGCGACGGTCGGGGCGTGGAAACCGAAGTCGAGGAAGAGTTTTCCGACGCGGGAGATGATGTTCGCGCGCGGGATGCCGGCGGCTTCGATGCGCTTAAAGTCTTCTTCCGTGAGCGTGAGGATGAACTCGTGCATACGCGGGACGCCATCGGCGGCGGTCGGCAGGGACGGGAATTGCTTGCCCAGGCGGTTGAAGAGGTAGCGGCTGGCGAGGACGGACATCGCGGACATGCGCTGGACGCCGGCGTGGCCGAGGCGGAGAAGGTAGGAGTAGACGCGCACCTTATGCGCGAAATTACCCCAGTGGCGATGGAACGAGCCGATGCTGTGCTTGGGGCGGACTGGTACGAAGCGGTCGCCTTGCTTCTCAATCTGATAGCCAGGGAGGAAGTCGACCAGACGGGCGGATACGCCAACGATGCCGTCGCCCGGGCCGCCGCCGCCGTGCGGGACGGTCCAGGTCTTGTGCAGGTTGTTGTGCACAGCGTCGACGCCGAGCTGGTCGAGGTTCACCCAGCCAGCGATGGCGTTCATATTCGCGCCGTCCATATAAACGAGGCCGCCCGCGCGGTGCACGGCGTCAGCCATGCGCTTGAAGTCGGTTTCGAAGACGCCCGAGGTGTTTGGGTTGGTCACCATCATGCCAGCGACGCGGTCACCGTATTGCGCAATCTTGGCGTCGAAGTCGGCTTGGTCGACGCGGCCATCGGGCGCCGACTTGAGGATGACGATACCGGAAGGTGCACCGTCCGCACGCTGGCGGTTGACGAAGCCGGCGGTCGTGGCCGTGGCGAAGTTTGTGCCGTGGGCCGACGACGGAATGAGCATGATGTCGCGGTGGGCCTGGCCGTGGTGGCGGTGATAGGCCTGGAAGAGTTTGAGCCCCACAAGCTCGCCTTGGGCACCCGCGACGGGCTGGGTGGTCAGGCCGGGGAGGCCTGTGATGGCCTGCATCCATTGCTGGATCTGCCAGAGGAGTTCCAGGGAACCTTGGGCATCTTCGACGGGGGCTTGCGGGTGCAGAGCGGTGAAGCCCGGCAGGCCAGCGGCCCAGTCGTTGATGTGTGGGTTATACTTCATCGTGCACGAACCGAGCGGGAAGCAGCCGGTATCGGGCGAGACGTTGAGTTCACCGAGCTTGGTGTAGTAGGCCTTCAGTTCGGCTAACGGGAAGGACGGGAGACCCACCGCGCCAGAGCGCAGGAGGTGTGCGGGGACGGCCGGCAGCGTGGCGGAGCCAGTGGCTTTACCGTAGAGGCCTTCGAAGAACGCCACGAGGCGGTCGGCATCGGCGTCGGTCTGGATGTCGCTGAAGGAGATCTTGAGCAACGCGCAGTTGCAGGGCGTACGTCCGGTGATGTCGACCCCGAGGTGCAAGCCAGCAGTGCGGCCCTTGGCGAGCACGGCCGCGGTAGGTTCCGGTAGCATGAGGCTGAACTCGTTCCAGAAAGCCTGCCGAGCGTAACATACCTTGAGGCCGGGGATGGTGTGCAGCTGGGCGGCCACGCGGTGCGCGCGGTCACGTCCGGCGGTGCAGCTGGCGGCCATGCCAGCTTCGCCGCGCGCGAGGATGGCGGCGCCGGCGATGGTGGCGATGAAGGCCTGGTTGGAGCAGATGTTAGACGTAGCCTTGTCCTTGCGGATATGCTGCTCGCGGGTGGCCATGACCATGACGATGCAATCGCGGCCGGCGTTATCCTTGGCCTTGCCGACAAAACGACCCGGCGTTTCGCGGACTTCGTTCTTTCGTTCGGCGTTGTGGCGGACGGCGAAGATGCCGAGGCCGGGGCCGCCGAAGTTGGCGCCGATGGCCAGGTGCTGACCTTCGCCGACTAGAATATCAGCGCCTTGGCGGCCATAGTTCGCCGGGGCCTTGAGGCCGCCGGTAGCGAGGAGCATCGGGTCAATGACCGCTATCGACTTCACGCCGGCATCGGCGCAAGCATCTGCAAGTTCATCGGTGTCCTCAACGAGGCCAAGGTTATTGACCTGCGGGAAGATGACGGCGGCGACCTTACCGCCGAGCTCTGCGACGCGGGCCTTGATGGCGGTGCCCCGGATGCGGCCGGTTTCTTCTTCGGGCGCTAGGAACTCGAGTTTCACCGAGATTTCAGCGCAGTGTGTGCGGAGAACTTCGAGGTCACCTGGGAAGAGGTTCGCTGCGACGAGGACGGTATCGGCGTCCGACATACGGACGGCACAGACGGCGGCTTCGAAGAGGGCGCTGGCGCGATCGTAGAGCGAGGAGTTGACGGCTTCGAAGCCGGTGAGTTGGGCGAGGGTAGACTGGTAGATCCAGTGCGTGATGAGCGTGCCCTGCGAGCGTTCGGGCTGGTAAGGCGTGTAGGAGGTCGTGAGGTTACGGATCGAGCAGACGTGCCCGACAATCTCATGCGTCTGGTAGACTTGCAGGCCGTCGCCGAGGAAGCCCGTCTTGGCGTCGTTGCGCTGGGAGAGGGCGAGCATGCGATCAGCAAGCGCAAAGTATTCGAGCTCCTCAGGGAGGTTGAGCTGCCCAGGGAACTTCACGTCGTTCGCAATGTGGGAGTACATATCGCTGAACTTCGTCGAGCCGACGGCTTGGAACATCGCTTGGATGTCGGCTTCGCTTGCCGGGATGTAGTGCCGGGAGAGTTCGCGCGTGATTTTGGAAGGGTCGTAGGGCAGTTGGGCCATGAGAGAGTGTTGCTGTTTTTTGAAGGGGGGAGACGCCCTCGCAACCGTCCACCTTGGAGGGGTGGGGGTATTAGCGAAAGATGGTTTTCCCATTAGACGAAGCCACCACGGTTCTGGCCTTGTGAATAAGTCTTCATGGGCGTTTGCCATCATTACCCGCAGGGTAATTGTCGTATCGATGACCCGCCAGCAACGAGCTGATTATATCGCCCGCAATCTGGCGAAGTTGTACCCAGCCACGCCGATTCCGTTGGACCATACGGATGCGTTTACGCTCCTAGTGGCGGTCGTGCTCTCGGCCCAGTGCACAGACAAGAAGGTCAATGAGGTGACCCCGGCCTTATTCGCTGTTGCTGGCACGCCTGCCAAACTGGCGGTCATCCCGGTAGAGAAGGTCTTGGGCTTGATTCGGCAGCTCGGCCTAGCACCGCAGAAATCCAAGGCGCTCGTCGGCTTAGCCCAACTGATCATGTCCAAGCATGGCGGGCAGGTCCCGCGGACCTTCGAGGAACTCGAGGAGTTGCCGGGGGTTGGACATAAGACCGCGTCCGTCGTCATGGCACAGGCCTTCGGTGTGCCGGCTTTCCCCGTGGATACGCACATCCATCGCTTGGCTAAACGTTGGAAACTCAGCCCGGGTAAGTCGGTTGAACAGGTTGAGCGTGACCTCAAGAAAGTCTTCCCGGAAGACTCCTGGAATAAACTTCATCTCCGCATTATCTTCTACGGACGGGAACACTGCACCGCGCGGGGCTGTGACGGGAAATCCTGTGGGATTTGCGCTAAGTTACGCGAAGGGTAGAGGGTGGGGAAGAGTACAGAGTACAGAGTACAGAGTACGGATTACGGAGGAAGCGGCTGAGTGGATGGTTTCTTTGGATTAGTCCGTTCATCTTCCTTCTGTTTGCGGTAGTGAATCAGCCCGCCGATGAGTCGCCCGACTAGGGATGACTGAAGTTGGAGCCTTTCGGCATCCTCTTTCGAAAGGAGCTGGGTGGAAAAGCAGACATCAATTTGGGATTCGAGTTCACACAGGGATCCGCGGGCAATGTAGAGAAAACGGAGCGAATCCTTGTTGGAGCCGCGGGCGTTGCCTTCCGCAATATTGGATGGTATAGAAATCGCTGCACGACGTATTTGATCGGCAAGGCCGCGGTCGATGACGTGCCTTCTCGCGGTACAGGTTTGGTAGGTGAGCACGGCTAGCGTCTGCGCCTCGTGCCAAGCTTTCAGTTTGCGGTGGCTGGGGCCGTTGGCTGGTTCGAGCATCGCGCTGAAGATACTCCTTTGTTTCCGCCACGCTATAACCCAGAATGCCCACGAAAAGGCTGGGGGATAATTCAGTAAATCGTCAGGTCGTAATCTCTAGGCAGGCCTACCACGTCCTTGCGCCAGCCCTCTGGACTCGACCCCGCATTCGACTCAGTACTCCGTACTCTGTACTCCGTACTCTGCCCTCCTACTTCACCAACTCCTCATGCTTCGCGCGGAACTCATCCGACCACGCCGCCGGTTGGTGCGTCACGCCATCCATGCGACAAATAGTGCGGGAGGCCTTGGCGTAAAGGATGGCGTGATCGGGGCTCCGGAACTCGACATCCACCGTCAGGCCGGCCGCACGGACTTTGCGGACGCTGAGAATTAGCTTCACGTCGCACTCCGGGCGGATGGCGACGAGGTAGTGTAGGTCGATATCACGGACCACCACGTAGACATCTGGCGCCACTGCGGGGTCGATGGTATCTTTGCCCATCAAAGCGATGAACATGACCTTTTGCGCACGCTCCATCATGAGCACATAGTGCGAGTGATGGAGGATCCCGAGCCCATCGGTCTGGTCGAACCAGGTCCGGATGGTCACGTGGAAAGTCTTATCAGGCTGGAGTCCGTCGGCGGGCATGGGGAACAGGGATGGGACGAAAGCCGACGGGAGCAAGCGAACGTATTATTTCGTGCGCAGGGTCGCCGCGAGTCGGTCGAGTTCGGTCCAGGTGTCGACGGCGGGCTTGAGTCCGAGGTCGCGCTGGGCGGCGGAGACATCGAACCAATGGTCCTTGGCCAGTTCGACGGCAACGAAGCGCGTCATGGGCGGCTCGCCCTTGAGCGGAAGGATGGTCCAGAGGGCTTCCATGACCGAACCGATTACGTAAGCACGGCGAAGGGGAATCTTCCTCGTGATGGGCGGGAGTCCCGCCCCCACAACGAGGCGGTTGATAAACTCCCAGAGGTTGACGGGTTCGCCTTGCGAGAGGAAGTAAGCCTTCCCGTTGGCGCGGCCGGCGAGGAGGGCATCCAGCGCGCTGAGATGGGCATTCGCGGCGGTGTCCACGTGGGTGACGTCGACGCGGTTGGTGCCGTCACCGACGATACGCAGTTTGCCAGCACGGGCGCGTTCCAAGACGCGCGGAAAGAGATGATGATCGCCAGGTCCCCAGATTAGGTGAGGACGGAGCGCACAGACTTTCAAGGTATCCGATGCGGCCTCGAGCGCCCGGCGTTCGGCGGTCGCCTTGGTTTCGGCGTAGGCACAGAGAAATTCGGTGCCGTAAGGCAGGGACTCGTCGGCCCCGCGGAAGGACTCGCCGTTAAAGACCACGCTCGGGGTACTCGTATAGACAAGGACCTTCACGCCGTGCTCGCGGCAGGCCTGCACGACCGTCTCGGTGCCGGTGATATTGCTGCGGACGTAATCGTCCCAAGCCCCCCACACGCCGGCCTTGGCGGCCACATGGAAGACGTAATCGCAGCCCTGGACGGCGGCCGTCAGCGCGGTGGCATCTGCGAGGTCGCCACGGTGGAACGTCACGCGCGGTGATAGGTCGGCCGAAAGGTCCGAGCGTCCATACACGCGCACGGCGTAGCCGCGAGCGAGGCAACGTTCGACCACGGCCCGGCCGAGAAAGCCGTTGCCGCCAGTGACGAGGACGGTGGGTGGGTTCATTCGCGGGTACGGGCCGTCCATTCCTTGGACAGCTGCAGGCGGTGAATCTTGGCGTTATGGCGAACGTCCACCGGTAACTTCTTTTGGAAGAAGATGTGCTGGATGGCGGCGGCCTGCGGGTGGTTGGCCGCTTGCGTGCGGAGGGCCTCGACAAACTTCTCGCGCTCACCGGTGTTGGTCGGGAAGTGACCTTCCTTGGGTTCTACGACGAGGGCTGGAATCATCGGAGCTTTATTGCCGAGTCCAATGAGCGCACAGCGTGCGACTTGGGGGTGCGCGCGAAAGGCAGGCTCGAGGGCTTCGGTGTAGAGGTCTCCCTGGGCTGTGCGGACCTTCTCCGTACGGCGCCCGAAGAAACGTAGTAAGCCGTCCGCCCCGATGGCACCGAGGTCGCCCATCCGATGCCAGACGCGTTCGCCGTCGGGAATTTTTGCCAGGGCTGTCGCAGCGGGCAGGCCATCGTAGGCCCGGGTAACGCTCGGCCCGGTGACGATGATTTCGCCTACCTCGCCGGGGGTGCAGGGCGTCGTCTCCGCTAAAGTGCTCAAGGGGCCTGCCGTTTCGCGGATGATGCGAATCTCCACGCCAGCGACGGCCCGGCCGACGCACGTGCCACCGCCTTGGCGGGCTAAGTCGCGTTGCGAGGTCAGCAACTCGCGCGCCTCGATCGTACTTACGGGTAGGCATTCCGTCGCACCGTAAGGCGTATGAATCTGCGCTTGTGGGGCGATGCGCAGTAATTGCTCCAACAATCGGTCCGGCACGGGTGCTCCGGCGATCAACACGCGTCGTAGGTGGGGCAGTGCCAGCCGCTTGCTATCGCAATGGTCAGCGATGCGCGCCCAAATGGCCGGGGAGCCGAAAGAATTCGTAACCCGCTCGGAAATCAGCGCCGCGACGATGGGGGCCGGGTCGGCGGAGCCTGGCTTAGTAGGGTTGAGCAACGGTGTCACCGTCGTCATGCCCAGCGCCGGGTTAAATAGCGCGAACATCGGTAGCATCGGCATATCTACCTCGCCGGGTTGGATGCCATAGGTCGAGCGGACTAACTCAATCTGGGCGTCAAACATTCCATGCGTGTAGGCGACGCCCTTGGGCGCACCCGTCGAACCCGACGTAAATAAAATCGCCGCGGGGTCATGCGCGGATAGCGCCGCCAGCGGCCGAGGGTCCGAAGACGTGCACTGCTCCAGCTGGGTGCGCCAGTGGCGACCGCCGACGGTTACACGGTGTTCGAGACTCTGGAAGGCTACGAACGGTAGTAGGCTGAGCCAGTGAGCCGCGCGAACGGCGACCAGCGCCGTCGGTCGGGCGTGGCGGACGCAGTTCAGGTAGTTCTGGAAGCCCATACCGGGGTCGATGGCGACGGGGACGGCGCCGAGCTTGAGCAGCCCAAACATGCAGACGATGAGGTCATGGCCGGGACGGACCGCTAGGAGGACGCGCGTGCCTGGGGCGATGCCTTGCGCGTGGAAGACCCGCGCCGCCGCATCGCTTTCCTGGTCGAGCTGCTGAAAGTTGCGATGCGCATGGACGACCCGCCCGTGGGGGCTGACCGACAACGGCGAAAGCGTCGCCGTCAAGTCCGGCGTCTGGGTGGCGGCGGCGCGGAGGTGTCGGGCGACGTTGCGGCCAGGGTCGTGCATTTTGCCTAGAAACGAAGAAGCCCCGTTTCCGGGGCTTCTGCAAGGTCTCTTGTGAGGTTTAGTAGTCGGTAATCGTGATCGCACCCCAGAGGAGGACGATACGGTCGCCAGAAGACGTCCGGCGGCTGTAGAACTCGTTAGTGCTCACGCGAACCGTGGCGTTATTGTTCGCCGAGTAAGAACCGGGCTCGGTGCGGACGATGCCGAGGAAATTGTGGCTCGGTTCGAGGGAGACCGCCTTACCGTGGTTCGCGGTGTCGTACGTGTTGCATCCGACCAGACCGGCGGAGGCGATGAGGGTGGCGAGGGCGAGCTGCTTCATGATTGGGGGTGTGTTTATTTGGGAGAGGGGGGAAGGGGTGACAAGCCAGAAACCTTAGCCGGTTACCCACAGGTGCCAGGCTTGGACCAATTCGGGTCCGCGAAAGAACCAAATAGCACCCGCAATCGCTAGGCTAGGCACAAACGGGACGTGACTATCGGTCTCTTTTTTGGTGAAAACCGCGATTACCATCGGGAATTTGAGCAACACGCCGATGACCGCTCCCCCAAAGAGGCAGAAGACCGCCCCTTGCCAACCGCAGAAGGCCCCGACCCCGGCACAGAGGATAATGTCGGCTTCGCCCATGGCTTCTTGACCCATCAGGATACCCCCGATCGTCCGGATCCACCAGACAAGGGCCGTCCCCACGGCGATACCAATCAGCGAGTCACCGGCCGCTTGGAGGCGGTTGATGACTTCCAGGTTGGAACCGGTTTCTCCCTGGAGGGAGGGGACTAGAATGGAGAAAAGCAGGCCGAGGCCAACGAGGGCTAGGTTCGGGGCATCGGGGACCATCATGTCGTCGAGGTCGCAACCAGCCAAGACGATGAGTAGCGGCAGGAAGACGGCGGCGATGGCCGCCTTGAGCGGAGGTAAGGTCAGGATGGCCACCGCGAAGAGGACGGCCGTGAGGAGCTCAATAATCGGGTAGCGGATGGAAATCGAAGCCCCGCAGCAGCGGGCTCTACCGCGTAAGGCGAGCCAGCCGAAGAGCGGCAGGTTTAGCCACCACGGAATCGGTTGGCCGCAGGCACAACGCGAAGCGGGCGTGACGACCGATTCTTCTTTGGGCAGGCGATGAATGCAGACGTTTAGAAAACTTCCAATGCAGGCGCCCACGGCCCCGGCACAGACGGCGGAGACCGCGGGATGCAAAGCGATGAAGATTTGGGCGTCGACGAGAGTCATGGGGTTGCGGGGGGCTCGCCAAGGGCGGCGCGCATCGGGGCGGCAGGAGGCATGATGCCCGTCCAGAGGCGGAAGGCGAGCGCTCCTTGCCAGCGGAGCATCGAGCGGCCATCGCAACCGTCAACCCTGCGGGCGGCGGCATCCTGCAGGAGTTGCGATTGGTGGGTGCCGTAGGTCGTATCGAACACGAACTGACCCGGGCGGAGTAGCTCGGCGGATAGCGGTGAAGTGTCGCTGGGTTTTAGTCCGAGCGTGGTGCAGTTGACGATGACCGTATCCGCGGGGAGGCTTGCGCTATCACCTGCGCGGACGCGGGCGTCGGCGAAGGCGGCAGCGAGAGCCGTGCCTTTAGCGACATCGCGATTGACGATGTGGAGTTCACTGCAACCCGCGGCGAGGCAGGCAGCAGCGACTGCGCGGGCCGCACCACCGGCGCCGAGTAGGCGGACGGGACGACCCGAGATCCCGTGGCCAGAGTGCTCACGGAGGGCTTCGAGGAAACCTTGGCCGTCGGTGGTATGGCCCGCCCAGCCCTGCGCGGTGGGTACGAGCGTATTCACCGATTCGGCGCGCCGGGCTTCGTCCGAGAGTTCGGCCACGAGGGTGAGCGCCTGGATCTTGTGCGGCACCGTTAAGTTGAGGCCGGCGAAGCCAAGTTCGCGTAGTCTTAGTAAGGCCGCGGGTAATTCGGCAGCGGTAATATGCAGGCGCAGGTAACTGAGCGTCGCGAGGGTCGGGTGCGTTGGCCGCAAGGCCGCGAGGGCGGCGTTGTGCATCGCCGGGCTCAATGAATGCGCAATGGGGTCGCCGAGGACGCCCAGCAGCGGGTGCGGGAACGTCCGGGTACGGAGGTCCGCCAGCGTTAAGGTATCAGGCGCGCTCATCGATCTTCTCTAGGGCGTGGACGATGCCGACAAAGAGGCGGCTGCTGCGGTCGTCGCCTTGGGCTTCGAATTGCGAGACTAAGTTGCGGCAGCAACGCGCAATCGTCTGGAGCGAAGTCACCGGTTGCAGGAACGCTTCGTCCGCCGGCAGTTGGTTGTCGAGTAGCAGCAGTTGGACTTCGGACCGGGTGCGGAAGGCGCCGCCTTCATAGCAATCAATGTAGAGCGGTTCCTTGCCGCGGAAGACCCCGACCATGAAGCGACCAGGCAAGCCGACCGGCTCGACCGGCAGTCCGAGGCGCCGGGCGACGAGGAGGAAGATGAGGCAGAGCGAAATCGGGATACCTCGTCGCTCGGCGAGGACGTGGGAAAGTAGTGAGGACTCGGGCGTCGCGAACGATTGCTGGGAACCGCGATAGCCTTCTTCGCCATAGAGAACGCGGCAGAGCAGGCGGCATTTGGCGCGAACGTCTAAGGGTTCGGCGATGAGCTCGCGGGTACGGGCGCAAAGCTTATCGAGCTTTTCTTTGTAGGCCCCCTCGGCGAGCTTCGGGTTCTGGATACGTTCGATGAGGAGGCAGGCCTCCTCGAGGTCGATGTCGCCGGCTTGGAGGTACCGGATGAGCGCCTGGGCAGAGGACTCCGGAGTCCGGACCTCCGCGAGCAGGGCTAGGGCGTAGGGACCTAGGGTCTGGTCCTTGCTTAACTGTTGCAGCCAAAGGAGCCCTTCGGTGCCCGCCGCTTGCACGCCCTTGAGCACGGCTTTACGCACGACCGGGGAGGGGTCGTCCATGAGCCGTTCTAAGGCGGCCAGCTGCGCATCACGCGTCATCCACCTTCTATGACGGAAAGACCCGCAGGGAGCAATAAGGGACTCCGCGGGTGGGCGTTTCTGCGATAACTCGTCGTGTCCGCGACGGGCAGTCGCGGCGCAGCCACCGTCCTTGACGGCTTGCTCGTCCGCGTCTCCTTAACCAAGGATGGGGCCGCTTTCGACTCTCGGGCGGGAGGGTTTTCGGGTTGAAGTAGACGGGCAGCCGTTGAATCCTTCGAGGATGACAGCCACGCGCATTCGTTGTGGGGTAGCTGGTACGGGATCCCTCGGCCAGCACCACGCCCGCATCTACTCAGCCCTTCCAGGCGCCGAACTCGCTGGGATCTATGAGCCCGACGACCAGCGGGCGGCCGAAATCTGCGCGCGGCATCATTGTGCCCGCTTTGCGACCTTGGACGACATGGCCGCCGCCTGCGATGCCGTCAGCGTCGTCGTCCCAACTAACTACCACGCCGCCTTGGCGATTCCCTTACTGGAGAAGGGCTGCCACCTCTTGGTTGAAAAGCCCTTGTGCGTCACCCTCGAGGAGGCCGAGCAAATCCTTGCCGCGGCCCGCAAAGCCGACCGCATCGTGCAGGTTGGGCACATCGAGCACTATAACCCCGTGATGTCGTACCTGGAGAAAGCCGTCACCGACGCGCGTTATATCACGGCGGAGCGCCTCGCACCTTTCACCCCGCGTGGCACCGAAGTGGGCGTCGTCTTAGATCTCATGATCCATGACATCGGGATTGTCCTGCAACTGGCTAATTCTGAAGTGGAGAAGATCGACGCCGTCGGCGTCTCCGTTGTCACCAAGACGGAGGATATCGCCAACGCCCGCCTCGCCTTCCGCAATGGCTGCGTCGCCAACCTCAGCGCCAGCCGCGTCTCGCAGAAGAAGAACCGCGAGATTCGTGTCTTCCAGACGGGTGGTTACGCCTCCATCGACTTCATGGGTCAGAAGGGCCACACCGTGCGCGTTGACCCGACGGTCGAGGGCGGCTTCGCCAAGGAAGAGATTCCCATTGAGAAGGCCGAGCCCCTGGCCGTCGAACTCGGTTCCTTCGTGGCCTGTGTCCGCGAGCGCAAGAGCCCGAAGGTCAGTGGTGAGCTTGGCCGTACCGCCCTCGAGGTTGCCTTGCGCATCACCGAGCAAATCCGTGCCGGCATGGCTCGTCGATGAGCGCCTTCCCGGCCATCCCGGCGGCCTTTGAACGGCCCCGTACGGGCGGAATCGATATCCTCTTTGTCGCGGGTGAGCATTCCGGCGACCAGCATGCCGCTAAGGCTATTCAGGATTTACTGAAGCACCGTCCCGACCTGCGGGTGGCAGCCTTCGGCGGTCCACGGATGCAGGCGGCGGGGGCGCAGCTACTCTTCGATATGACCGGCTTCTCCGCCGTCGGTATCGTCGAGGTCCTCGCGGCTTATCCTTTTTACCGCCGGCTCTTTGCTCGGATGACTGCCTGGTCTCTGCAGTGGAAGCCCAAGCTCGTGGTGCTCGTCGATTACCCGGGGCTCAACCTGCGCTTGGCGAACGAACTCCGCTTGGCCGGGCTCTCCCGCGCTGGCGGTGGCGAGACGGCGGTCATTCAGTATGTGAGTCCGCAGCTGTGGGCGTGGAAGCCGAAGCGCCGCTTCACCATGGCCCGCGACTTGGATGCCGTCGGGACGATTTTCCCGTTCGAGCCCGCGGTCTATGCCGATACCAAGTTGGACGCCCGTTTTGTCGGCCATCCCTTTGCGGAAGCCGACCATGTTCTGGCGCTGAGCTATGACGCAGACGGCCCGGTGCTGCTCTTGCCTGGTAGTCGCCCCAAGCCTGTCCGAAAAATCTTCCCGGCCTTGATTGAGGCCTTTGCCCGCTTCCGTCGCGACCACCCGAAGCGTCGCGCCCTCGTCCTGCACACGGGCGGGGAAGTGCATGCCGAACTGTATCGGCTCTGCGCCGAATACGGCGAAGAAGCCAAAGGTATCGACCTGCGGCCCGTCTCCGATGGTCCGGTCGCTGGCTGTGCCGCGCTCGTCAGTTCGGGCACGATGTCGCTGACGGTCGCGCTCGCAGGCATTCCTGGGGCCGTTGTCTATCGGGCGAATCCGATAACCTGGATTATCGGACGTCGCCTGATCGCGGGCCGTGTCGATCATCTCGGTATCGCGAACATCCTCTTGAAACGTCCGGCTTGGCCTGAATACCTGCAGTCTGCCTGTGAGCCGCAGGCCCTCGCTCTTCGTCTGTCGGCTTGTGTCGACGATGGAGAAGCCCGGCAGCAAGCTGCGGCGGACGCCCGTGAACTCATGAGCCTCTTGTCGGCTACGGCTGGCTCCACCCCGGCCGAATGGATGGCCAGCTTCTTGTCACGGTGAAAGGCTCCTTACGCATCGCTGTCCTCGGCTGCGGCTATGTCGGCACGGCCTTTGCGTTGCAGGCCCAAGCCCGTGGACATACTCTTCTCGGCGTGGTCCGCTCGGAGGAATCCTGTGCTCGGTTGCGGGCACTGGGCATTTCCGCCCAGGCGTGCGACCTGCAATCGGATGATTGGTCGTCGCTCCCGCCGGCCTTTGATGTCGTCGTCTATGCCGCCAGCACCGGTGGCGCCGGGGTGGACGCCTATGCGCGGACCTATGATCTCGGCGTGAAGCAGGCGCTGGCTTGGGCCAGCGGGGTGAGTGCGCGGCATTTTATTTTCACGAGTTCAACGGGCGTCTATCGTCAGGACGATGGTAGCGTCGTCACCGAAGTCAGTGAAGTCGGTGGTACCCCGACGGCGGATGCGATGCTCGCCGGCGAGCGCGCGGTTCTCGCGTCGGGCATTGCGCAAACGACCGTTCTACGTTTCGGTGGCCTCTATGGACCAGGCCGTCACTACCTCCTCGATCAACTCAGGCGCGGCGAGAATGTGATTGGCGGCCGTGTAGATCATTACATTAACTACCTACACCGAGAGGACGCCGCCGGTGCGATTCTAGTCGCTGCTGAGAATGCTACACGCGGGCCGCACCTCTATAACGTCACCGACGGACAGCCTGTGACCAAGGCGGACTTAGCCGTGTGGATTTCTGCCCAACTGCATTTGCCTACGCCGATCTTCGACGCTGAAGCTCCGGCGGGTCCACGGATGCGTCGCAGTGGCCAAGTCCC
Source organism: uncultured Opitutia bacterium (assembly GCA_903919185.1). Lineage (GTDB taxonomy): Bacteria > Verrucomicrobiota > Verrucomicrobiia > Opitutales > UBA953 > UBA953. The sequence continues at coordinate 2,780 of CAIXHF010000137.1, read as the reverse complement.
GCCCAGCCGCATCATCGATGCGGGCTTGATTCGGCGTGAATTAAGATGGCAGCCGCGTTTTGCTGGGGTTTTTGCTGGTTTTAGGGATTTTTTGGGCTAAACCGATCGAGCGCATGTGTCGGCCGTGTGGCAGGGTATTCACCTGTTCGCCACGATTCTGTCACAATGGGGTGAGATAGTCCTCTCGCACATCGCACCTAAAACATATGAACAATACCCTGAAGACCATGCTCGTCGCGGCCGCAGCCCTCACCGCTGTTGCTTCGCAAGCTCAAGACAAGGCCACGCTCGACCTCCTCGTGAAGAAGGGCGTGATCTCCGCTGAAGAACGCGCCAAGACCCTCGACGAGGCCGCCGCCGCGCGCGCCGCTTCGGGTGTCAACCGTGTGTTCCCGAAGGAAGACGCTACCAAGCGCTTCACCATCGCTGGTTACTTCCAGACCCAGATGGAAAACTTCAGCTACAGTCAGAACGCCACCGCTGGTGCAGCTACCACCTCGAACTACCGTTCGCAGAACGCCTTCCTGATGCGCCGCCTCTACATCGAGTTCATCGCTGACGTGGGCGAAGGTATCCAGGGCGACGTCGTCTTCGACATGTCCGGTAACACCGCCAATAGCATCGACCGCGCCATGGTGTCCCACACCAGCTCGATCGGCACGATTGACTTCGGTTACAAGAAGGTGACCTGGGGTTATGAAGAAAGCACCCTGAGCTCCCTCTTCAAGGCTTCGTCCTCGAAGCTCCTCACGGTTGAGCGTGGCATCACCAACCGCTACTGGAATGAATCCGAAAACGGCTCCAGCACCGCGATCCTCTCGTCCGGTCGTCGCCTCGGTTTCGGTGCTCACCACAGTGGTATTCACTACACCAGCGTCGCCAACCCTCAGGGCTTTGAGTACGGCGCTTCCCTCACGGCTGCCGCTCAGGGCTTCAATAACTTCAAGGGTTTGAACGATATTGCCGGCTACGCGAACCTCGTCTATAACTACAAGGTTTCCGATAACCAGAAGTACGCCGTCGGTGTGAACTACGGTAAGGTTCGCTACTACAGCACCGCCGGTGCCTCCAACACCCAGGCCAACATGGAAGGCTTCAACCCCTTCGTGCAGGCTCAGTACGACAATTGGACGGTCTATGCTGAATACCTCAGCACCAAGATCAATGGTACCGCTGACGTTCCTACCAGCTCTGGCAACCGTAAGCCGATCGGCGAGAACCTCACCGTGGCCTACAAGATCAACGACAACTGGGAAGCTGTCGCTCGCTACACCAACCTCGATACCGATGGCCGCGGCCAAGCCATCTCTGATGGCGTCCGTGACTTCGGTACCGTCGGTGGTGCCGGCGGTGCTGGCATCAGCGCTTCGAACTTCAACAAGTCCAACTCCTACTACGCTGGCGTGAACTACTACTTCACCCTGCCAGTGGCTGGTGGCGCTTCGGTGAATGGTGCGAACGCCAAGATCCAGCTCGGTTACGAGCGCTCCGAGTTCAAGGACATCGTCAGCGGTGGCGTAGTCACCGTCCCCGGTGCCAAGGCCAACGTGGACGCCATCCGTCTCCAGGCCCAGATTGCCTTCTAAATCCTAGGATTTAGATTTCATAGCTCGAGGGCCGACGAAAGTCGGCCCTCTTTCTTTGGTGGAGTCCACCGAGGGTAAGCCGGACGCGAGTGCGTCTGGCTTATTTCATATCATGGCTATGCCGTACATGGTCGGCGCCCGTCTGCCGCGCGCGGAGCGCTGATAAACAGGGTGAGTCGGGTGGGGTAACTTAACGACCGAAGGCACGCGGGCCTGAGGCTTACCTTAGGACGGCTATGTCGGACCGTACTGGCACCAGACGTTGCCAGGGTGCGCTAGCACTCCGCGGTCGCGGTGCTATGTCTATCTCCCATCGGATGCAGCGGCATGCTGTTCATTGCGTGACAGCGGGCCAGTGGCCGCTGGTGGGCTCGTGGTGTGCCGCTGGGGAGGGCGCTTAGGCTTTGGCTTGCCTGACGCCGTAGCACCCCAGCGAGCCCGTCTCTGGTGGATGTGGTAGGCTCGGCCAACAAAAAGGCCCGGCGGATGCCGGGCCTTGGGGCTAAGTCGTTACGGACTTAACTTAGAGAGGGCGGTGGTCAGGAGTAGAACCCGAGCCAATCTCGCGGGAGCGAGCCTTGAGGCGGTTGTTCTCTTCAGTCAGGGTCGCGAAAGTTTTTTCGATTTCAGCCATCTTGGAGTTGGCTTCGCGGAGGGCAGCGGAGGCGGCTTCTAGGTCGGCTTCAGACTTCTTGGACTTGGCGTTGGCGTCGCGCACTTCGGAACCATCGCGGAGCTTAGCGACTTCAGCGGTGAGTTCGTTCACGCGGGCGGCGGACTCGGAGCGAGCCTTTTCGAGCTCGGCAATCTTCGTCAAGTTCTTGGCGATGGCGTCCTTGGCGGCGGCGAAATCGTCGTCGGTCTTCTTGTGCGCATCAGCGGCAGCGGTGACCTTGGTACCAGCGACTTCAGCGGCCTTCTCGGCCTTCGCGGCCTTCACTTCGGATTCGACGGCTTTGCGCTCAAGGGCGATCGCCTTGACGCGGGCGGCTTGGACCTGAGTACTGTTATTTTCCTGGACCTCGGCGAGCTTGGTGCGGGCCTCGTTTTCGAACACGACGCAGACGATCGCAACGCCGGCAAGGGCAGCGGAGAGCAAGCTGAGGATGATGGTGGTGGGCTTCATAGGATTCTGTTGCCTACAGGAATTGCCTTAAAAAGCCCTTGGGTCAAGAACCTAGGCATCGCCGCTGG
>CAIXHF010000136.1 GCA_903919185.1 uncultured Opitutia bacterium | reverse complement strand
GCATGAAAAAGCCCTCGTGAGAGGGCTTTTTGCTTTCAGGAAATAGTCCGACTAGGATTTGAACCTAGACAAGGAGAATCAGAATCTCCTGTGCTACCATTACACCATCGGACTGTCCTGAGTCGTCTGACGATGGGACTCCCCGGCCGTTCGTCAAAAAGAAAGGAGAGGCATTCGGTGCCGAAATTGCCTTAAAACAGAGGCCCAGAGGCCCGGAGGCTCAGTTGACCAGAGGGGCATTCCCGCTTCGGGTGGCGGGTGGCAGCCTCAGGTGGCGGGTGGCGGACATAAGTTTCCTGCCAACTTGATTGAGGTAGGGGCAGCACCACGTGCTGTCCTTGGCCGCCGCAGGGCGGACAGAGCTAGGGGCGCGATTTATCGCGCCCTCATTCAGCGGAGTGCGCCCTGTGCCGAACGGACGACCAATATTAGGACGCGATAGTGATCTCGTCCCTACCTGCGTAAGGTGGAAGCGGTTGGCGATTAGCGGTTGGGAACACTGCAAGACAGCTATGTCGTGACGCGGTCCCAACCCTACCCATTACCTCCCTGGCCAACCGGCCCACCGATCAACGGGTCAACTAACGCTGCCTCTCTCTGGTCAACGAGTCCTCCAGTCCTCGCTTACTTCTTCTTCCTCTTCTTCGGCTTCTTGACGGACTTCACCTTCGGCAATAATGCCCTCAACTGTTTCGTCGCCTCGTCTCTATCGATCTGGGCGGCGGCAATCGCAAACGTCAGGCTCTCCCATTTCGCCGAATCCTGCTTCGGCTCGACGCCGTTGAGACGTAAGAAAACCAAGCACGCGCCCAATGCGGTCCGCTTGTTGCCATCTAAGAACGGGTGGTTTCGGCAAAGATAGAATAGGTAAGCGGCAGCGACCTCGGCCAAGTCAGCGAAAGGAGAATAGCCGCCGATGGTGACCTGCGGGGCCGCCACTGCGGACTCTAAGAGCGAAGGCTCCCGGACGCCTTCCGCACCACCGAAACCCTCTAGGGCGGCGACATGGATTTCCTTCACAATCTCCACCGTGAGGTGGAAGCAATTCTCGGGCGTAACCTTCACGCGAGTTTACGCATGGTGCGCGCATAGTCCTTCATCACACCACGGATCGCCTTGGTGACCTCCTCCTTGGAGGGACGCGGACGAAGGGGGGTGATCGTGATGGTGCCGCCCTCGTGGACCTCGACGTTCACGTCGTCGCCGACCTTGAGGCGGGCGAGCTCCATGAGCGCAGCATCGAAGATGAGCCCCTGGGAGTTCCCGAGCTTAGTGAGCTTTTTGTGCATAGGTAATACATTGTATTACTATCGGCGTTAAGTCAAGTCGCCCGCCCTAGGCATAACCCCCCATCCAATCATCCGGCTCCCGGTTCCCCTTTGAGCCCTGCCTCTTGTCGCTCACTTTTGCACCTTTGCACAGGCCGTAGGCCGATTTGCACCTTTGCACGTGCACTCGATGCCTCCCTTGCCAACTGGCCCACGGGTCAACCGATCAACTAACGCTATATCGTTCTGGTCCACCGAGCCTCTGGGCCTCTGAGCCTCTTTTATTTATTCCGTCCCGGCGCCCGCTCCACGACCTTCTTCATGCGTCGCAAGATCTCGCGCAGGCGTTCGCGCGGGCAGCCGAAGTTGAGCCGCACGTGACCGGGGCCGCCGAAGTCGGCACCGTTGCTGAAACCGATACCACCCTTCTCGAACTCGGCATGCGCGTCCTCGAAACCGAGCGCGGTAATATCGAACCACACAAGGAAGCTGGCCTGCGGGCGCTGGCGCAGCACGACGCCGGGCATGGACTTGAGTTCCTGCTCGATGAGGTCGAGGTTGCCGCGGAGGTAATCCACGCACTCGAGGCGCCACGGCTCGCCGTGCTCGAAGGCGGCCTGGGTGGCGGCGAGACCGAAGACG